>SLOU01000147.1 GCA_007132385.1 Balneolaceae bacterium | reverse complement strand
TGTGGGTTTAGGATGTTTGGAGTATCCTAAAAAATAAAAAAGTCCGAGCTTTCGGGCCTCACACTGGCATTTTTTATTTATTCAATCGTTTTGGACAGATGTGACTTAAGATATAGCCTCCAGTCAATTTGTACTTTTTTTAATTTTTATTCCTGCATCCGTATGTAACTGTTTTACGGCGATGTGTAAGAGTTCATTATAATATAATGGATATTTTTTTGTGAGATTTCAAATACGGCCGTCCCGAAAAATTGCGAAAAATTGAACCTTCATCTTCCATTTAAGAAACCACTATCGATTAGGAAGATAAAGATATAGTGTAAAGCACAATATATCTTTATCTGTCCTCTCACACCACCGTACATACGGTTCCTTATACGGCGGTTCATGAAGCCATTGAAAGTTTCAGATGATGGTTGGTCAGGCGGATGAGCCCCAATGATTCAAAGAACTTTGCCGGGTACGCCTGATTCATGTGACTGGCTCCGGCGTTCCACCATGGACCCCGGCCGTTTGTGGCCGATTTCCAGGCTCTTACCTCGTCCAGTCCCGCTCTCATCAGGTGTTTTACTCGCGTAAAGGTGCGTTTCCATTGACGCCACAACACACAGCGAAGCTTGCGACAGATCCATCCGTCGAGTTCTTCGAGGATGCCCCGCATCCGCCTGCCTCCACCCGGCTTGGGAATTTCAACCACCCGCACCGGGGCAGGCCGGTAGATCTCCCCGGGTAATGCGCATTCACCTTCGCGCTTATGCCCGCCACATCTACATACACACCTTCCGTACAGATATGGGACTTTGAAGATATATGTCTTCTCATCCGGCATGCATGCCTCATATGTGATTTCTGTTCGTCGGGCCAGCGTTTTGCCTTCGGCTTCCTTCGGATTTCACCTCGCGGTGGACACCCTTGCCGTTCGGCTAATGCTTCCCCCTGTCGGGTGCATAGAAGACTTTCACTCCCAAGTGAATGCGCCCTGCCGGGAACACAAAAATGGGTGATTATCATCACTAGAGCGGATTTTTTATTCCCTGCCTGACCTGATGCTGTGTAGAGTGATACCCGGATTTAAATAATAATGTGCCACGAAATCGGACATGTAGCAGCCAGACATTCATCACAACGCGCCCTGAGACAAACTATAGGGCAGGTTGCTATTATCGGTGGGGCTCTCATAGGACAGGAGGTCTTTGGCCTGCCAGGTCAGACTCTTTTGAATTTAAGCAGTACGGACGCTCAACTGATATTTCTTAGTTACAGCAGAGACAATGAAAGAGAATCGGATAAGCTTGGCGTTGAGTATGCCGCTTTGAGTAATTATGATGCCGCGGAAGGGGCGGCTCTGTTCACAAGCCTGAAACGAATTTCAGAGATGCATGGCCAAAGCATACCTAATTTTGTTTCTACGCACCCTGATCCGGGTGAAAGGGAACGTAACATTCCAAGAGAAGCAAATCACTGGAGAGAGCGTGGTCATGAACAGACAGTGAGAATCGAAGACCGGTATATGGAAATAATCGACAATTTGATATATGGCGAAAAATTAAATAAAGAACCCGTAAGGCTCCGTACTTTCAGAGCTGAGAGAAGCGGGAGATTTGAAACGTTCCTTCCTGACACGCTCCCGATGGGAGTCGACGCTATGAATATCGCCATTATAAACTAGGTTGAACTTGAAGACCAGATTGAACAAGGCCGGTGGCTGAAAATTCCTGTTCAATAAAACTCTATGAATAATTTTTCTTCCATTCATTCGGATAATTTAAAAACGGGACAACATACCCCGAATCATAACAAGTAACTTCATTTTTTATGCGACTATTTCTCAAAATATCAGCCGGTTTTATCGCCTTTATGATTCTGCTCATAATAGGCCTCAATATTTATTTCACTGATGAAAGGCTCAAGAATTTAATTGTACCGCACATCAATGAGGCCATGGGCCGTGAAGTGCAAATTGACCGGTTATCCCTTACATTTTTCCGGAGTTTTCCTCAATTCGGATTGATAGTTGAAGGCTTTATGCTGCCGGACGATCACGGAGATGTTGTGATGAGCATGGATGAAATAATCGTGGCTGTCCGGCTGTTTCCGCTTATCAGAAATGACATTTACATCCGCCGGCTTGACTTGAAACGGCCTCAAATTTTTTACACGGTGTACGAAGACTCAACCACAAAAATTGATTTTCTGCTTGCTGACGAAAAACCCGTCGAAACAGAAAGCGAATTCACTTTACAAATTCCCAAAATTGTCATCCGTGACGCAGGAGTAGTGTATCGTGATGAACTTGGCAACAGCACTATTACACTTGAACAGTTTGACGCGGAAATCGGGTTGCGATATGCAGAGTTGATTGAAAGTAATGTTGACGCGCGCTTGCAGTCCCTCACTGTCTATTATGAAGGAACCCAATACCTCAATAATTTACAGCTTGAATTACAGCAAACCTCCACCATTGACCTCGAACAGGAAATTCTGTACCTGACCGATGGAACTTTTTCCATTCGGGGACTGGCCCTGAATATAGCAGGCTCGATAAGTCATTGGAGTAGTGAAGCACCGGAATTGGGTTTCAGGTTTACCTCCAGCTCTGACAATTTTGGTGAACTTATAAGGCTGGCACCTCCGAAATATGATGAATATACCAGGGATCTTGAGACCAGCGGCAGTTTCACACTGGAAGGACGTGTCTCCAATTGTTATACAGAAGAAGAGCTACCTGATTTTGAACTTAATGTACAGGTTATCGACGGTTATCTTAAAAATCCCGATCTGCCTGAACCCATCCGGGATATCACTTTCTCCCTCCTTGCTAACAACCAACGGATAGCCCTTGAACAATTCGCTGCCAATGCCGCCGGCAATCAGATAAGCGCCTCCGCCATTATCGAAACACCATTCGATGAAGTTTCCCTCTTCTCTTTGTCAGTTGATGGCGATATGGATCTTGCAACCGTCAGCTGGTTTTATCCGATAGATCAATTTGGCGTCGAGCAACTGAGTGGCCTGCTTAAGGTGAAAGGATCAGCCGAAGGTAACATGCAGGCACCTGAAAACGTCACTTTCATCGGCATATTATCACTAAAAAACGGATCGGTGAAATATGTTGATGTACTTCATGCTATCGAAAACATTTCCGCTGATATAGACGCGAGCCAGGAAATAGTGCAGATCAAAAACGCTTCTTTGAGTGCTTTGGCTAACCGGTACTCCATGAGCGGCACAGTTGTCAATCCTATGGCTGAACAACCTGAATTCGACATTGCTGTGGATGTTGATTTTGACCTCGCCACTTTCAAGGATTTTTATCCGATTGATGAAGATACCCTGGTGATGCGTGGACAATTAAAAGCCAGTGCGCAGATTCGTGGCCAGGCAGACAAATTTGAGAGTGCGCTTCAGCAAAGCAACATCGAGCTTCGAAATGGGTATTTTGCACATGAATCGATTGGGAAACCTCTGGAAGAGGTTACTTTTGTTGCGTCAGCTACCAGTACCCTTCTAACTATACAGGAAGGAAGGTTCACTTCCGGCAACAATGTGGTCAACATGAGTGGTTCTATTCAGAATTACCTTGATGATGAACCGCTGATTAACCTGTTGATAAACACGGATGCTGCTTTAGCTAATTTAACGGTCTATTATTCGCTGGAACCCTGGATAAACGATTTCACAGGAAACGCCAACCTGAACCTGAATGCGCACGGGCCTGTCGGGGATCCTCAGCAGATCACCCTGAATGGAAAAATGCAACTTTCGGAAGTTAATGTTAGCGGTGATTCACTTCCTCTTCCGGTAACAGATCTGCAGGGCAATCTGACGGTAACACCGGATGAGATGAACACGACTGCGGAGCCATCCAATCCAAGAGCAACTGGCGACCTTGCTGAGTGCTCGCGAGCTCAATAACCTGGCTCTGGATGAGTGGAACGCCACGTTTTCCATTAGTAACGGAATCCTGAGATTTTCCGACTTCCGTCTTACCAGTGAAAATATCGGCATAGAACTAACAGGAACTCAGAATCTTGTTACAGATGAAATCAATTTTACGGCACAACTGCTGCTGCCGGCAAGCTTCCGAAACGGAATCGCTTCCGTAATATCAAGTCAGGCTGTGGATGCCCTGAGCCGGGATAACGGCACCATCGTAGTCCCTGTCCAGATTACCGGTACTATGAGCAATCCCAGAGTATCTCCCCGGCAAAGTACAATTGAAGAAATTGTTCAGAATAAACTTCTGGATATGGAACGAACGCGCTTAGAAGGCTTCTTGATCAAAATTGACTTGACAATAGTTTAATTCTGTTCTCACTTTGATCGATAAAGAAACAAACCAACCACAAGTACGATTACAGAAATCAGGATCGGAACATAGTCTCCCGTACTGACAGCTATGTCTGCTCCAAATATTTGAAAAGATTCTGTGTCGGCCATGTATTGATATCCGAAAAATATAACACCTATCAATCCGACTATGCTTAATATACTGCCTAATGTCTGGTTCATTTTTATTCCTGATTGTTCATGCTTTGATGTACAAATATGGGGGATCTTCACAGATATAATTTGAGCATATTCTTCCCAATATGCGATATACTTTACTTTTAATATTTTACACATATCACAGATTATGTGAGCTCAAACTCCTTATCTGCAACAATTTGCTTTAATCGCTTATTCTCCGGCTCCAGAAACCTTCAGCAGCTTAGGGGCTATATCAGATGAATCCGAATATTCAGGCAGGTTGTGAGATAATTGATGGGAATTCAAACCTTTTTTGAAAAGCGAGAATCCATCAATAAAACCGGTAAAGGCACATAATTCCCCTAAAGCAAATAAAATGATACCGGAACCACTTTTAAAAAACCGTGATTTTTGTAACATTTTTTCGGATTTCTGTAATAGATAACTGAAAAAAATGCTTTAAATTATTAATTAATATAGAGATAGTACATCAAGAGAGAGCCAAACTAATATGGAAGACAGGCATTGAGCACCTGATCTTCCATTTATTTAAATAGCTTCTTTAAGGCATAAAGGAATCTGGATAACAGAAACAAATTGATTATACCTAAATTGAGCGATTTTTAATTTCACCGCCC
>SLOU01000076.1 GCA_007132385.1 Balneolaceae bacterium | reverse complement strand
TTCCTTGACTATTCGGATGCGATCTGGAAGCAGGTGGTGGCTGGGGGCAAGCCGCAGGATGCTGAACACAGGTAAACCAGACGGCTGGGGAAGCCGCAGGATGCAGGTTAGCAGGATACTGGATGCAGGCGAACACTGCGTGTCGCGGATACAGGATACAGGAAATTTATTGATCAGGCGTTTAAAGCCTCTCTGCAAAATTCCAGGCACCTGGCAATTTCCTGAAGGGGGTCGGAGCCGTCCGGTATGTCATATTCCAGTTCGATGGTTGCCTGAAAACTTGCCCGGCGATCCCGCATGAGCTGAAGCACTTCTGCGATCGGGGTATCACCTTCTCCCCACGGATAATTATCGCCATGATTCTTTTTCCTGTCTTTCAGGTGCAGGCTGCCGATGCGGTCCCAGTGCTTTTCCATAACGGGTATCGGGCTTTCACTGGTTCCGGCTACGTAATGACCAATATCAAGATTCATTCCGTTATATCGTGATTGCCAGATCGCCCGGTCCCAAAAGTTGAAATTTGCCTGTGTGTGGTTGTGATAGGCGACCAGGATCTGATGTTTGGCGGCAAACCGGCCGATGCGATCGGTCAACGTCCCGTCATCGTCGTCTCCGGGAAGTTCCATGGTAAGATGGTTCGCACCAAGTGCTTTCGTCACATTAAATGTATAGTCATATTCTGCGTCCGACATATTGTGGTCAAGTGTTTGCTTGTAGGCATAAAAACGTACCCCGGCATCATTATACATCCTGCGGAGCTCAATAAATCTGTCCATAGTTGCCGACATCCGCCACTCGACCTGGTTTTCGTCCGGTATTCCGGCAAATTCTTCTACAGGCGGGTTTTGCATCTCAACAGCACCTATGCCAAGATCAACCAAGAATTCCAGCATCTCTTCAGCGTTTCGGGAAAGCCCCCTGAATGCATAAGGAGCTATTATTCCGATTTCAACCCCGTTTATCGTGGTCTTCTGCAGTGCTGATCGTTTACCCAGGCCTGTATTTGTACCCATCACCGGGCCGGCTCCAAGGGATGCAAACCCTGCCGTCATCATTGCGGCCGTGTTGATAAACTGGCGACGCGATAACCCCTGGTTTTCTTTTTTCTCCATTTCGGTTTTCATAAATTTTGATAAAATATTGTTTTTTTGTTTGCGTAATATCCCAATAATATTGGATTAGTCAATACCCGGATCGGTGTTCTTCACGGTTTATGTCCGTGAGCCGGGAACCGTAAAATAAATTTTGGTTCCATTAAATCTGACAGATTGTGTATTTTTACAGCTGAAAATTTACGAATGAGCAACTATGTTGAAGAAAGCGGTAAAAATTCTCTATACGGTACTAATTATCTATGCCCTGCTGGTTGCCACGCACCTGGGTGAGTTTTGGCCGTTTTCCATCTACCCGATGTTTTCACAAGCCGGTAACGAGTGGTCCCGGTCGCTGGTTCATGAAGTTGGAGCGGATTATCAGGTGGAAGACTGGCAGGTGCTTCGCAGTGACGAACTTCCCGGGAATGTATTTGCGCTGGACAACATCGGCCTGAATCAAAACGATCTTGCCAACCTCATTCAGAAAAATGAGGACTGGTCGCCCCGCAGAATGCAGAGCATACGGCGATATTTCGGGGATTACCTGAATGATCACGGTTTTGTGGTTTACCGGGCCAGGGGACGGTTTGCAGACCAGGGATCCCACGAAACGGTCATTGAATTCACACCCTATTTTTATCTTCTGCCCGACACAACGATTCTCAATCCCAAACTGTTGGACGAATGAAATTTACAGTGTTTTTTAACACCTGTTTCAATTCCAAACTGGTGGACGAATGAAATTTTCAGGGTTTGTAAACACCTGTACTAATTCCAAACTGGCAGATGAATGAGATTTGAAGGGTTTTTTAAACACCTCTTCCAATTCGACCGGGAAGAGACGAGAGGCGGCTACCTGCTGATAAAACTGGTTGAGGTGGTCATGGCCTACCAGGTTTTTATGTATGCCTGGAGCTGGGCTTCCTATATGCCGCTGCTCAGTGAAGTGATTCTACCGCTTGGCCTGGCCAATTACATAAACGTGGAATTTATGTTCGAACCGGTTTTTGCTTACGCAAATGCATTTGTGATTACCGTACTGGTACTGATCGGCATTATCGGGAAGTGGCGCTATTCTTACCTGGTTGCACTGCTCTTTTTCCACCTGCATTACGTGTCGCGATACTCCCAGGGAGAAATCTCCCACGGGTCGAACCTAACGGCGATGGTACTGCTCTCATTTGCCCTGGCCTATGCATTTTTCAATGACAAATCGACACAGCGAAAAGTGGCATTCGGTTTTGTAATCTTTTTCACAGGAATGGGTTATGTGTCGGCCGGAATGAGTAAACTGATCGGCAGCGGCCCGGTTTGGTCCGACGGTTCACATATGTACCTGTGGATGGGGGAACGGTCGATCGACCGTTTGTCGCAGGACGGGGTTTTTCAGTTCAACCTGCTCCAGGAACTGATGTTTGAACACTGGTGGCTTTCCACATTGATCCTGACGTTCGGACTGCTAGTCGAATTGTCAGGGTTCCTGCTATGGTTCCGGAAGACCCGTTGGATCCAGGCAACCATGCTTATTAGCATGCACGTTGGGATCGTACTGACCATGAACATCTTTTTCGGGCCGTATATCTATATTTTACTGATTATCGGCTATCCGTGGGACAAACTCTTTAACCGGCTGCTCGACAAAAAACCTCATTCTGAGCTCAATACTCTGATCGAGAGGCGGATGTACGCTGCCTGAGGGGGGCGATTCAGGAAAAATTGCTCACAGTACCGGCTGTGTGGACAGATGCCGGCCTCTGGCCTATAGATTCAATATACCAGGAGCGGTAAAAAAGATAGTCCCGGACACTTATAACCTTACAGGATCAGCCTCAGGATTGGGTATTTGAATTCTTCTCTTGCCGGATCACTTCAAGCGATTCTTCATCGAGTCCGGGGACTACAGAGCTTGTTTTAACAAGATTTGCCAGTGCAAAGGCAAAGAGTGAAAAGAGCTTTGACAGCGCCGCCCGGGCCACCATCAGACCGGCGATTTCAGCCTGGGATACCATCAGCCCCTCGGCAAGACCGATACTCATCCCCACAAAAATCAGGTCGCGATTGGGCAGGAAGGGGATGCGCGAGAGGATAATTTCTACTGAAATAAGGGTAAACCAGACGTATAACGGTGCATCCGGGATCACCACGTAATACATCGCCACATTCATCGCCTGGAGAAGTATCAGCCGGAAAACCTGGATATTAAAAATTTTGTAGGCGCTTTTCAGCGGCATGGTGATCACGAACTGGCGAAATTTGATAAAAACAAAAACCAGGAGAACGGTCAGGGCCAATCCGCCCCAAAAATAGGCTTGGTGCTGGTCGACAATCCATTCGAGGATACGGATCTGCCCGGTAAACAAAAAAGCGGCAAGGAGCCCGAAGGCAACCAGAGTGGAGGCAACCGAGGAGATGATGTTATTGTCCTTGATAATCAGGAAAATCTCTTTGTCACCGAGCGAAAGAAATTTGCGTGCCCATATATAAAAATAAACCTCTCCGGAGTACCCCAGCAGGTCGCTGTTATAGACGCGTTTCAGCAGGAAAACGGGAACTGACCGGACGGCATCGAAAGTCCAGGTGATCCGGTAGATGAGAACTTCGAACAAGGGAAGCTGAAAATACATCAGCACAAAAAGCAGGTAAAAAGCAAATTGCGTGGGCAGGGAATTCCACAGGTTTCCCCATCCGATCTCGGTTAATGCATAGATCAGCCATACCAGTATTGCAAATAAAAAAAGGCGTTGAGCCCACTTCAACACCGATTTGCCGAACGGCGTGCGAAAGAACGCTTTCAGCCGGGCAGTCATTTTCCGGAAGTTCATGTTTTAGAGCTTGCCGATAAGTATTATTTTCGTCCTGCGCATTGAGAGCGTAGAGGCAGCAGCAATTACGTTGGTTTCTGAATGTTCTGTTTTGAGCGCTAAATATAAAGCAAAATTTAACCGAATCCTTTTGGCATGAGACTGATGATCGTTACCCAGGATTTTCCTCCTGAAACCGGCGGCATACAGACCTATACACTTTCTCATGCCACACATCTGGTCAAATGGTGTAGCTGGGTGGGGGTGATCTGTCCGAACAAAACCGGATCCAGTGATCTGGATCCGGCACTGAACTTCCCGGTGTTCCGGCTCAAGAGCCGCAATGAGCTGCTGGCATTTTCACTTTTGACCAATCTGAGACCGGTTCTGCGTGATCATCCGGTCGATGCCGTTTTTCACTCCCAATGGCAGACAGCGGGGGCTTCGATACGTGCCCGCGAAGCCGGACTGGTCGGCAAGGTGTTTGTTGCAGCGCATATCCGGGAACTGCTTTTCAATCCTTATAAACATATTCCGGGCCTGAGCCGGCTTTTCCACAAGTACAGGCAGTGGGTGCTCGATCACGCCGATCATTTGTACCCGGTCAGCGATTATACTGCCGGCAGGCTGGAAGAGCTCGGTGTGGAACCGTCTCGAATCACAGTTGTGATCAACGGCACCGACCCTCAGAAATTTTACCCGGAAGACGCGTCTGAAATCCGCAAAAAGCTTGGAATCGAGCACAAAAAAGTTCTTCTGACCATCACACGGCTGGTTAAACGCAAGGGGATTGATACGGTTCTGGAGGCTTTGCAAACAGTACTTAATCAGGTGCCGGATGTCCACTACCTGGTTGTGGGGGAAGGCGCTGACAAGATGAGGCTCCAGCAGATCGTACGTGAGCAAGACCTGGAAGAACATGTGACCTTTGCCGGCCGGGTGCCCTACCAGGAGATCAACCGGTATTACAACGCCGGAGATCTTTTTGTGATGCCTTCGCGCACGCAGGAGCCGGATATCGAAGGGTTCGGGATCGTTTTTCTCGAGGCGAATGCGTGCGGGCTCCCTGTAATCGGGTCGGATTCGGGCGGGATTCCATCGGCGATAGAAGACGGCGTAACCGGCTACATCATCCCGGAAGGGAACCCGGCTGAACTGGCCGGGAAGATCCTGTCCCTGTTATCTGATCCGGAGCTGGCAGAGAAATTCGGCAGGCAGGGCCGC
>SLOU01000236.1 GCA_007132385.1 Balneolaceae bacterium | reverse complement strand
TATTGGAGAAAATGATTTACGTAAAAACCTTTACGATTTTCTCCGGGAAATTGTACCGGTGGCAGAAGAAGCAGGAATAAAACTGGCGATTCATCCCGATGACCCCCCGTTTCCCCTGTTCGGATTGCCGAGAGTGGTTAGCACTGAACACGATGCCAGACAGTTAATCAATGTAGTTGATACTCCGGCCAACGGGCTGACATTTTGTACCGGATCATATGGAGCCCGAAAAGATAACGACCTGCCCGGCATGGTAAAAAGGCTCGGATACAGAATCAATTTTATTCATCTGCGCAGCGTTCAGTGGGAAGATGATAAGACTTTTCACGAAGCAAACCACCTGGAAGGAAGTATGGATATGGCAACAGTCATGCAGACCATTATCGAAGAACAGGTTCGAAGGAAAAAGGAAGGCCGGGACGACCTGAATATTCCCATGCGTCCTGACCACGGCCACAAAATGCTCGACGACTCCTGCAAAGAAACAGCTCCGGGTTATTCCTGCATCGGCCGGTTACGTGGGCTTTCCGAACTACGTGGGCTGGAAGCCGGAATCCGTAAGGCTTTGCCGGCATGTTAATACCTTGACAAATTTTGTTACATTACATTCCAATATCCGCGCTCTTCTAAAGAGTCGTTTGCTTTTGGAAGTAGTTGTTTTTATTTCTCATGTCAAGATGAGTCTGATTCAGATTTTTGCGGGATTGAGCAGATAGTTGCATGTCTGGAGAGCTTTGCGTCCAGGTACTGGATATTGGCTTATCCCGGCCGAACTATTTTGAAGATGAATCCGGACTCAATAAGAGGATGTACAAGATGGATTCCTATTTTGGAGTCATGGATAACGACGGATTAATGGATTTCACTCCGGATGTTGTGCCGGATTTAAAACTGATGGACATCCCGTTTTTTTTCAGACAGGAAATTCGAGCTTAGGAAAATTCATTCTTAATCCTGGTCAAAGAAGGGGGAATTACCATACAGAAACCCGATGATCGTTTAGGAGTAAAGCAGAGTGTAACCACATAACTGGAGAATTGACGTATCTTTGAAACCGACCGTCCGGATATTATTGTTATTGCATTAAATTTCCACATTCCAGCAATGTTATCAAACAAATAACACCAATAAGATTAAAAAAATGCTAATGGAGTCAGTTTCAAATCTGAAAATTTCACTTACTAATCATACCCTGAACATAACCATAAACCGGCCCGAAATGCTGAACTGTTTTGGTATCCTTGAACTTGACGAGATAGGAAAAGCCGTCCGGATGGCCGAACAAAACGCTGATGTTCGTGCCGTCGTATTCAGAGGCGCCGGCAACCAGTCTTTTTCTACAGGGATGGACCTCAAACAATTCGATTCACTGGATCAAAAGAGATTGGCTCACTGGATTAAAAAGGGACATGATGTATTTAATTCAATTGAATCCTGTTCAAAACCGACCCTGGCTGCGATACAGGGGTACGCCCTTGGGGGGGGACTTGAACTGGCGCTTTCCTGCGATATCCGCATCGCTTCCGAATCTGCCCGGCTTGGCTCCCCTGAGCTTCAGCACGGCTGGCTGCCCGGATGGGGAGGTATTATTCGGCTTAAAAAACTTATCGGAGAAGCCAAAGCCAAAGAGATTATTTATTTTGGCGAGCACATGAGCGCAGAGGAGGCACATCACTACGGACTCGTAAATTTTCTTGTCAAAACCATACATCTGGAAAACAAAACCAGTGAAATTGCGCAAAAACTTGTTGACCTGAATCCTGATACCTTTGCCATGGCGAAAGCTGCGCTGTCCAAACCGATAACATCAAGTACGGTCAGCCAACACGACATCTGGTTTGATATGCTCGGCACCATGTATGAGAAGAATAAATAATGATATTATTTACACGACAATCCCGCATGTAATTGCTGGATACCCAGATATAATGACAAATACCTGATAACTGTTATCTGCCCACAGCCCACAGAATTCCGTAAGCTACTTTATCCAGAAATTCACCCTGTTCAAAGGTCTCGTTACCATGGCCGAGCGTAGTTGCAAAAATCCTCACACCATCGGTTTCGTGAGTCCAGCTAACCGTATGATACTCCTCGGTATCCACCCCATAAGCCCGGGCGAGCGGGTTGATATCCCCCCAGATTTCTTCGACGATATAGACTTCATCAACCGGACTCATCCAGGTTTCAGGGAAATTCCGCATAATCGGATGATCCGGTGCCAGATTCTCTACTTCAAATTCCCGTTGCGACTCATGCGCCATCGACTGTAACCCCAGGAATTCAAACCATGGATCTGCCGGCTCTGCAAAACGATAACTGTGGATAGAAGCATGGATCAAAACGGCTGGAGTTCCAAGGTGACTTTCAACCATTTGTGAAACAAAATTGGAGTCTGACACACGTCCAAATCCAGTATTATGAACAATCACATCGTATTGATCCGCCCAGTTTTCTTCCTGGAGGATCGATAAATGATGGTCCGGTTCCCCGTCCCCTTCATGAATAATAGTCCACTCAATATTCTCTCCTAAACGCTCATTGATACCACTCACCAACAGGGTTTCCTGTGTTTCATAATCGTGCCAGCCTCCTCCGGTAATTAAAAGCGCCTGAATCGGATCCTGATCTGCAGATGCACAGGAATTAGCAATAAAAATTATAAATGGTAACACTGCCAGTGCCAGGATAAATGAATGAAATCTAATCATAATCATCAGTTTTTTGTTTAAGCATTGCATTTGTTTTATTAATGAAATCCCCCAATCACTTTACAACCCGAACGGATTTGCCTCTTCATCCAAAAACTTCTTCTTCAAACACTCGATTGTTCTACCCAGGTGTTGTTGGAAAAAGCTGGTCTTCTGGATCCGGTATCATTCCATTTTGATTGTTTTCCAGATGATACCTTTGTGGCATGTTTTAACTAAAATTCTGGGAATTACCTAATAACAGCCTCATGGGAGTGTTCTTCGTTATAGGGTAATTCATCATCTTCGTCCAGACCGAGACGCTCGTTGATCGCTCTCAGGTGATGATCCACCCCGATTTCACTGCCCGGAATAAATCCAGGAATGGTAATAACCTGGGTCAGAATACCGCCATATCCCCGGTGCATCACTCCACGAGGCAGATATACCAGGTCGCCGACCTCCAGCTCATATTCATTGATCAAATCATCCACCTGTGAAGGATCAACTTGTCCGGGATTGTTTATCAGGTCTACACGCTCACTGGTAATTATTTTTGCTCCCGGAATGACCATCTGAACCAGGTAAAACTCATCAAACCCTCCTTCAACCGGGTGGTAATGACTGAATGAGTCGTAAATACGGACCCGGTGGGCATTGATGGCATGATAAATATACTCACCCACCTCTTTTTCCCAAGTTAAAAGAATACGTCTGTATGCGTCAATCTCCGTCGCACACCCACCGGGCACATCGGTAATATTGTCATCCCAGTCTGGCCGAATAAAAGCGGGAAGGTCCTGCTCCGGTTCCTGTGGGACGCGAAATACAAGCAACCCCATATCTGTATCAAACTCCATGCTCTCTCCTTTTTGTATCATCAGGATATCTCCCACAATCGCCTCCGATCGTTTTTCGGAACCAGGGTTACCGCTGACAACGGCCTTTGCCAGAACGTCCTGATTGGTAACACCGTCGATTTCCTGAACGAATGCCACCTGGATATATTCTTTCGGTTCCACCCTGCGGACACCGGACAGATATGTCATATCATATCCCGGATTGCGTTCTTTAAATGTTTGCCGAATTGCCTCAAATTTCTCTTTATCTCCCTCTTTGCTCACGTTGGCGATTTGAACTTCCTTATCTTTCAACGGTGGGTGATCAGAATTGAACATAAACATAGTCAGTATGAATGATGATAGTACTATTGCGAATGCAACTATTTTTATACTCATTATCTCTATATATAATTTCAAAGAATAAAAAAATTAGTATCTGCAAAAAAGAAACTGATTGACCTTGTCAGGTTACTACAATTATTTCCACGAAAAATGTAATGTTAACTTTGAAATGCTTTTTCCGTAACCATATTATCTTCCCACATCACATATTTAAATAAAAGGGTTCAAATGTTTTTCAAAGTGCCGAACCAGATTGGCTTCATGCAACTCTTCATTTTCTTCAAGTAGTTCCATCAACCTTTTTTTAAATCCCCTGGATTCGGACAAATCTCCGGAAAGGACAGACCCGTAAGCAACATGCAGTACCTGGCGGGTATCGTTATCGTCGAGCAAATCTGCAAGCTCATTGTTATCAAGGGAATCAGGATCGGGAATACGATCCGAATCCGCAGATATATGATAGGTTTTTTTATCGGATTCAAACCGCTTTAGAGAAAACTTTAAAATTTCCCGAAAAAAATCCGGATCCGCTTCAGCGACAGTCCGCAACGCTTCCAGATAGCTGGTTCCGGCTGTTTTTACATGAACGGTTCCCAAATCAAGAGAACCGATCACTTTGTAGACTGAAAACTTGTCGCTGCCAGAATGTACACTCAGCTTGTAACCGCCAAACTTCCCTGCAATTGCAAGATGCTGCACGTATTCATCCTGAAATTGTTCCAGGTCTCCTTTAAAATCAATTCCTTTTTCAAAATGGCCGCAATAACGAGGGGCCAGGCTTACCAGCCTCACTCCGAGGCGGTTCAGTTCCGAAGCTACCAGGTAATGTTCAAAAAGTGTAGTCGGATCGTCGGTTTCATCCACTGATAATTCAAGTTCAGTCGGATGGTCCGGATAAGTTTCATCTATATAATCGGACATCACTTTTGTATGGACTACGACCCGCCCGTATTTCACCATGCCCTGAAGAATTTCTTCTTTCCCGGGTGACAGCAGAAAACCGTCACGTAATTCCAGCTCCAGGTCGAGCAATCGTTTCATCAGTACGTCTGCATCTTCATCCAATTCCGACCACGGTAATTTACGATACTCCTCCTCAAGATCCTGCAACGAAAGGGATTTAACATCATCACGGACATAATCACTTGGATCAATTGTAAACATCGTATATCCGGCCCGAACCATCCGATCAATATCATCGGGTGTTTTAAGGTGGTCGCCATCCGAGCCAAATCCTCCGTGATATCCCTCCTGAAATACCGACCAGGTGGCTGCATCCATCACTTCCTCAGCTGTGCGTTTTGTTCTTTCCAGCTCTCGTATCGATTGCTGGGCAAGAATCGGCTTGAATCCCGTTTTTCTTACCGCCCTCAAATGAGCCGGCCCGGCATTGCCAAGACGGTCTCCAAAACCGTAAGAGTTATCTTTACCAATCAAAACCGCTCGAGTAAATGTAAACTGTTCCCTCACCTGTTTAGCATTTTCATGAGATAAAGGACACTTTAGCACGCTTTTACTCAACGTGTTGAGCTCTTCACCCGAAAATATTTCCGAATAATTGTTTCCTTTTTTACCATATACAATTAAAAATTTCTTCAGGCCTTCTCGTACCATAAAAAAAACATCGTCTCCATTTTCATGCACGGAGTTTTCATACAGGCTGACATCTCCGATATATGTTGATATTTCCCTGGCCAGTTTAATCGATTCTTTCATAGCAGGTGTTACTTCACTTTCCATTATTCCGGTTCATTGGGTTTTTATTCGCAATTTTTATAGAATTGTTGATTCTATATACATTCCTATATCATAAAATATTAAACTTTACCGGTAAAGTCTTTTTTTATAAATTGGATTGAAAATTTGAATTTTCAAAATCAAATTTTTCAACGAAGGTTACTCGGGTATTCATTCATTAATTATTGCATCTGATGCTTAAAGCAGCAAAAATCCTAGTCGCCATTCTTATTATTTCCTTGTTCACAGTGCCCGGATGCACCGATTCGGATAGGGAATTAGCCGATCAGAGAACGATCATCTTGGCACATGCTATGCATGCCACTCATCCGGTGACACTCGGGATGGATTACATGGCTAAAAGGCTGGATGAGATCTCCGATGGAGAAATGATCATTAAAATGTATCCGACCGGGCAACTAGGTGACGAACGCGAATTACTCGAGCTCGTACAGATCGGTACGGTTGGAATCACAAAAATTTCCGGAGCTGTACTTGAAAATATTGTTCCGCCCATAAGAGTGTTCAGTCTTCCATACCTGTTTCGAGACGAGGACCATTACCGGCAAGTGGTGGAAGGAGATATTGGCCAGGAATTTCTCGAAGCCGGATCGCAATACCGTTTGCGTGGCTTAGCCTATTACGATGCCGGATTTCGAAGTTTTTACACAAAAGGCCGCCCGATTATGACACCCGACGATCTGAGGGGAATGAAAATCCGGGTACAACCCAGTGTCATGGCCATGAACCTGATCCGTTCTTACGGAGGTTCAGCTACCCCACTCGCATATGGAGAACTTTACACAGCATTCCAGGGAGGAATTGTGGACGGGGCGGAAAATAATCCGCCAAGCTTTTACAGTTCACGCCATTATGAAGTGACCGATTACTACATTATAAATGAGCACACTGCCGTACCTGATTTCCTGGTCATCAGCACTCCGTTGTGGGAAAGCTTCTCTGAGCAGGAACAGCAATGGCTGCAACAGGCTGTCGACGAATCGGTAGAACATCAAAAAATACTCTGGCGTGATTCGGTCGAAGAATCAATGGAGGCGGTACAGGCAGCCGGGGTTGAGGTGATTTACCCCGACAAAGAACCCTTCCGTGAACGTGTCATGCCGATTTATGAATCTTTCAGAGAATCTCATCCCGAACTCTATTACTGGGTTGAACGCATCCAGGAAATCGAATAACTCCCGGGACTATTTTACCGAATAAAAGCCATATTCAACTAACCGACTTATGAGAAAAATTATTGACAAATTTACTCGCGGTACGCTCATATTCCTGATGGGAATTTTGGTTATCAATGTTGTATGGCAGGTTTTTTCAAGGTACGTATTGAATGCCCCCAGCACTTTTACCGATGAACTGGCCCGTTTTTTACTGATCTGGGTCAGTCTTCTGGGAGTAGCCTATCTTTCGGGTCAGAATGCCCATATCTCCATAGACGTACTCCTGCATAGACTTCAACCCAAATCGAAATTCAGGCTGCAACTTCTGATCCATTCGATCATTATTTTATTTGTTTTTTTTGTACTCGTTCTCGGTGGAGGTCATCTTGTCTATATCACATACACCTTCATGCAATTGACTCCAACCCTGCAAATACCCATGGCTTTTATCTACCTGATCGGGCCGATTTGCGGTCTTCTTGTTATCTATTACAAATTGTCGGATATCAAAAGAATGTTTTCTGAAGGAATGGATAGTCCTCAGTTGGAAAACGATACTGATCTGGACGAAAGCCAGATGCATGCATGATAAAAGTCGAATCACTACTGTTGCACATGATAAACCAAAATCAAACCTGCTTCTTTAGCTGAAACGGCTAACTTATGGAACTGTTAATTCTTATTCTGAGTTTTTTTATTCTGCTTGCTATCGGGGTACCCATAGGCTGGGCATTGGGCATATCCGGGATTCTTACTCTATTCATAGGTATCGACTCAATGACAGCCCTGACCACCTACGGCCAACAGTTTATAACCAGTCTTGACAGTTTTACCCTTCTGGCTATTCCATTTTTTATCCTTGCCGGACAAATCATGAACCAGGGAGGGATTGCACAGCGTCTAATTGACTTTGCAAAAAGCCTCATCGGATCTTTACCAGGTGGTTTGGCACATATAAATGTGTTAGCCGCCATGCTCTTTGGTGCAATTGCAGGCTCGGCTGTTGCGGCTGCATCTGCGATCGGTAGTATTCTCAATCCAAGAATGGAGGAAGAAGGGTACTCCAGGGAATTTGGAGCTGCCATTAACACAACCTCCTCTTCGATGGGGCTTGTCATTCCGCCTTCCAACATTTTAATCATATACTCCCTTGCAAGTGGCGGGACTTCTATCGCCGCTCTCTTTATTGCCGGGTATATTCCGGGTATTCTCACTGGCTTGATTCTGATGGGAATTGCTGGTATCTGGGCCGTCCGGAAAAAATTCCCGGTTGGTGAACGGACGACTATCAAAAAAGTCCTAACATCTTTTGTCGCTGCCATCCCCAGCCTTCTTTTGCTGATTATCGTCATAGGTGGAATTGTTGCCGGTATATTCACAGCCACAGAAGCCGCTGCAATTGCGGTAGTTTACTGCCTGATTCTCGCTTTCTACTACCGGGAAATCTCTTTAAAGGATCTCCCGGAGATATTGATGGGGTCGGTTTCCACGACATCCATTGTTATGCTGTTAATCGCCGCTTCCATTAGTATGTCTTGGGTAATGTCTTTCGAAAATATGCCGCAGGATATCTCTAGTGCTCTGCTTGCCTTGAGCGATAATAAAATTGTCATTCTGCTGATCATCAATCTGATCCTGCTTGTCGTCGGTATGTTCATGGACATGACACCGGCAGTTTTAATCTTCACTCCGATCTTCCTGCCTGTCGTCGTAGAACTTGGAGTCGACCCAGTCCATTTTGGAATTATCATGATTATGAACCTCTGCATCGGTATTTGTACACCACCGGTTGGCACCTTGCTCTTTGTTGGAGTCAGTGTCGCCAAAACGACTATACCAAAAGTGATCAAACCGCTTCTGCCGCTCTTTATCGGGATGTTAGTAGCGCTGCTTTTAGTTACATTTTGGCCGGCACTTAGTACCTGGCTGCCCGGCTTATTTGATTTGATTTAAATCGAATTTGGAACATAAGAAGTTTTACCCTATTACAAATCAAACTCTATTATTCAGACTCATACAAATGAATCATTATGGATCAGGCTAAATCCGTAATCATTACCGGCGCTACTTCAGGGATTGGCAGGGAGCTGGCCCGTATATTTGTAAACCACGGGTACAAGACCGGTGGTACCGGCAGGCGGGTGGAACGGCTCGAAGAAATGCAAAATGAGTTTGGAGATCTTTTTTTTTACCGGCAAATGGATGTGACCCAATTTAAACAGGCCAGAACGACTCTTATCGAACTGGCCGATGAAATGGGGGGAATGGATATCGTGGTTTTAAACGCCGGGATTTCAAACATCCAGCAGTCGTCTGCAATCGAAACTGAACAAAAAGGTATTGATGTCAACGTTTCGGGCTTTATTCAACTGGCAAACAGATCATTCGACTATTTCGAAAACCGTGGCAGCGGCCAGATTGTCGGAATTTCCTCAATCGCCTCTATGCTCGGGTATGGCCCTTCTGCCCCATACAATGCGTCCAAAGCATTTATTTCCAACTATATGCAGGGCTACCGCCAGAAAGCCCTGCGATCCGATGCCGATATCATTATTACCGATATTAAACCCGGGTTTGTGGAAAGTGAACTTACAGAAGGGCAAAAAAATATGTTTTGGGTTGCATCAAGTAAAAAAGCAGCCCTGCAAATTTTCAAAGCCATCGTCAATCGCAAACATTACGCCTATATCACCAGACGATGGCGACTGATTGCCTGGCTCATTAAAATGGTGCCTGACCGGATCATCGACAGAATTTGATTGAGATGGTGATATAACCAGTTCCTGTCAATGAATATTTTCGCCCCGCAGTTACCCCAGCCACCCTTCCCGGTCGAGTGCCCGGTACTGTATCGCTTCGGCAATATGTTGAGATTTGATTGTTTCCGAGTAATCAAGGTCGGAGATGGTTCGGGCTACTTTCAGGATGCGGTCATAAGCCCGGGCAGACAGGCCTAGTGAATTCATCGCTTTTTTAAGCATAATTTTCCCGTTTTGATCCGGCTGGCACACTTTTCGAGCCATCTTAGTACTCATTTGCGCATTATTGTAAACCCCTTTCATCCCGAGAAATCGTTTACGCTGGATCTCTCTTGTCCGAATTACCCGTTTACGAATAGCAGCAGAGGCTTCCCCTTTTCTCCTGGAGGAAAGCTCCTTGTAGCTTACTTTTTCGATCTCTATATGGAGGTCGATTCGGTCAAGCAGCGGCCCGCTGATCTTACCGAGATAACGCTGCATATGGGATGGGTTAACCGCCGCCGGATCTTCCGGGTTATACCAATCTCCCGATGGTGACGGATTCATCGATGCAACGAGCATAATTTTTCCCGGATAAGTCACACTCATTCTCGCACGTGCAATTCTGACCACACCGTCTTCCAAAGGCTGACGCATCACTTCAAGTGCACTTCGCCTGAATTCAGGTAATTCATCCAAAAAAAGCACACCGTTATGAGCCATTGAAATTTCACCCGGACGCGGTATGCTTCCTCCCCCGACCAGTGCAACGTCCGACACCGTATGGTGCGGTGAACGGAAAGGTCTCCGGGTGACAAGAGCATTTCCTTCCTTTAGCAAACCCGCTACCGAATGGATCTTTGTCGTCTCTACGGCCTCTTCAAGTGTCAGTGGCGGCAGTATACCCGGAATGCGCCGAGCCATCATGGTTTTCCCTGATCCCGGCGGCCCCACCATTACCAGGTTATGTCCACCTGCGGCGGCTACTTCAATCGCCCGTTTCACATTTTCCTGCCCGCGTACATCATGAAAATCTAAAATCTGCTGTTCACCATTTATCCTGAAAAGCTCATTCAAATCCACATTTACAGGCTTGCAGAATTCTCCGTCTTGAATCCATGCTATCACTTCAGGTAAACTATTGATGCCCAATACTTCAATACCTTCTACTACTGCCGCTTCTTTTGCATTTCCACAGGGGACAACCAGATATTTCAACCCCTGGTCTCGCGCCTCCACTGCCATTGACAGTACGCCTTTTACCGGCCGTAATTTCCCATCCAGTGCGAGTTCCCCTAAAACCAGTGACAGCCCCAGCTTGTCCGTACTGATTTGGCCGGAAGCCGCAAGCAGCCCGAGAGCGATCGGCAGGTCGAATAAACTTCCCTCTTTCGGCAGGCTGGCCGGAGCCAGGTTCACTGTAATTCTTCCCCTGGGAAACGAAACACCGGCATTTTTTAGGGCCGATTCTATCCGATCTCTCGATTCACTGATCGCGCGATCGGGCAACCCGACGAGAAAATATTTCGGTAACCCTCCGCTGATATTGATTTCAACCTCAATCAGACGGGCATCTACCCCGATGGTAGCGGCACAATAAACTCTTGAAAACATATCTTTGAATCTTTATGTCTCTCTTTGCGTATTATTATGTAAGATCGGTAAGGAAAAGATTCCTTACAATCCTCATGTAGAAAAAATGAATAAACTGATGAGACGCCAGAATCAAACCGTTGTAGAAGAATTAAGGGGAACCCTTAATGAGATGCTATCACAGCTCAAAAAGCTGATCAGGGAAGGCAATGCCCGTCACCTGGTCATCAAAAACCGGAAAGGGGAGATTCTTTTCCAATCAAAGCTCACCATCGGTGTTGCCGGCACCGCTTTTTTTACAGCTATCGCACCAATCATTTCCGCTGTTACCATGTTTGTAATGTTTATGAATGATGTCACGATTCTGGTGGAAAGGGATCTGGATCCCGAAGAAGATGAATATGAAGTGGAAGCTGACATCATCGAGATAGAAGAAGACGAAACCGATCAAAATGAGCAAGACTCCCGAAACAAACAGGATATAAAGAACGGAGATTCCAGAAATGTCGGGACAGATGAAAATGAATAGTTATCGATGCCAGGTTTAGGCCTCCTGCAAGCTTTTCAAATCTTTAAGCGGTATTTACGTTATCTTACGGTTAGCCATTAGTAAAATTTCCTGATATACAATCGCCTGATTGTAGTAGCATTGCGGAATTGATGTGATATGTTATTATTAAATGAGTGTGTTAGCCCAACGGTATTATACAAACCATGAGAAGGTCCTTTTCAAAACCGGTTACCATTCTGTTATTACTGGTCAACATCGTCTTTTTGACGTATGTGGGCTTTGAGTGGTATCACCATCATCAAGATCCTCGCAAGCAAGACCCGGAACTGCTGATAGACAAAAGCCTGGACGAAGCCGGAGCCCTTTTCCATAACTTTCATGATAATTTTAGCAATAGTACCCTGCAGCTCAAGGAAAGCCTGACAGAGAATTTAGCAGATGGTATCTCCAGGCAGACTGTGTATAACGAGCTCATATTACACGACTTCTGGGGTGCATCACTGCTGCGCAACGATCAGCTCTTCAGCTGGAGTAACTTTGCACTAACTTCCAGGCCCAACATCGGTGATCTGCCGGACGATTCACTCTACGTGGATATTTTCAGGGAAAACAACGTAACATATCTGTTGGGAAAAATTTCATTCCGCCTTTCCGAAGATGATCACTTTACTCTATATACCACCCGAAGAGTCTCCCAGGAAAATGTAATTCCAATCGCCAGAGAACAGGAATTTAACCTCTCACGTCACAGCCGTCTGGCTGATAAATACCCGGTATCGTACAACTTTTATGATCCTGCTCCCATACCCTTAAACCACTACCGTAAACTGCAAACTGCCAACACAGATTCGGTGGGAATCGTGTATGCGGAATTGGCCGACCTGGAATCCTATCTCAATGAACGGGAAGCTGTCGTAAATCGCATGCGCACACTCTTTCATATTGCATTTTTTTTCCTCGGAGCTGTCCTTTTTATTATCTGGTCCTACTCCAAGCGATCCTGGGCCGGATTATTTCTGCAGTTATCAGGCCTTATAATCTTCTGGGTATACCTCGTTCATTCAAATATTCCCGTCAACTGGATTCCACTTTTCCTGCCAGACCTGACGGCAAGTGAACTCGCTTCTCTACAGGCAATCTCTTACTATGCAGTGCATGCATTTTTTACCTTTTTTGCTGCATTTTCGGTGATCACAACCCTGACCCGGAAATGGAGCTTTGCAGATCCTGAAAAATACTATCAAACCTTTTTTTACTCAATTATAGCCGGTGCATTGAGTGTATGTTTGATCCTTTTTTACCTGCTTGCAACGCTGAATACGGCTGCTGTTGCTGAATTGTCGCTTTTTGATCTGGAATTAATGCCCAATATCTCAAGCTGGATTCTTTTTATATCCACCGGGTTTTTTATCTCCTCTGTGCTGGCACTACTAATCGGTTTTTGGTGGTTCCTTTTCACTTCGGAAAAAGATAAAACCGTTGTAATCGGTTTGATTGGAGCTCTCAGTTTTCTTCTTTTTTATTTTGCTGCAGATCAGATTCTTGGGGCCAGGTCACTTTTTGAATTCTGGAAATTTCTAATCGCTATGGGACTATTTGGCGTGGCGATAGGCTCTGCTGCCTACGTCTATATCTACCCGCAGTCTTTTTTACAAATGTCAGGATTTCGCCTGCTTTTGATCATTTCACTTGTCTCTACCTCAACCGGATATCTGATTTTTGCAAATGCCTATGAAAACAAGATGGATCAGCAGCTTGTTTCTGTCATCGATGATTTTGCCGCCGAAGAGGATGAAAATGCATGGCAGGTAACATTTGATCTGTTATCAGCCATTGAACAGCGACTGATTTTTCTTTCTGAAACGGATATAGAACAACGATCATCAGCCGTCCAGGCACAATTCCAACGGGCTGTACAATCAAGCATACGCGATGACTGGAGAAGATATTCGTACGATATACATTTGATTGACACTGAAGGCGAGATAATCAGCGACTATGCAACCAATTTTGATTCTCCCGGCCGTGGATTTTACACTTTGTTGGGAGTAGAGACTTCATATGATCAGGAGCAGATTCGCAGGGCAACCAACCGTCCGGTCGTTCAGGGGCGTCCGTCTTCTCTGACACAGGATGATTACACAACCTTTTACAGGGGCTGGATTGCTATTTATGATGAACTGAATCCAAACAGAATTATCGGCTGGATTGTCGCAGCAGTTTTTGTTGAACGCCCTGATTTCAATAAACCGATCCGAGCTGTACTTGCTGCCTCCACACAGGATGACTGGAAAACATCTTACTACCTGGCGGAATTTACGAATGGTATACGTTCTAAAAGCCTGGTGAAGGGTATCTACGCCAATCAACCCATATACAACCGGCTTTCCGACCGGGAAAGGGAAATAGTGGAACAGGATTCTCTGGCATTTATATCCAACCTCACCGCGCAGGGAAATTTCCGGGAACTGATAGTAAAAAAATCGGAAGACAGTGTCATAAAGGCGAGTACCCCGGTACCAGGATTTAACAATCACCTTTTCTCTTTCTTTCGATTTAATGTGGTGATCCTGTTTGCCGGCCTTATACTTTTTACGATGCTATCGATCTTCGGGTTGAAAAGTTTCAGTCTTTTCGGACAAAGCCGTCGATTCCAAAACCGGCTTCTCGACGGTTTGACATTATCGACCCTCCTGTTTCTTGTGGTCCTGATCCTGGCAACCCAATACGCTGTTAACCGGCAAAATGAATCAAACCTTCAGAGGGAAATAATTACCAAACTCGACAATCTGGCAAATGCCATGCCGCTTGAGGAACAAAATAATGCTGCAGGAACCGCTGGTTTAATACCCCTTTCAAGAATTACAACACCTCTTGATGTGGATGCGATTTTTTACCGTAATCAGCTTATGATTGAATCGACGACACCACAGATTTTTCAGCAGAATTTGCTCCCGAAGATGCTTCCCTACCCGATTCATGATTTTCTCTATAACCGTCAGCGGAATCATGTTGTCAGAACCATCGATATTGGAGGCGAAACGTTATTGATCGGATACAGACTTTTACTTTCCGAGGAAAATGAACCAGCCGGAGTCATTGCGATTCCTACTTTCCTTCAAACTCCGTTATACACAGAACAGTTGCTTGAAACTACCAGCTATCTGCTCATGACCTATCTGCTCATCTTCGGGGTTTTCATCATTGGTACCGTTGTGATATCGAGCCGTTTAACCCGCCCGCTGCAAACGGTACAGGAAGGGCTGAACCGGATTTCAGGTGGGAACCTGGAAACCAAACTGCCGGTTCAGAGCCAGGACGAAATCGGTTCTCTTTCCAATGCATACAATATTATGGTTGAAAAACTGAAACAACTTCAAATCAATCTGGCTGAAGCCGAACGTGAAGCTGCCTGGAAAGAGATGGCTCAACAGGTAGCCCATGAAATCAAGAATCCGCTAACTCCCATGAAGCTGAATCTTCAGCATCTGAAACGGCAGCTCGACCGAAATCCGGAAAATGCGGAAGAACTGCGAAATCATGTGGAACGGGTAACAGCCAATATCATCGAACAGATTGAATCGCTCAACAAAATTGCCTCCGATTTCTCTAAATTTGCCAGACCGATCCGAGAGGAATTTACCAATGTTGAAATCAACAAACTGATCCAGTCGGTCGTTGAATTCTACGAACCGGAAGCTCCGGGACAGATTCACTCCAACTTGTACAGCCGCCCGTTATATGTGAAAGGTTCATCCGATGAATTGCGCAGGACACTGATAAATCTGGTCAAAAACAGCATTGAAGCGGGCGGGAATGACCTGAATCTTACGATCCGATCAACACGCAATGGAAAAAATGCAGTAATAGAAGTAAAAGACAACGGGTCAGGTATCGAAAAAGGTGACCGTGATAAAATCTTTGTCCCAAATTTCTCAACCAAATCGAGTGGTACAGGCCTTGGACTGGCGATCTCCAAAAAGATTGTGGAAGCCCATGAAGGTAAAATCACTTTCGAGACCGAAACCGGCAAAGGCACTACGTTCCGGATCGAACTGCCCTTAAAAGGAACAACATCCTGATGAATATGGCACGTTACAAACTTAGGTCAGATGACCTAAACTTTATCATTCTGTACGTATGAAAGCTATACTTGTTGACAACAGCGGTGATAAACCTGTAATGGTTCCAGGTGAATACCCGGATCCCGTCCCGAATGAACAGGAATTACTTGTGAAAATCGAGGCAACAGCCTTAAATCGGGCGGATCTACTCCAAAAATCAGGCAAGTATCCACCGCCTGAAGGTGCCTCTCCTGTTCTGGGTTTGGAGATGGCAGGAATCGTGGAAAAAACGGGACCGGGAGTGAAAAATTACAAAGCTGGTGATTTGATCTTTGGCCTGTTGCCCGGCGGAGGGTATGCCGAATTTTGCACGATTCACCAGGGCCTGGCGATGCCTATACCCGACATTCTCAGCTTTGAAGAAGCAGCAGCGCTGCCCGAAGTTTTTCTGACCGCTTATCAGGCGCTGACCTACCTGGGAAACGTCAATTTCGGTGAAACGATCCTCATACACGCCGGAGGAAGCGGAGTGGGAACGGCCGCCATACAACTGGCTAAGCGCCTGTTTGGGTGCAGGGTGATCACCACCGCAGGCAAAAAACATAAATTGAATAAATGCCTTGAACTCGGAGCTGAGCTTGCCATCAATTACAAGAAGAAATCTTTTGATGAACTCATCGAAAACAGATACGGCAAAAACGCTGTCGATCTGGTCATCGATTTCATTGGAGCACCTTATTGGGAAAAGAATATTCGCTGCCTGGGAATGGATGGCAGATTGGTCTATCTATCCATGCTGGGCGGCATAAAAGTCAAGGAAATGAACCTGATCCCGATTTTACGGAAACGCTTGACCCTTAAGGGCTCTACCCTTCGCAACCGGACGCTTGATTACAAAATCCAACTTACCCGTGATTTTCAGTCACAGGTATCGGATTACATTAATAATGAATCCATCATACCAGTTATCGATTCGATATTCGATTGGGAAGATGCAGAAGAAGCTCACCAACGGATGGAAAAAAACCAAAATACAGGCAAAATTGTTTTAAATGGCATGTAGAAGTAAAACCAGCTACAATATTTACCCGGGTTCAGGCAAGATTGAACTCATAAGATATTTGACAGAGTTGAGCGATTCAGGAGACAGCAAAATTGAATGCTCACGTTGATTCATACACAGATACAAAATCGAACCCGGGATTATATGCTGAAAAATTCAATACGTAACTTGCAAAAACCGATCTTTCTCTTATACTGTATTGAAATCCTGTCAGAATTGGCTGTAAATTTTTAAATCAATAACAATATGAAAATGATGCGATTAATCTATCCTGCTCTAATATGCATTTTTATGATTTCAGCTTGTGAAGAAGGAGATATTCAACTCATTGATGATGAGGCTGAACCCGAAATCATCTCCACCGGCCACGAATTTACCGAAGGCCCCTTTTGGCATCCGGACGGATATCTTCTTTTCAGCGATATTCCTGCAGACCGGGTCTATCGCTGGGATCCACAAACGGAGAGTTCCGAGGTGCATATCGAACCTTCCGGCAACTCAAATGGAATCCAGGCCGATATTGACGGGTCAGTAATTTTATGTCAACATGCAGGGCGGCTGTCGCGGGTCACAAATGATCATGAGCTGGAGGTTATCGTCGATAACTACGAAGGTAACCGCCTTAACAGCCCGAACGATCTGACCGTCCATTCAAATGGGACTATTTTCTTTACCGATCCACCTTTTGGAGTGGATGATGAAGATCGTGAACTCGATTTCAGCGGTGTCTATCAATTAACACCCGACGGGGAATTGAATCTTGTGTATGAGGAGTTTGATTATCCGAACGGGATTGTGCTGAATGCCGATGAAACATTACTCTATGTCAACGATTCGGAAACCGGTGATATCACTGTCTTTGACGTGGACGCTAACGGAGACCTGTTTTCACCCCGCCACTTTGCCAGTGTAGGCCCCTGGGGTGATGGCGGTGCAGCAGACGGAATGGTGGTCGATATGGATGGGCGTCTTTACAGCACCGGTCCGTCCGGGCTATCGGTTTTTGATGTAACCGGTGATCATATTCAGGACATTGAATTTGATCAGTCGATTACGAATGTCGAATGGAGCGGTGAGGACAACAGCCTGTTATACATCACCTCTCGGGACCTGGTCTACCGGCTTCAGTTTAACATTCAGGGATTTAAACCACGGTAAATGACAAATTTATGACCTTCCCAAAGGCAGAGCCATCGGGAGGAATTTG
>SLOU01000169.1 GCA_007132385.1 Balneolaceae bacterium | reverse complement strand
GGATAAAACAGGCCGTACTCCATATGAGGGTGCTCCATAAAATACCGGCCAACCAGATCGTTTTGATTGCCGACGCTACATTTCATCACATCATCGGACAGCAGCAACAAACGCGGTATTTCCAAACCGCCCTGGGCAAGCACGTAATAGCTGGCTTTTACGGTAAACCGTTTATCGTCCGGCCCGGCAACTCTCAGGCTGTATGCCGCTTTGGCATCCTTATTCAATTTAATATTCAACACGGTAGCGTTGAAACAAACATCAATATTGCCGGTATTTTTTAACGTTTCCCAATGGTCATTATAAAAAACACCTTTTCTTGCGAATTGAAAGAAGGTGGTTTCTATATCACCGTCATTCAACACATCTCCATTTCCATTGCCATTGCCGGCCCAATAATCGGAATCGTACCGGTAAGGCCCGATCTTGAATGCCTGATGAGCCCTTTCAAAATAGGGGTCAACCTCTTCTTTTTGGATCGGCCAGCCGCTGTTTGGCACCCAGTCTCGTTTCTCAAAATCCATTTTATCGAGCCCGCGCAGCCGTACCCCATCTCCTTCTTCTTCCGAAAGCGGAATGTGCCAGCGGTGGCTGCTTCCGCCAATCGCCCTGGCTCGTATTTCAGCCAGGTCATAGTGGGAAATCCCTTCAATTATCTCTTCGTTTACACCTTCGTTTTTTCCTTTATTGAGTTTCTGCCGGTCTTCTTTAAACTGCTTGTCGCCGCTTTCCAATAAAAGTACGTCGATGTCCGTATCCACGAATTCCAGGGCAAAAGCAATGCCCGCAGGGCCCGCTCCCACCACACAGATTTCCGTTTCAATTACAGAGCCATTTTCTATCTCACCTGAATTTATTACCATAATTTTCCTCTTTAAATGGTGACGCGGTTCAGTTCATCCTATTTCTCCTGAAACTGATCTAACTGACGTTGCCAAAGCGTATCGCAAAGCCTGCCATCCGGAATGTCAACATCTTCCAGCCTGACCGGTTCATCTCTTTCGATATCTCTTTTCAATACGCAATCCTGGGATAAACCCATCGGAAGCAGGCTTTCTGCTCTCGATGTATCACTGTTTTCCAGTGTCCCGTATGTAGTGAAACCACCAATTCCGTCCAGGGTTTCACCGGCTTTCAAATCTTTTTTGGCCAGGGTGATCACTTCACAGACAGGAGGGCCGGCCGGTGCAATGGCTGCATCACTGAATAAAACAGCGCGGGCAGCGGTAAGAGGCACCTCCAGGTGCGGAAGATGATAGGGTACATAAAACGTATAAAAAGGTCCGTCCCCCATTTTCAGGTACCGGGCATATCCCTGCTGAATGGGATTGTCATTGTAAGCGATAATGAAAACACCGGGTCCGGGTTCGGCTCCGAGGATAAAATCCACCATTCCACCGTCCATCATCTCCTCTTCGGAGAACAGGCCCAGGGCCTCTTTTACATGATCGCATTCCGGACCGTACATCCCCCGGGTTTTGCAGCGAAAACCGGTGGCGTTGGCCACAACGGCCATCTCCATTGAAATTTTTGTACCATCGGCAAAAGAGGTCACCATACGGGGTTTCTGTTTGTGCTTTTTTGCAAACTCTTTTTGAGTTTCAGGCGTACGATAGGGATCCTGAAGGCCTTTAATATTGCCGGCCAGAACCGGTTTATAGCCAATCGTGTCGACAAACCGGTAGAGATTCATAAGCACGCCCGGCTGATCGCCGTCTGCGTTGGTCACAATCACTCCTTTTTCATCGGCCATCGTCTTTAATAATGGCCCCACGGTTGCATCCAGTTCGGCGTTCATCAATACCACGTGCTTGAGATGGTTGATCGCCTCAACGGTCACTTTGGCGCCGAACTCTATTTCACCGGTCGCCTCGATAATCACATCCAGCTCCTCCGAGCGGCATAGCAGCATCGGATCATCGGTAATCGTGTAGCCGCCGGAACGGATCGTTTCGTCAAGTTCGTCCTGGCTGGTCACATACATGTAGTCGCTGATATTGGCCTGGTCAAATCCCTGTTCAGCCCTCGAAATCGTTCGGTTATATAAAGCCGATACCTTCATCCCGGGAACTGACCGTTCAATCGTAAGTACTGTACCCCGGCCCATAAAGCCGGCGCCGATGATACCCACTTTGACGGGATTATTCGTTTTTTCTCTCTCTTTAAGGGCACTATCAACGATAATCATATCAAATATCTCTGTTTTATCTTTTTTGAAAATAAGTATGTACGGAACAGCCGGCAGCAAGAATGGATATTGTTACATTCTGCCGGCTGTTTTGCTACAGGGTAAAATCCGGCCAGTTTTTATCTTTTTCGGAAACAATTACATTTTCGGTTTCTTTCCACGGAATATCAAGGGACGGATCATTCCATCGGATACCGCGTTCATGATCCGGGGCGTAGAACGCGCTGACCATATAAAAAATCTCTGAATCATCGGCCAGGGTCTGATAGCCGTGCGCGCAACCCGCCGGTATAAACACCTGGGTCGGTTCTTCTTCAGTCAACCCGATGGCAACAGAACGCCCGTAGGTCGGCGAATCCGGCCTGATATCCACGGCCACGTCCAGCAAGGCCCCTTTGGTACACCGGACAAGCTTCGCTTCGGCATGGGGTTCGAGCTGATAGTGAAGTCCCCTCGTTGTATATTTTTTTTTGCTGTAGCCGATATTTGCCTGCACAACAGGCATCGTAATTCCCTGCTCATCAAATTCCTTTTCACAAAATCCACGGGCGAAAAAACCCCTCTCGTCCCCGAACTTTTCGACTTCTATTCTGTATGCGCCATCAATGTCCGTTTCAATAAATTTCATTCAAGAGAGCCCGATTCCTTCATAGCGTTTAAATTGGTCTTTGGCCAGCATTCGCCGTCCATCCAGAAACAGGGGTGCCGGGTCCCTGCCGTTGATGATACCGGGCAATTGGCCAAACTCTTCCCAGCCGGTCAGAAGAACGATCGCATCCGCATCAGCTACCGTATCGGGAAGGTTTTTAAAATAGGTAATTCCTTCATGTCCAAATAGTTTCTCGGCTTCTTCCTGGGCAACCGGGTCATAGGCTTTGACAACGGCGCCTTCCTCAACCAGGTGGTTCACGACAGGAATGGCCGGCGATTCCCTCATATCATCGGTGCCGGGTTTGAATGCCAGTCCCAGGACCGCCACTTTTACCCCTTTTAAGTCGTCAAAGTGTTTTTCGAGCAGCGATATAACTCTCTGCGGTTGTTTGTCATTGGTTTGTATTACCGCATCCAGCAGCCGCATCGAATTTCCGGCTTTTTTGCCATGCGCAATCAGTGCTTTCACATCTTTCGGGAAACAGCTCCCGCCAAATCCGCAGCCGGCGGCAAGGTACGATAAAAATCCGGGGGCGATCCGTTCCCCGCCGGGTTGAATCGGGCTGAATCGCTTGTCCTTGTGCACGCCCTGCATCACTTCAATTACATCCACATCGCCGACCGAAGCACACAAATTGCCGATCTCATTTGAAAACGAGATCAGGGTTGCAAGCAGTGAGTTGGCCGTATACTTGATCATCTCGGCGGTTTTGTTATTTGTCCGGACAATATCCACGCCCTCAAACACAGCATAGACCCGGTCCATCGTTTCGCGTGTTCTGTCATCGATTCCGCCAATGACAATCCTGTCCGGCGACATAAAATCACTTACAGCCTCCCCTTCTCTCAGAAATTCGGGATTCATCCCGACGCCAAAATCTTTACCGGACTGTTTTCCGGACTCCTGCTCAACCAGCGGGCGAACCACCTCATCGGTCGTGCCGGGAACTACCGTACTCTTAACCACAACCACGTGATAGGCGTCTTTCTTCTTCAGGGCCCGGCCCAGGTCTTTCGACACCTGCCGGATAAAGCTCAAATCGATCAGGTCTCCGTCGAACGGCGTGCCGACGGCGATAACCGACAGATCCGACTCATCAACGGCTTTCTGCAAATCGGTTGACGCCCTGAACCTTTTGTGAATATGTTTCCCGAGCAATTCATCCAATCCTTTTTCATGGATGGGTGACTTGCCGTCGTTGATCATATCAACTTTTTTGCTGTCAATATCCACGCATGTTACATCATGGCCTTTTTCAGCCAGGCAAACGCCTGAGACCAGGCCTACGTATCCTGTACCAATAATCGAAATATTCATTATGCCTCTGCAGCTTTTTGGTTTTCTTTATACCATATAAAATTTCGCAGCAAACCTTCCTCAAGTCCGACTGAAGGGTCATACCCTATTTCGGACCGGGCTTTGGTGATAACCGGACAGCGCCTGTTGGGATTATCCACCAGGTACTGCTGATCCTCACTTTCACGGTGGATCACTTTCCCCTTATACCCGTCATGGCTGGCGGCGATCTCGACGATCCGGTTTGCCAGCTCCTTCATGGAAATTTCAGGTTCCGAAACACCGATGTTGTACGATTCACCCGGCCTGCCGTTAACCAGTATCTTAAAGTATCCCGTAATAGCATCGGTGATATAGCAGAAAGTGCGTGTCGGGCTGCCGTCGGAATGCATCACGATATTTTTTCCGTTGAGGACATCCCGCATGAAATCGGGAATCACCCTGCGGTCGGTAATTTTGAGGCCCGGCCCGTAGTTGTTAAACGGCCGTGCAATGGTAACGGGAAGGTCAAATTCATTTGCGTACGTCACGCACAGCGTTTCTCCAAACCGTTTGGATTCATCATAGCACGCACGCGGGCCGGTGCAGGAAACATTGCCCCTGTAGGTTTCCGGGGTCGGAATATTCGCCGGATCCGGATCGCCGTAAATTTCGCTTGTCGAATAAAACAGAAAGCCTTCAACCGGCTCGCCGGTTTCCTTGCGTGATTTGGCATAGTCGAGCAGGTATCGCAGCCCGTTCACGTTGGCATCCATCGTTTCCAGGGGAAACTTGCGATAATAGATCGGGGATGCAATCGAAGCCGCATGGATGATATAATGAAAAGGAACATCAGTTTCGGGAAGCGGATCGGTGATATCGTGCCTGACCAGGTCAAGCCGTTCGTTCTCCCTGACCTGTTCCAGCCATTCGGGGATTCCCCGCATAAAATTGTCGTATATCACAACATCGATTTTCTGATCGCTTTCAGCCTGATCATTCCAGTGCAGAAGGGCTTGTACCAGGTAATAACCCAGAAAGCCGGCCCCACCGGTAATCAGGATATTTTT
>SLOU01000188.1 GCA_007132385.1 Balneolaceae bacterium | reverse complement strand
GGGTGGATTATGAGCTGTATTCAAAAAGTATCTTTCTGCTCAGTCTCGGTGCAGGAATAATTGCCATGATGGTTTTTGGTGTGATAGGAGTCGCAGCAGTATCTACTGCGGGGATGTTCCTGCAAAATGTTTTTCTATGGAAGCTGATGAGAAAATATCCGGAAGTTTCTTACAGCTTTCATGATTTCCAGAAATTCCTGCTGGTTATACTGGCAGCTATTCCTTTCGTCATTTTTTTCTTTATTGACCTGGGTTTTCTGTCACTGCTTTTTTGGTCAGGTGTATTTTTGATCTACTATTGTTTTTCAATACTGCTGATTAACCCATATAACAGCTACGACTTGGGTATGTTCAAGCAAATATCGAATAACTCCACCTTGGCAAACGCAATTGCAAATTTGGTTAAAAAGCTATCCAGGCGCAGATTATACCGGTTTCTGGCAGCGAGGCGAACGGTTTGATTTTTAAATAATCTTTCGAGTAAGCTGTCTTAAACAAATGAAAGAAATTGAAGTATTTGTTTTTTCGTACAACCGGGGAAAATATCTGCGGAACTGCATTGACTCAATTCGAAGGCATGTGCCATCATCCAGAGTAACGGTAGTTGATGACGCAAGTACCGATCCTGAAACCTGCAAGGTCCTTGAAGATATTTCCGGACACACTACAGTTGTTAAAAGAAGCAAAATGCTCGGGATTTATGGCGGTTACTGGAACAACATGCAATATACTATTGACGAGTTAAGCCAGTCGGACTGGGCGGTCTTTATTGAGGATGATATGCAGTTCATAAGACCTGTGTTGCAGGAAGACCTGGAGAGAATTGAGTTGTTTTTCGACAAATTCCCGAAATCCGGCTACCTGGCATTGGAGTTCATGAAAGAAGAGCTGAGGGACAGGGACTATGAGACCGTATCAATCGACGAAAGTGTACCGGTCTATTTTTTCAGGGATGAAGCTGAGGCTTACAGAGGTACTATTTATTGCAGTAATATTGGAGCTGTGAATATAAAATACATGAGAAGCATAAAATACCGGCTTGGAGAGGATGAGAAACAGACCCGGGAGAAAGCAAAAATTGCTTTTGATAAAATGGGTTTTTACCCTTACCCGCTTCTGATGTTCCTACCATTCTCAGAAGCTGTTAAAAACAGCAAGCGTACCTTAGTTCGGCGGCTCGTGGAAAAATGGTACAAGGCGGGTTTTTATCCTTACCGTGACCTGTCAGAGGCCAAGTTGGTTGAATTACTGGAAAGGGATTTGTCGGTACTCCCTATCACCGGTGATTATCTGACAACGAAAAACACTCCGCCACAACATTCCTATGTCTACAAGGATTCAATGAAAAGATGTAATGGAGTAATCAGGCGGCTGGAAAAACTGGAGCGTCTGATCAGGCATTTGGAATGAAGGCATCAGAAAAGGTATTGCTTGTCGGAGAATTAAGCGGATTCCACACCGCTTTGAAACATGGTTTGGAGGAGCTTGGCTGCAAGGTTGTAACAGCCGGAAGTGGCGACGGTTTCAAGGAAATTCCAGTTGATATAAATTATTATCCGTCAGAACGATTCGCAAGGAGCAAGCTCGTATATGCATTCATGAAGCAGTTCACCGTCTTCGGAAGGTTGGCTGGTATGAAAAACCATGATATTGTCCAATTCATTAGTCCAGCGCTGTTTCGGAATTCTTTTATACCATACAGTATACGCTATAACCGGATGGTATACCGACGTATCATTAACAGCAACGGTAATTCATTCCTTGTATCCTGTGGCAGTGACCCTGTTTTTCACAGCATTGGGAAGCATAAACTGGAATACAATCCACTGGACGAGGAAGAAAAATCGAACCCTGTACGCAGTAAATCAGCATCAGCTCATAAAAGCTACTTGAGGTGGAATCTGGAGCTTGCAAAAATGGTTGACGGTGTAATTCCTGCGACGTATGAATACAAGGTCGGTTATTTGACTTACAGCAATAGTATATCTCTATCTGAAATTATTCCAATGCCTGTAAGGTGTTCAGACTTTGAGTATCAACCAAACCGGTCGAAAAATAACAAGATTGTAATTTTTCATGGAATCAGCCGTCCGGGTTACAAAGGCACAGACAAAATTCTAGAGGCCATGAAAAGAATACAAGTGCGATATCCTGACCAGGTCGTACTTGACAGTTGCGAAAGGCTGCCACTCAAGTATTACCTCGAGAAAATCCGACGCTGTAATGTCCTAATAGACCAGTGCAACTCCTATGGTTACGGAATGAATGCCCTCATCGCCCTGGCCATGGGTAAGGTAGTACTCAGCGGCGCAAGACCAGAATTTCTAGATGCTATGAATGTTGCAGATTGTCCTGTAGTAAACATTGAACCGGATTCAGAGCATATTTACCGGCGACTTGAGAATATCATTTCTGAAAAAATAGGACTTGAGGCCCATGGCGAAAATTCAAGAAGGTACGTCGAAGAACATCATGACTCCGTGAAAGTTGCCCGGCAGTACATGGATTACTGGAGGATCAGAAGTAAATGACTTTGAATAACCGCCATATTCTTGTTTATCTTGCAATTGTCTTTCTGTTTTCTTCATGGATCATTTTCTATACCATGCCCCGGCTACTGCAATACCCACTATTGCTGGTTCCGGCATTGTTGATTATCCTGTACAAGTATCATCCTTACAAAAAAAACAACTTCCTTGCATTCATCCTGTTTGGAATCGTTTTTTTTCGCTTCGCAATTCCCAATGATGCTGATGTTACAAGTCCCTATCTATACACTTCCATGTTTAGGTCACTTCTCCTTTCGTCCATATTTCTCATTGACAGGGATCATCTGGTCAAGGTATATGAGTATTTCCTGATGATATTGGCTCCCATCCTGGCAGTAAGTTTGTTCTTCTACCTGCTGAAAACATCTGGTCTTGTTAACATTAGTCCGATTACCACTTTTATCGGGCCTGGTGAAGAGGGTAGGCTTTGGAATGTATATTACCTTTTCTCACTCCAGGTAAATTTTCTTAATGAAGAAATAATCCGTTTTCCGGGAATATTCGATGAGCCAGGTTATCTCGGGACTTTGCTTGCGTTTATTCTTGGGATAGAAAAGTTCAATCTCAAGCCATGGTGGAACAAACTCTTCCTTTTCTCGGGTATTTTAACTTTTAGCCTGGCATTCTACATTCTCAGTGCGATTTATATCATCTTCTCGTTGCATGTCAAGATCCGGCACAAGCTGTATTTGGCGGTTCTTGGCGCTGTAATGCTGGCAGCCGGTTTGATCTTTTACCAGGATGTCTTCTATGAGCGGGTTTATGAAAGAGTGGTCACTGATGATGGTTTAAGGATTACCCAGGATGGAAGGGTCGGTTTAGAGAGGCAAGAAGCGACAATTGAAGGGCTTGCAAAACTAGAGACTATTAAACTGCTTTTTGGTGCCGGTCATGACGCTCATCAAGATATACAATTCGCACCTGGTGTCACCTGGGAACGCCTTATTTTTCAACTGGGAATAGTTTTCACAATGTTACTTGTTTTCCTGATCATCTTTTTTTCCTCCCATAGTAGGCAAACACTGCTCTTTTCCGCCATATTCATCCTCTCTCTGATACAGAGGCCGGCAATTTTTACACCCATATGGATATTCATCCTTGCTGTCGGTATACATCTTAATGAAAATAAAAAAAAGATGTAGAACTCGAAGAGAGCAGGATTCCCTAAAGCTTTTGTTGAGAGTCTTATACATATCTTCAGCCAATCGCAACGGGATCAGCCCAGTTGTAAAGGCACAAGGCCAGTCACTGATTGAAGCTGGCCTGGAAGTCCATTATTATGGAATTGAAGGAAAAGGGATACTCGGTTATCTATGCAACATCGGAAAAATCAGGAAAACTCTGCGAGAAGTGAAACCGGACATCATCCACGCCCACTTTTCATACAGCGGCTTTGTTGCCCGCCTGGCCACAAAAGACATACCGGTCGTGGTTTCGCTAATGGGCAGTGATGTGGCATCCGGCAGATACTTTCATGCGATAATATCATTTTTTCAACGCTTGTTGTGGGACAAAACCATAGTCAAGTCCGAGTGGATGATAAAAAAGACATGGGGCCAACGTACCGTTGTAATCCCCAACGGTGTGGATCTGAATCAATTTTATCCGATGACTGACCGGCCGGCCTTGAAACATAAGTATGGACTTTCAGCAGGTAAAAAGCATATCTTTTTTTTCGCCGATTCGGCACGCAAAGAAAAGAATTTCGATCTGGCACAAAAGGCCATAAAACAAGTTTCCCGGGAGGATGTCGAACTGATCCTCATGCATGAGATGCCCCATCACTTCATGCCGGAATTGATCAATGCCGCCGATGTGGTGCTGCTGACATCTCGTTGGGAAGGCTCCCCCAATATCGTCAAGGAGGCCATGGCCTGTAATTGTCCCGTCGTTACAACGGATGTGGGCGATATCGCGTGGCTTTTTGGCAGCGAAACCGGGTATTCCATATCCGACCCGGATGCCCGGAACCTGGCGCTAAACATTGAGCTTGCTCTTGAATTGCGATTACAGTCGGAGGTGTTGAACGGACGTGAGAGGATCATGAAACTGGGACTCGACTCCACTACCATAGCCCAGCGTATCATCACGGAATACAACAAGTTGCTAAATGGCCAATAACAACCATTTAACAAAGCAAATGATGGATAAACAGACTCACCATTTTTGGAGTATGTCATCGCAAACACAACACCCATGACGATCCTCTTCCACCTCGGCCATCCCGCCCATTTCCACCTGTTCCGGCATACCATTTTCCGGCTGCGAGATGCCGGACACGCCGTACATATCCTGGTCAAGAAAAAGGATGTGCTGACCAGTCTGTTGGATGAAGCCCGGCTGCCTTATGAAAACATCCTGCCGGAGGGCAAGTCGCCTGGCCGCACCGGCATGGTGCGCGACCTGTTTCGGCGTGGGCACCGCCTGATCGCCTTCGCCCGCCGCCATCGCCCCGACCTGCTCATCGGCACCTCCGCCGACATATCCTACGCAGGCAAGTGGCTGGGCATCCCGGCGGTCAACGTGAACGAGGACGATGCCGCCGTCATCCCCCTGCATGCCTGGATGGCCTATCCGTGGGCAGAGGCCATTCTGAGTCCCGAAGGCACCGACAACGGTCGCTGGAATCACAAAACCGTGTTCTATCCC
>SLOU01000149.1 GCA_007132385.1 Balneolaceae bacterium | reverse complement strand
TCGTTTTACCGTGTTTTTTTAACTGGTGGCGATGAGAATGCTTACCCGTTTTTAAGGTCAGGGCGTAGATGGTATCACGCAGGCCGGCCTCTTCATTATATTGAACGGAAAATTCGTTGCAATGCCCGTTTGTATATGTTTGTTCATCAACCGTTTCCATTATCCATCGAATGTATGCTACATTATTTGCATGTTGATTAATGTCAAGATCTGTTCTTCTGACTTTAAATGTACTTTTTTCAGCAGATTCATTGAGTTCCCATTCGAATTTTTCTTTGGTCAGAGGCAGTACATGATTCTGTGATGTGAGTCCCATTTGAATTATTTCATCCGGGATTCGGACAGGTCGCCTGTTTTTGAGATTCATCAGCAACCAATAACTGAGTGCAACTCCAAGTTCTTCTCCTTTTTGATCCTTGATACTGAAATCACGATAAGCGCGTAGCCGGTCGCCCGAACTTGGCCAGGTGGTAATTTGGATGGTTTCCCGCCAATCGGGGTAGCGTTTCATCCGTACATGGAGTTTATGGAGAACCCATGTGATATCCCTGCTTCGCAGGTCTTCAATATCAAACTCCAGGATTTTGGCGTGATTACCCGCAATTTCCTGAAGCAGCGCCGCAATACTGTCGGGACGAGCTGATCCATCCGGACCTATCTCATTTGATCGAATGGTATAGTTTTCTTTGTGGGTAAATTGCATTTCAATCCTTATTTCTCGGAATTCATTAAGGCGGCTAAATTCCAGTGTTTAATATTCTCTCAGACAAGATCGGTATAATCTGGATTGTATGCTTTTTCGGAACCTTTTACAAGATACGAGCCGTCTTGTGAATGACAAACATCAATCATACGCGAATTTTTATATCAGACTTTAATTAGGGAAAACTATGCAATTTGGAATTGAAATTAGCATTTATAACAAAATAGTTTCATATGAATTTAATGAAATTGGATTTGTAAATATAAATACTATTCCAGTGTTTTATTGTCCGTAACTACATCATGCATATCAGCAGTGATGAAAAGTCTGATAAATTTTAAAAAGGTTAAAATTTTGACTGGATGGACTGATTGTGGATAACACGAGCTATTGTGGATAACTTTCAAATTACTCATTTTATTCAGTATAAGTGTATAATATTCAATTCTTTATAATAAGTATAAAATTTCAGGTAATGGCTGTTTGGTTTACTGAGCACCGGTTTTCTTGCCTGGCAGATCTATTCTTAAAAGTAAAAGCCAGAATTCAATAGAATAGATATTATTTTTGTTGTGGATAACTCTACTGATTTGTGGAAAAAAAACTGAATTTTTTCTTGATGCAATATATGCACTGAAATATATTAAGCATTACCCCAACTCACTACCGGATGATTTTAAAGGGCACATCCATCGAGCTGTCTAATCAAGAATTTCAAATTATTTAAATCATAGCATCTATGAAGTTTACAAGGTTATATACAAAAAAAGATTGGAATACTCCGTACCAGGAAATGAAATTCGAAGCTCGAACGTCAGAGATTAAAAATCCTGACGGATCATTGGTATTTCAAATGGAAAAGGTAATTGTTCCTTCCGACTGGTCACAGGTTGCCACGGATATCATTGCCCAAAAGTACTTTAGAAAAGCAGGAGTTCCGGCAAAGCTAAAAAAAGTGCCGGAGAAGGGAGTTCCGGAGTGGCTGCAACGTTCGGAGGAAGATACGGATGCGCTTGAGAAGCTTGACGAGCAGGACCGGTATATACACGAAACAGACAGCCGCCAGGTATTTAACCGGTTGGCAGGTTGTTGGACGTATTGGGGCTGGAAACATGATTATTTTGATTCCGAGCAGGATGCAGAATCATTTTACGGGGAACTCTGTTACATGCTGGCAAACCAAATGGCAGCTCCTAACAGTCCACAGTGGTTTAATACGGGCCTTTATTGGGCGTATGGAATTAACGGTCCCGCCCAGGGACATTATTACGTTGATCCAAAAACAGGAAAGGTCCATAAATCGGATGACGCATATTCTCATCCGCAACCTCACGCCTGTTTCATCCAGAGTATCGACGATGATTTGGTAAACGAAGGAGGTATTATGGACTTATGGGTTCGTGAAGCCAGGCTTTTTAAATACGGTTCGGGTACCGGCAGTAACTTTTCTTCACTTCGGGCAGAAGGGGAGAGCCTGAGCGGAGGTGGAAAGTCTTCCGGACTCATGAGTTTTCTGAAAATCGGTGACAGAGCTGCAGGAGCTATCAAATCGGGTGGAACCACCCGCAGAGCTGCAAAAATGGTGACCCTTGATCTGGATCATCCCGATATCGAAGAATATGTGAACTGGAAAGTACGGGAAGAACAAAAGGTAGCAGCAATTGTAGCTGGATCGAAAATTACCCAGAAACATTTGCAGAAAATCATTCGGCTCTGCCATCAGCCTGTAGAGATCGAAGGCCGGATATACAACGGTGAAGTCAGTCGTGATCCTTTGAAAAATAAAGACCTTGGAAAAGCGATAAAAGAGGCAAAGCGCGATCATGTACCTCTCAATTACATTGAACGTGTAATTCAGCTTGCATCACAAGGATTTTCAGGTATCAAATTTGATACTTACGATACAGACTGGAACTCTGAGGCGTATCTGACCGTCAGTGGTCAGAATTCAAATAACTCTGTGCGAGTGCCCAACTCTTTTATGCAGGCTGTGATCGACAATAAAGAGTGGAACTTATACGGTCGGATTGAAAAACGTAACGCAGAAATCGAAGGCAGGGTTCCTGAACCGATGAAAACCCTGAATGCGAGAGACCTCTGGGATCAGATCGGTTTTGCTGCATGGTCATGTGCGGATCCGGGTACACAATACCACGATACCATTAACGAATGGCACACCTGTCCGGAAGGAGGGCAAATCAAGGCAAGCAATCCATGTTCGGAATATATGTTCCTGGATAATACAGCTTGCAATCTTGCTTCTCTGAACCTCATGAAATATTTCAAGGATGAGGGCTGCAAGGAATTTGATGTGGAATCGATCCGGTACGCTTCCAGAATTTGGACGGTTGTGCTTGAGATTTCAGTGTTGATGGCACAATTTCCATCGAAAGAAATTGCCGAACTTTCGTATGTGTACCGTACTCTTGGGCTGGGTTATGCCAATCTCGGAACAGCACTTATGGTACAGGGTATTCCTTATGACAGCCCGGAAGGCTGTGCAACGGCTGGAGCAGTGACCTGCATGCTGCATATGACTGCCTATACAACCAGCTCGGAAATGGCGGGGGAACTGGGTACGTTTGATGCATATGAGGAAAACAAAGAGCATATGCTCCGTGTGATGAGAAACCACCGGCGAGCAGCTTTTAATGCTGATCACAAAGATTACGAAGAACTTACAATCAAACCGATGGGCATCAATCCGGCTAACTGTCCTGCCTACCTTCTGAAAGCAGCCAGGGAAGATGCCGACCGTGCGGTTCGGATGGGTAAAAAACACGGCTATAGAAATGCTCAGGTTACGGTGATAGCACCAACCGGCACCATCGGTCTGGTGATGGATTGTGACACAACGGGAATTGAACCAGACTTTGCTCTGGTGAAGTTTAAGAAACTTGCCGGCGGTGGTTATTTCAAAATTATCAACCAAAGTGTTCCCAGGGCACTTGAAAACCTGGAATACAGCCCAAGACAAATTGAAGAAATCATTCGGTACGCGAAAGGATCAGGTAACCTTGAAGGATGTCCACATATCAATCCTGAAAGTCTGCGGGAAATCGGATTTACCGACAAAAAGCTGGACGCTGTTGAAGCAGCGTTACCCGGCAGCTTTGATATAAAGTTTGCATTCAATCAGTGGACACTTGGAGAGGATTTCTGCAAAGATATACTCGATATATCCGAAGAACAGCTCTCTGACTATCAGTTTGATATGTTGCGGCACCTGGGTTTCAGTAAAGAAGAAATCCAGGAAGCCAATGATTATGTGTGTGGAACGATGACTTTAGAGGGGGCTCCGCATTTGAAAGAAGAACACCTGCCGGTTTTCGACTGTGCAAATAAGTGTGGACGTATTGGGAAAAGGTATATTGCCGTGGAAGGTCATATCCGAATGATGGCTGCCGCTCAGCCTTTCATTTCCGGTGCGATATCGAAAACGATCAACCTCACAAATGAGGCATCGGTGGAGGATATCAAGGATGCATATATGCTCTCCTGGGAACTGATGCTTAAGGCCAATGCGCTGTATCGGGACGGATCCAAGCTCAGTCAGCCGCTCAACTCCATGAACGATGTAATTGAAGAACTTGAGGATGAAGAGTTTGACGAAAAAACCGCTTCGCAACAAGAAAAAATTGTGGCAACGGCTGAAAAAATCGTTCACAAGTATGTAGCGAGAAGGAAAAAACTGCCTTTCAGGCGTGCAGGATACACTCAGAAAGTAAAAATCGGTGGACAAAGCATGTACTTGCGAACCGGTGAATACGATAATGGCCAATTGGGAGAAATTTTTATCGACATGCACCGGGAGGGAGCTGCCTTCCGAAGTTTGATGAACTGCTTCGCTATATCGATCTCACTCGGATTACAACACGGTGTACCACTCGAAGAATTTGTGGATGCTTTTGTATTCACCAAGTTTGAGCCGAGTGGAACCGTTGCCGGAAGCCCTCATATCAAAATGACCACGTCGGTTATCGACTATATCTTTCGTGAACTGGCGGTGACCTATCTTGGCAGAGATGATTTGGCTCATGTACCGCCCGAAGAAATTATGCTTCGAAAACTACGGCCGTCGGAAGAAGATCAACTGGCAGAAGAGGTGGCAAGGAAATCAGAGACAAAAAAAAATGAACCGGTAGAAATAGTTTCTGAAACATCATCGACAGCTAACATAACAAAAAGGAAATCGGACATTCAATCTGATTATGACCGCGCCAAACAGCTCGGATATACAGGCGACTCTTGCCCCGAATGCGGGAGTATGACTATGATACGTAACGGTACGTGCCTCAAATGCATTACCTGTGGATCAACAACGGGATGCTCCTGATCGCTGTATATACGTTGAGTAGTCAAAATTCAGCCCGTCCGGCGGTAAACCGGGCGGGCTTTTTTCGTGTGCCCGGCATGGCACAGAATCTATAGGGTGCAAGTCCCGAACACGCCCTGATAACGGGAAGTGTTAGCCAATGGCAAGGGTGTCCTCTGCGAGGAGGAATCTGAAGGAAG
>SLOU01000131.1 GCA_007132385.1 Balneolaceae bacterium | reverse complement strand
TCGGGTTTGGCAATACGGCAGCAAGCCGGGCTGACGCATCTGCCGTTAAACCGGAAGGTTCCATTCCGAAAATCACTTCTCCGGCCCGTCCGATCCCGAAGATACCCGGCCCGAACTCGGCGATATTGAGATACATTTCCAGGATTCTTTCCTTTGGCCAGAAAATTTCAATCATAACGGCAATACCGGCTTCAACTGCTTTTCTGAATAGCGACTGAGCCGGCCAAAGGTAAAGGTTTTTGGCTACCTGCTGTGTAATAGTGCTTGCTCCACGTTCGCGAATCCCTGCCCTTCGTTCTTCCAGAGCTTCATCAATCGCCTCCAGATCAAGTCCCCAGTGCTCCCAAAAACGCTGATCTTCCGATGCTATTACCGCCCAGCGAAGATGCTCCGGAATGCGATCATATTCCACCCAATATTCCCTGAGGTTATATCGCTCTGTATCGACTTCATCCCAATTCTCCTGAAGTGTAAATGCGGTAAATGACGGATTGACCCAGCGAAGTGAAATCACTGAAACAACCAACAAGAGAAACATCCCAATAAGCACGCCGGCTGTAATTGTTAGAATATTTTTTATATATACTCGCATTTATTCACTGAGTAACTGATTACAGGGTTTATGGGCGGCTTCTTTCCCGAAACCCGTTTTTGATCATCTGACGATGGATATATTCCGCATCGGCGCAGTGGCTGCAACAACTTATATATCATTCAAGTTTGATTTTACAGGTTTATGCACTTGATAAATAGCAAATATCTGTGTTTAGACGGGTATTTCAAAGTATTGAGAAATTTTCAGAATTCAGAAATCTATGTGGCAGGGCTGCCTCGTTGACAGATCCTCGATCACGCTGCATTCCACGGTCAGCAGGTCCATTTCATGGGTAGTAAATTGATCATGTTCCAAACCCACGGACCCGGGAACTAAAGTCATTTGCTACCTGTATACCGCCTACCGATAATTACTTTATCTTATCATTACCTTTTATATCTTCAGCCCCTATATTGAAAGTTATTATCAGCTTAACTAATCTATCTTCGTATTTATGGTCATTTCAATGACAGGTTTCGGGCGAGGGGAAGCATCGGATGACGGTATCCACGTCACGGTTGAAATCAAAACGCTCAATAGCCGGTATCTCGATGTATCCACCCGGCTCCCAAATTCTATTAATCACAAAGAACTGGACCTGAAAGAACTAATCCAGAGTCGTGTAAACCGGGGAAAAGTGAATGTCAATGTGTATGTAGACAAGGCGCGAACCGGTGAACCCGACATCACCTTCAGTCCGCAACTGGTTAAAAGCTATGGCAAAATGATGGAACAACTGCGGCAAACCGCCGGCATCAGTGAGTCCGTCAACCTGCAGGATATTCTCCATTTCGAGGATATTTTTGTGAAGCGGCCAGAGGATGAAGAAACGATCAAAAAAATATGGAAACTGGCTCAAAATGCCTCCCAAAATGCTCTCGGTATGATGATGCGAATGAGGGAAAAAGAAGGGGATCAGTTAAAAAATGAATTAAATAACCTCATAAAAGGTATTGAAAGCCAATTGGATAATGTTATTAAACTATCTGAAAAAAGAGCACCTGAAGCGATGGATCGTCTCAAGAGCAGGCTTTCTGTACTATTAAAAGACGATGAAGTGGATCCCGAGCGGCTGGAACAGGAAATCGCCTTACTGGTCGATAAAATGGACATCCAGGAGGAAGTGATCCGACTCAAATCACATCTCAAATTTTTCCTTGAAGCCCTTAACAGTGAAGATACTGTCGGGCGCCGGCTGAACTTTCTCTCACAAGAGATCAACCGGGAACTCAATACCATCGGTTCAAAAGCGAACGATTCGGAAATATCCCACCTGGTCGTTTATGCCAAGGAGAAACTGGAACAGATTCGTGAGCAGGTACAAAATATTGAGTAAAACCGTACGGGGAAATATTATCGTATTGGTTGCCCCAAGTGGTGCCGGAAAAACGACACTGGCAAACAAGCTCCTCGAAGATTTTGAGAATATTCGCTTTTCTGTTTCGGCCACAACACGTTCGATAAGAAACAATGAAGTACACGGCAAGGATTATTACTTTTTGAGTGAAGATGAGTTTCAGGAAAAAATTGAAGCCGGCGAATTCCTCGAGTGGGAGGAGTTTTATAATGGTATCCGCTACGGAACGCTGAAATCAGACGTCGAAAAGATGCGAGATAACGGTTATTACGTTTTGCTAGACATAGAAGTCCTTGGAGCTGTCAATATCAAAAAGATATATGGGCAACAGGCTTTGACCATATTCATCAAGCCACCATCACTGGAGGTGCTTGAGAAGCGGCTGACTGACCGCGGAACCGAATCGGAACAGACACTAAAAACTCGACTCGACAGGGCCAAAAAGGAACTCTCCTATGAAAACCGTTTTGACAAGGTAGTCATTAACGACGATTTGAATCATGCCTATTCGAAACTCAAAACCATGATTTCAGGGTTTATGAACAAAAACTGAACCTGTATTAAGGAACCGACGGATGATTCCTTTACAGAATTTCGGTATATTGGAAGGATAAGTTGAATGAAAGGTTGTGATCGTATGGATAATCGGAGCTATTGATCACCACGCGGAAATCCCGTATCTTATAATGATTGAAGAAAAAATATTAAGAGCTTAAAAACAGATATCCCATGTCGGTAAGGACTTTAGACATAGAACGGTTGGGCGAGGAAGCCAACAACAAATATGAAATGATCGTCGTCATGTCAAAGCGTGCACGTCAGATTGCAGCCCAGGAAAAATTGGAACTTGACGAAAAGCTGAAGTATTTCGAAGGGTTTGAGGATGAAGACGAGTTCACGTTTAACGAAGAACAAGAGCGCATTTCAAGAGCTTTTGAACAGTTACCGCATGCTACACAGCGGTCTGTGAATGAAATGCTTGAAGATAAAATTCACTTTACCTATCCAGACAGAGACCGATAATGGATTTGTCCGGCAAAAATATTTTGCTGGGCGTTACCGGCGGCATTGCCGCATATAAATCGGCATATCTCCTGCGTGAATACCAAAAAGCCGGAGCTGAGTTACGGGTTACAATGACCCCGTCAGCCACCCGTTTTGTCGGGGCTGAAACCTTTTCTACACTCTCCCGGCACGATGTAGCCGTTGAAGTCTTTAACGATACAAATCCCAGTAAAAGCTGGACTAAACATATTCACTGGGGCGAATGGGCTGATCTTTTTGTTATCGCACCCTGCACGGCCAATACATTATCCAAGCTGGTCCACGGCCAGGCCGATAATATGCTGACATCCGTTGCACTGGCCGCCCGGTGCCCCCTGCTGCTATGTCCCACCATGGATGCCGAAATGATCCATCACCCGGCTGTCAGACGCAACCTGAAAATGGCTGAGGAGTACGGCTTTCACCTGCTTCAACCGGAAAGCGGTTACCTTGCCAGCGGGCTGGAAGGAACCGGGAGGCTTCCTGAACCTGAAGAAATTCTCAAAAAAACAGTTACCCTCCTCAAGCAGCAGCGGGCAAAAGGCCCGCTTTCAAAAAAAAAAGTAGTCGTCACGGCCGGACCGACTCGTGAATTTTTGGACCCGGTACGATTTATTTCCAATCCCAGCAGCGGGAAAATGGGAATTGCCATGGCAGAAGCGGCGCACAGCATGGGTGGTGAGGTTACCCTGCTGCACGGTCCTGTTGAGAGTCCATTGCCCGACAGATTCAGACGAGAATCATTTGAGTCGGCCGACGATCTGTTCAGGCTGGCCCAAAAACATGCAAAAGCCGATATTGTGATTATGTCAGCGGCTGTATCCGACTATAAACCCGTTGAACGGAACAGCCGGAAAACGAAAAAAAAGGATGCAGAAACAACACTTCGGCTCGAACCCAATCCCGACATCCTCGCCTTGCTCGGTAAAAACAAAAGGGACGGACAGATCCTGATCGGTTTTGCCATGGAAACCGATAATCTCGAAAATAATGCTCTAGAAAAATTGAAAAAGAAAAACCTGGACTGGATATGCGCCAATAATTTAACCGGTGACGGAACAGGTTTTGAACATGATACTAACCAAATCCTTCTATTAGGCAAGAATGACCGGAAAACCTTCCAGGGCGAAAAAAAAATAATCTCCAGACAGATACTGGAATACATTTTCAAGGAAAAACCAAAAAGGTGAGACGCAGCAGAATGACTTGAGTCACTCCACCTCCCACCTGTACGTACGATGTGTTTTATGATGCACACAGCCCAGCGCTTCCAGGCTCCGTTGCATCAGCCAGTTTTTTTCACTGACCCAGGCACCCTCCAGATATTCAAGGCTGGGAGCCGCCCGGCGGGTCATCTGAACTCCTCGGACAAACGTCAGGGCTTCCAGGCCCAACTTTCGGTATTTGGGAAGAGTTCCGTAGACAATTGTTCGCAGCCTCGTAGCTCGTTTTTTGAAATTGAGAACCTTAAAAAAATGCCACCAGCGCATCTGTCCGCCGGTTTCTGCCGAAATCTCATTCAGATCGGGCACACAAACGATAAATGACGCAGGTTCTCCATCTACGAATGCAATCAGCACGCTTTCGGGTATCATCACCCACTTGAGGTCGTCTACCATTTTATGAACTGTTTCTTCGGTCAATTCGGTAAATTCATGGCCTCTTTCCTCAATATCCTGATTACGCCACGCCTCATTATAGATCTGCCGGATGTATCCGGCATCCCTGTACGCATTTTTCAGGTCGATGGGGCGCAGTTCTACTCCGGCCCGATGCTCAATCCGGTCGGTAATTTTTACAAGACGCTCCGGTAAAGGCTTATCAAAATAAAGTTTGTAACTCCAGTGATCATCATATTTTACAGCCCCGGTACCTTCGATCAATTCTTTGTAATATGGAGGGTGATATAACATGCCGTAAATCGGCGGTTCCCTGTAATTTTCAACCAGGAGTCCCCAAAAGGTATCATTTTCCCCGAAATTGACCGGGCCTCTGAACGCCCGGTTCCCCCTGCGACTATGCCATACCCTGGCATAGTCGATAATAGCATTTGCCACTTTTTGGTCGTTTACCATCTCCAGAAATCCCATCCCACCCATAGGCGGGTCAAAAAGTGAATCTTTTAACCGATTGGCCATCAATGCAAACCGGCCAACAACATCTTTGCCTTCCAATACCAGGAACCGCTCACACTCTCCATGTTCGTAAAACGGGTTTTTCTGCGGGTCAAACGTTTTTTCAATTTCAAATCG
>SLOU01000105.1 GCA_007132385.1 Balneolaceae bacterium | reverse complement strand
TCATTTATATAGTCCAAATTATCAAAATAAAATTGAAACTTAATTGTTTTTCCTTTATCGCCAACTTCCTTAAATATTTTAGCCGGCAGATTGGCTTTAAACCGCCTGCAAGCTGACTTGTCGACCAATACCTCTATTAAATGCTCTGAGCCGGCAGATCGAAAAATAAGGGCCTCTACATCAATTTCTGTTTTAAGATCGAATTTTTGATCACTTATTTCGATTTCAGCCATTCGGTCAAGTAAAAAATTACGGATATCATCTCTTTTTTTAGAAAATCCGATGACATTCCAATGGTCACGGTAAAATACAAGTAAATACGGATCGATGGTTCTGTCAGTTTTTTTAGCTTTACCCAATGCCTGATAGTTAAAGTGGATCGTTTTATTTTGAGAAATTGCACTACTGATCAAATACCAGTTTCCTCCCTTTTTCTTCTCAACTCCAAAATGCAAAAAGGGGTCCACTACCGTTCGGTCGGCAAGTGAATCCATAAAGTTTTTCAGATCATCCGGAAGAACATTTTTTATTTTCAGCTCTACGCCTTTTGCATCTTCAACAAGGGTTTGATCCATTTGAGATTTCACAAAATTTAAGCCAACCATGATTGTAGCCAGCTCTTTTGAAGTAAACATCAGTGGCGGCACTTTATAACCCGGCATAATACCATAACCACTATATTGCTCCCAGGTAACCGGTACATTAATTTCCGAAAGCGCATTCAGATCCCGGAATATGGTTCTTCGGCTTACTCCAAATGTTTCTGCCAATTTATCAACAGTGATTCTTTTATTCGATTCCTGAAGCATCAGTATCAGCTTCATGCGTCGCTCCGAGCTTTTCATTCGGCTCATCTATCCATTCAATTTCAACCCGTTTCAGATTTCAGCTTTTCAATGTAGCGCTTCAGTCAATATAAATACCCTTTCCATGATTTTAAAAGCCATACCCTGAACGGAACACGAGATCTCAAACTCCTTCATCACCTATTTACCACAAGCAAACCTTTGCCCTGGTAAAAACTCTCATCTTTACCAAAGTTAAATATATAGACCAAAACGGAATAACCCCCTTCAACCTCTTTGCACTCTTCTATCGACTCTTTTGCACCCTTGTACATAATCAGTCTCTCCCAGGGCTTGTTATCCATCAATTTTAATATTTCCTGAACGGAAAAGGCATGTTTTGAAATAATACCTGAGCCGGAATCCAGTTCAAGATCACCCAGTGAGCCAGCCTTTCCCGAAGCGTTTAAAAGGTTGAGTTTATGAATCATTTGTTTGACCGCTGCAACCTTTTTGCTCATGATGTCATTTAATATCCATTTTTTACTCCCTTCCACAAGTGCCAATGGAATTCCGGGCAATCCCCCACCGGTACCCGCATCAACCCAATCGTTTATACCATCCAAAAGTCCCATAACCGATGGAAGCAAAGAATGAACCAGATGATCCTGCAATGTTTCACGTGAAACATCCCGACTCACCAGGTTTAGCTTTTTATTCCACCAAAGAAGTTCATTAATATATCCTTCCATGGTTTCAAAATGTTCTCCATACATTTCTTTTGCTGAATCCAATGTTTCACGTGAAACATAAACCTGGTCAATCTTTCTTACCATCTTTAACTTTATCCATCTATCAGTTTTTGAGATATACCATTAATACGGCAATATCACTGGCAGATACACCACTTATACGGCTTGCCTGCCCTATCGTTTCCGGCCTGATTTTTTCAAGTTTCTGACGTCCTTCCGTAGAAAGGCTTTGAAGTTTTTCATACTGAATCTTTTCAGGTATAGAGGCATTCTCCTGCCGGTTGATCTCCCTGACCATCTCAAACTCTTTTTCAATATATCCAGCATACTTAATTTGTATCTCAACTTCTTCCAGCACATACCGGTCTTTGGATACGCTATGGATTAGATTGCGCAACACCGGATCAGCATCGATCATGTGATTTAGATGTATTTCAGGTCTCGGAATTAATGTTTTTGCCTTCACGGGTTGTTTTAAGGGTGTAGTACCGGCGGATTTCAGCATCGGGTCCATTTCATCCGGCCTTGCCGTATAGTCAGCAAGGATATCATGAATCTCATCAATAGATATCTTCTTAGTAAGATACGTTTGATATCTTTTTTCTGAAGCCAGACCCACTTTATGGCCAAGTGGTGTTAACCGTAGATCGGCATTATCCTGTCTGAGTAATATCCGGTGTTCAGCTCGTGAGGTGAACATTCTGTACGGCTCTTCTGTACCTTTGTTAATCAGGTCATCGATCAAGACCCCGATATAAGCTTCAGATCTTTTCAGAATCAGCGGATCCTCACCCTTTACACTCAGCGCAGCATTCAACCCGGCCATCAATCCCTGGCAGGCAGCTTCCTCATAACCGGTTGTACCATTGATCTGTCCTGCAAAGAAAAGTCCCTCTACTATCTTGGTTTCCATGCTTCTTTTAATCTGATAAGGTGGAAAATAGTCGTACTCAATTGCATAACCTGGCCTTAACATGATTACATCTTCAAACCCCGGTATCTTTCTCATAGCACTGTATTGAACATCCTCGGGCAACGACGTTGAGAATCCATTCAAATACATCTCATAGGTATTCCACCCTTCCGGTTCAAGGAATAGTTGATGCTGATCCTTATCTGAAAATCGGTTAATTTTATCCTCTATACTCGGACAATATCGCGGGCCAACCGATTTGATCCGTCCGCTGAACATTGGACTGCGATCGAATCCCGATTGTAATTCCTGATGAACATCGGTATTCGTATATCCGATCCAACAGGTCAGTTGATCTTCCAGTGAAGGCAATGATTCGGTAAGGAAGGAAAACGGCCCCGGATCCTCATCACCATACTGAACCTCAAGTTTTTTATAATCGATCGACCTGCCATCTATCCGCGGCGGAGTCCCGGTTTTTAATCTCCCAACTTCAAATCCGAGATCTTCCAGGGCTGCAGAGATCCCGACAGATGCTCTTTCACCAGACCTTCCCCCTCCAAACTGAGTCTCACCAATATGAATCAACCCATTCCCAAAAGTACCGGTCGTAAGGACAACCGCTTTTGCATGAAATTCTTGCCCCGTTTGTGTAACTACTCCTGAAATTCTTTTACCCTCCTCTTCCGTTAGTAAATCAACCACATTATCCTGCCTGAAATGAAGATTATCCTTCTCCTCCAGCAGCTCCCTCATTCTCTTGGCATATAATGACCGGTCGCTTTGGCAGCGAGGACTCCACATCGCCGGACCCTTACTTCTGTTAAGCATGCGATACTGAACACCTGTTTGATCACTCACAATCCCGCTTAAACCACCAAGAGCATCAATTTCCCTGACAAGCTGCCCTTTGGCCACACCCCCCATGGCAGGATTACAAGACATTCTTGCAATTGCCTCCAGGCTCATGGTAATTAAAAGTGTTTTTGCACCCATTTGCGCAGCCGCACCAGCCGCTTCACTGCCGGCATGTCCGCCCCCAACCACAATCACATCATACGCCGGAAAAATACTTTTCATTATATCTTATTGTTTTTATTATACTTATATAATTTAGATCAAAATATACCTTGTCGCCAAGCTTATAACGTTTCTGAAAAAATAATTTTATAATAAGCTACGCAATATAGTTTTAATGCATGCTGTCATCAGACCTTAACCTCTAAAAATAATGGAAAATAAAGAGATTTTCTCCTCTGACTGGCTTCAAGCCTGGAGGAAGGTTATTTATCAGAGTGAACATTATTTTCAGTCAGTAAAGCACTGGAATCCCTTAATGATCAGGATGTACCCTGAACCTGATCTTCCCGAATTATCTGACAAGATTGGATTTTTCATTGAACTGCAAAATGGAAAAGTCAGCGAATTGCGATTTGCGACAGTTGCTGATTTGAGTGTCGCCAAAACTATTTTGACAGCTGATGCCAGTATCTGGAAAAATCTCATCTTAAAGAAAGAAGAGCCCGTTTCACTTCTCTTGAATGGACAAATCAAAGTTGATAAGGGAAATTTACTTACCCTCATCACCCAAAAAGATACTGCAAGAGAAATTCTTCAGGCTGCTCATAAAGCATCGTCGATATCCACAGCCGAAAAAGCCAAAAGCTTGTCGGAAAATATTGCTCAACCGACTCAAAAAGAATTTATTCAGCGAACTAATTTTGTGACAAGTGGAAGAGGTATCGATATGGACTCAATTCCCATTCAGCTTTTCAAAGAAGCAAAAGAAATGAATACATGGGATCCGGCCGATATCTCCTTTCAAGACGATATTCACCATTGGAGATCCTTCAACCGGTTTCAAAAGAAAACACTGATGCATTTGTGTACCCTTGTTATGGCGGGTCAGGGCACCGCAACTCTGGAGCTGGCACCTTTGATGAAATCCTTAGCCAGGGATGACCAGCTTGAATTAGAAATATATCTGACCTCATTTATTTGGGAAAAAGCCAAGCATACAGATTTTTTTTCCCGCTTGAGACATACACTCAAAGAAGATAAAACTGATTTAAGCCGTTTACATGGCCACGCATTTAAAGAACTATATCAAAATAAACTTCCTGAAGCATTGCTGCGTCTTAACAGGAACCCGATACCGGCCAATCAACTCAAAGCAACGGTCATATATATCTTGATTGCAGAGGCTACACTGGCTGAAACTGTTTATGAAGGTTGCAACCGGACTTTTCAAAAACAAAACAGGATACCCGGACTTTTAAAAGGGATCCGTTATTTGAAGCAGGACAACTCCAGGCACATCGCTTTTGGAGTTTATTTTTTAAATAAACTTTTATCCGAACATCCAGCCCTGATGGATCTATTTGAGACGGAAACAAAAAAGTTGTTCGAACTGGCAAAGAATGTCATACACGAAATTTTTAATTACCATAACCCTATGCCTTTCAACCTTCACGAAGAGTGGTTTATCAGTTATGCATCCAGTCAGTTAGAAAAAAGAATGGCATCAATTAAAGAACAAAAAAATGCCACGATGTAGTATTCATCGGATTGATTGAGCCTGTAATCTCTATAAGTAACCAACTCGTGGCTAATTAAAGGGAGATACTCGTATCATACTGTTTATCGTACGGTGGTTGTTTCGTCAATCCATGCGTAACAGTCTCTTATTTCTCCACCAATGTGAAAGCTTTCACCATCCTCCCATCCCCTGAAAAACTTGTCCTCGCTGCTCGGCATCACCGGACGGTAGGACTCAATCTGACGGTTGGCACGGTTGGTCACTGATGAGT
>SLOU01000066.1 GCA_007132385.1 Balneolaceae bacterium | reverse complement strand
GTCCTATGAAAACCATTTTTTCATTAATCGCTATTTTATTACTGTTCTCAATGACTGTCGAAGCACAAACCTATCCCCGAAACAAAGGAGCTGGAGCAATTCTGGGTGACCCGACCGGTATCAGTTTTGCATACTGGACTGCCAATAACCGGGCATTTTCTGCAGGTGCGGCGTGGTCATTCAGAGGAGATGCCTCGATGCATCTTCATATTGACTATCTGTTTTATCGATTTGATATTATCTCGGTGACAAGGGGATCGCTTCCGCTGTATTACGGACTGGGTGGACGGGTTCGCTTCGAACACGATGATAAGTTCGGAATTCGTTTTCCGTTAGGTGCTGCTTACCACTTTGAAAATGATCCGGTTGAAATCTTCCTGGAAATTGTTCCGGTTCTTGACCTCATTCCGGGCACCGGTTTTACCGGCAACAGCGGGATCGGTATTCGCTACTACTTTTGACCCATACCAAATCAACAACTGACGGTATCATCCGGATCATTCAGCTTTAGCTGTACTTCGGATGATACCGGCAGTTTCTTCTGATTTACCTGGCTAAAGATGGCAGCTATTCCCTTCACACGCCAACTCTGCAATCATTCCCGAACCGTTGACCGTTTCTTTCAGTTTTTGTGCAACCCTGTGCAACTTATCGTCTTTGGAATCGGGATCGTGGTGGGTCAGCACAAGGTGTCTGATTTTGTTTCTTTTAGCTCTTTCTACAACAAGCTCCCAGGCGGAATGGCCCCAGTTCTTTTTTCCCCGGTACTCTTCCAGATCATACTGCGCGTCATGAATAAGGAGATCGGCGCCGGCTACGAAATTGTCAAACAGCTTCAAGTAAGGATTTTTATTGGCATTTACTGACTTATCGGATGCAATAATTTCATTATCTGGACTAAAAATGATTTTTTTTCTGCCGATCTGAATTTTATAGATGGCCGTTTCAACCGGATGATTCGAAGTAATATACTGAATACTGTAACCGTCGAAATGTTGTATACTTTGATGTAGTGTATGGTATTCCAGCCGGGCTTTTAACATCCGTGATGTAACGGGAAAGTAGGTATACGACATCTGATCAAGCAGTACGTCTTTTGTGCTGCCTGCCAGTTGCGGTGGCATATGGATATCAAACCGGTTAGTGGTGGAGTATAGCGGGTTGAAAAACGGAAATCCCTGGATATGATCCCAATGAGCATGAGTGAAGAAAATATGACCTGTCAACGGTTTTCCTTCTCTGACTAATTCATTGCCGAGTGGTCGGATGCCGGATCCGGCATCAAAGATCAGAAGCTTGTTGTGGCCCGGAATTTTGACCTGCATGCACATCGTGTTCCCACCGTAGTAAGAATAATTACTGCCCGGACAAGGCGTTGAACCACGCACACCCCAGAATGTCACCGTAACAGCATCCTCCAGGATCTGATCGACTTTGTCGGAGAAAAGTTCATAGTCCATCGGTTTTTGAAGAAACTCGGTCGCGCCGGAGGACATGGCCATCTCCTTTTCAACCGGATAATCTCGTGTAGTCAGAACAAGTATGGGGATCTTTTTGAGTTCCTCATCCTCTTTTATCAGTTTACACAAGTGCAAACCGTTACCGTCCGGAAAATAGAGATCCAGAATAATCAAGTCCGGATTCACGTCTCTGGCGCAAGAAATAGCTCCGTCAAAGCTGTTATGATGCACAAAATCATATCCCTTTTTCGAGAGAAACGAGCCGACCAGCTCACATAGCGTCAGATCGTCCTCGATCATCAGGACTCTTTTTCTGTTATCGGAAGTTGCCATAAAGGGCTCCTTTTCCGTGTATCATCAATATCATAACCCTTTCCCGATTTGATTACAGTCGATACCGGCAAGTCGAAAGGTGGTTTTTCCGATTATCACTTCTTTTGCGTTCGATTACTCATTAATTTCCCGTCGAAGATCTTCAAGTTTATCTTGTTTTTCTTCCAGTTTCTTCTGAGAATTGTCAATTTTTCGCTGAATTTCTTCAATCAATTCATTGCCTTGTCCACCGGGATTGATAAAGGTTATCGTGTCCTGGTACCGCATAATTTCTTCGTGAATTTTTTCACACTCTTTCTTCAACTTGAAATGCTCACTACGAATTGCTTTATCACCATCCGCCTTGGAAGAACCTCTGGAACTTTCACTCGTGCTCCCTTTGCTTTCACTGCGTGCCCGCTGGTAGATGTGGTCGCAAGCTTTCTTGTAATCGGATGCGATCTTGCTTTTTTTCTTGATTGGCACAAATCCAATATTCCGGTACTGTTCCTGTAACTCTTTCGCCAAAGTAACCGCTTCAGCCGAATCTTCGTGATCACCCAGTTTCTCCAACTCTGCAACGATTTCCCTTTTTTTATCATAGTTCTGTTTCTGCTCGGTACGAATGTTCCGGAAATGATCCCTTCGATTGTTAAAAAAAACATCGAGTGCGTTTTTAAAACGCCGCCACAGTTTTCCGGATTTTCGACGCGGTACTGGGCCGATCTCCTTCCAGGTTTTCATTAACGCATCCATTTCCAGAGAGACTTCGTCCCAGTTTGTATTCTCCTTCATTGCTTCCGCTTTTTCGCACAAGGCAACCTTTTTGTTCAGGTTTTCCTGTTCCTGATGCCGGATTGTATCCTGATTATCGCTCTTTAATTCGTTGAACTTTTTAGTCGCTGTATTGAACCGCTCCCACAACTCCTCGTTTTTCTTTTTCGGAATAGGACCTGTTTTCTTCCAGCGATTGTGCAGTAAATTGATCTCACGGATGGCTAATGCCAGATCCTTTTCTTCCAGCAACGCCTCCGATTTCTCACAAAGACGGGTCTTTCTCTGAATATTTTTCGTGGTGATCTTTCGGAATGCCTTGTTGAATTCAAATTTTTTATCAAAATACTCATCCCGAATCGATTTGAATCGCTCCCAAATAGTATCCGACTGCTCCATCGGTACATGACCGATTTTCTTCCATTGCCTTGAGAGCTCCTCAATATCAGAATCAAGTAAATCCCAGTTTGCCGTTTCTGATCCAATAGACTTGACTAATTGATCCAATTTATCGATTACCGCAAGTTTTCCGGCAAGGTTTTCTTCCTCTTTCTGTGCTTTCTTGATTAAATAGCCTACCTTCTTCTCATTGAACTCATCGACATATTGCTGGAATTTTTTATCCTGCTCCTTCACAGTATCTTCATTGGGAAGATCCCTGATCTCTTCCCATCGGTTGGTCAGGCTATTGACTTCTTTAAACGCCTGCCATCTCTTCTTTTCGATCACATTTTGCAGTTGATCCAAAATTTTTGCCCGACGGTCCACATTCTCCTTCTTACGTTCACGACGTTTTTCCTGATAGGCAGCTTTTCGTTCCAAAAATTTCTTCTCAGCTTCTTCCCGTTGTTTTAGCAACACGGCATAGATCTCGTACGAAGTCAGCGACTCGTTGCCTGATATCTGTTCATTCCATTTGTATCGGATGTTCTCAAGCTCATTCTGTACATACTGCCAGTCAGCCTCTTTTGCAAGATTAGATGCTTTATCAGCCAGAGTCCGCAACTCCGCCCATATTTCCGCTTTATCCCCGTTCTCAAAGACAATTTTCTGATCCGTCGTTCCAGATTCCGGATCCGGTTCTGCTTCAGATTCCTGTTCCGGTTTTAACTCAGGCTTCGACTCCAGATCCGGGTCCAGTTCTGCTTCTGCTTCAGTTTCCTGTTCCGGTTCTGCTTCAGATTCAGATTCCGGTTTTAACTCAGGCTTCGACTCCAGGTCGGCGGCAGCCGGTGCAGTCCTGTGTTCAGCTGTTTTTCCAGTCTCTTGCGCAGACGTTTCTCCTGCCAAGCCCTCTGTCAAATCTCCGGACTGTTCCTTCGTTTTACCACCGGTGTCGTTTGTACTTTTTTCAACACCCTCTACTGCGGCATTCACTTTTCCCATCAACACCTCCAAATTGCCAACGACTTTTGCGGATGCAATTTCCTCCCTGAGTCTGTCAACTAATTGCTGGAATTCAGCATCAATCGGATTACCGTCGATGATCCGAAGACTGGCATCCACATACTTTTCCAGATCAGAAAATCTTTTTTGAAAGTAACGTACAGCTGCTTCCGCATTATCGGGATCAACCTGTGCAAGCACATTGTTCCGGGATTGCGCATCATCCGATTTATGGATTTGTCCGTCGCTTGTAATTATCACCTTTTCTTTATCCATAAAATGTACGGGAACCAAATATTTAAATACCAGTTTTTAAAAGAATCTTACTAAGTCAATAACACTCATTAACCGACATCTACACAGCGGCTGCTGATTTATAAAATCCAATATCTATATCAGTTATATTAACTATAGAACTTTATAGTATAATAAAAAAATGGCTGAATAATAAATGAATGTCACGATTTGTCTTTCCGTAACGGTCACTTTTTCATTGCAATCCTGCCTACCATCAAACCGAATTTAAGCGGCAGGTATTTGCTCATCAAGTAAAGGATTCGAAGCAGCGGCCTCGATAATTGCATCCCTTTATTTTTGGACAATCCCATCAGGCCTTTTCGGGCAACAGATTCTGGTGACTGCAAACTGCGGAAAGCCACTTTCTTTTTACTTATACCGGCCACCTGCTGAAATCCGGTGTCTACCGGACCGGGACAAAGCACACAGACATGCACACCGGTGCCTCTGAGTTCCCGCCACAGACTCCAGCTGAAATTAATCACAAACTGTTTGGTTGCGGAATAAACCGAAAAATAGGGAATGGGCAGAAACCCGGCCATGGACGCCACGTTAAGAATTCCACCGGTTTTGCGCGCAAGCATATCGGGTAACAGCAACCGGGTCAGGCCAACCAAAGCCGACATATTCACTTGCATCATTTTATCATACACCTCTGCTTCCTCCTCTTCAAATGGCCCGTTATAGCCGAATCCCGCATTATTGATAAGGATATCTACTTCAATATTATTTTCCATCAGGCGACGAAACAGCGTTTTTGGTCCGGCCGGATCAGACAAATCGCACGGTATGACCATTACTTTGGTGTTACGGTCCATCTGCAACTCATCAGCCAGCTGTCTCAACCGGTCTTCTCTCCGGGCAGTCACGATCAATTGCGCTCCCTTCTTAGCCAGTTGACGGGAGAATGCTGCCCCGATTCCCGAAGATGCACCGGTTATCAGGACTTTTTTGTTTTCGTAGTAGCGCATGTGTTAAATTGGGGATATAATTTTGGACACATAAAAATACCAGACGGTTAATTACCTGGACAATTGGAATCTATACGTTTCCATTGAACTGAATAATAC
>SLOU01000027.1 GCA_007132385.1 Balneolaceae bacterium | reverse complement strand
TTGAAAAATAATTCTGAATAAACGGGTTTAATATATTGATATGACAGGTTTTATAGAAACCATAAATTCAGAGTAAATAATACCTCCTAAAATAATATTCTTCATTAAATTGGAGGATTCATTGATCCGAAATAGTAGACCCTAACCGGTATGATTTTATGATACATTTATTAAAACCGGAGATCGAAGAACTAATTGAATCCAAAGACTGGGTGACTTTAAAAGAGTCTTTGCAGGATGTTCCTTCTGTAGATATTGCCGAATTGCTTGAAGAAATCGAACCCAGTGTAGCTGTCGTTATATTCAGGCTTTTAAAGAAACAGAAAGCCGCAGAGGTTTTTTCCCATCTCAGCAATGCGAAGGAAGTTGAACTGCTCGACCTGTTAACCAAGAAGCAGCTCGAGGAGGTTATGAGCAACCTTGAACCTGATGATCGTGTGTCTATTGTTGAAGAACTTCCAGGACATCTTACCCAACGAGTCCTTAATTCCCTGAATGTTGAGGAGCAACAGGAGATTAAACAGATGCTGGGATACCCGATGGAGAGTGTCGGGAGGCAGATGACCTCAAAATATGTAAAAGTACGCTCAGACTGGACAGTTGAACGTGCTATGAGACATATCCGGAAATTCGGATACAGTGCTGAAACCGTAAATGTGATTTATGTTGTTGATGAAAATGAGAAATTGATTGATGATTTACGGTTAACACAGCTTATACTCGCTGATCCGCAGGACAGAATTGACGATATTACGGATGATTCTTTCGTAGCTCTTAGCGCATATGATGATCAGGAACACGCTGTTGAAATGCTGAGTAAATACGACAGGGTGGCGATGCCAGTAATGGACTCTGACGGTGTACTGATCGGAATTGTAACGGTTGATGATATCATCGATATTGCCAGGGAAGAAGCAACAGAAGATTTCCATAAAACAGCGGCTGTTGCTCCTCTGAAAAAAACCTATAATGAAACCGGCATTTGGGAACTGTTCAGCAAAAGGATTACATGGCTCATTATTCTGGTATTTGTAAATTTGCTTTCTTCGGGTGTGATTGAGTACTATGAAGAAGTCCTCGCATCGGCCATAGCCCTGGCATTTTTTATCCCACTTTTAATTGACAGCGGCGGTAATACAGGGGCACAGTCAGCTACCATTATGGTACGTGCGATTGCTATAGGCGACGTTAAACTCTCACACTGGTTCCGTACCTGTGGAAAGGAAATTCTGGTAGGGGTTGCATTAGGATTTGCAATGGGAGCTGCCAGTGCTGTTTTGGGTATCTTTCGCGGTGGATGGGAAATTGGTCTTGTTGTTGGGATATCAATGGTAGCTATTGTTCTGGTTGCTAATCTGATCGGAACCATATTGCCGTTTATACTTACAAAATTGAAGATTGACCCTGCAGTGGCAAGCAGTCCGCTTATCACCACCATTGTGGACGTTACCGGCTTGCTGATTTATTTCAGCGTTGCTGCCATTGTTTTACAAAACATGTTATAATCGAACCTGTTGATTCAAATGATCTGACGTATGAAAGCTTATCTCGATCTTGTTAAAAATGTGCTTGAAAATGGAGTGCGAAAAGAGAACCGGACCGGAACAGATACGCTGTCCAGTTTTGCAGAAAGTTACAAAGTGGACCTTGACAACGGCTTTCCACTGCTTACAACCAAAAAGGTTTTTTTCCGGTCGGTAATACTCGAACTTCTCTGGTACTTGCGGGGGGAAGACCATATCCGTTGGCTCCGTGATGAGAATGATTGCCATATCTGGGATGCCTGGGCAGATGAAGATGGACACGTTGGACCCATTTACCCGGTGCTTTGGCGCCGGTTCCCTTATTTGGAGAACAGGAATGGTCGAACCCATTCTTCCAATGGTACTGATGAGGAACAAGTTTGGAAGAAAAAAGAGTTTGATCAGGTTCAACGGGCGATCGATATGCTCAAAACCAATCCAAACAGCCGGCGGATCGTCGTCAGTGCCTGGCATCCCGGGCTGCTTCAAGAAATGGCACTACCTCCATGCCATGTCATGTACATTTTCAATGTAGCAGGGGGAAAGCTCAATTGTCATTTAACTCAGCGGTCTGGGGATATAGCACTTGGCATTCCGTTTAATTTAGCTTGTTACTCTGCACTAACCATGGCCATTGCCAGGGAAACTGGATTTGCACCGGGTACTTTTGCCCATACAATTGTAGATGCACATATCTATGTCAATCATATAGACGGACTAAAAGAACAGTTGAAGAGAGAACCGAAAAAACTCCCCAGGCTCAAAATTCAGGAAAAGCCGTTGGATCAACTGGAGTTCAACGATTTTGAACTTCTTGATTATAATCCACACCCTTCAATCAAGTTTGAAGTTGCTGTATGATACTTGCCCTGATCGCAGCTCACGATCCAAACCTTGTTATTGGCAATGACGGGGAACTACCCTGGCATTACAGGGAAGATATGCTCTACTTCAAACGGACGACGATGGGAAAACCTGTGCTTATGGGACGTGGAGTTTTTGAGGAAATTGGTGAATCACCGCTGCCCGGACGCCGGAATGTAGTACTGACTCGTTCAAAGACCTATCCAAATATGAATGTCGAAGTTTGCAGTAACCTTGACCAGGCTCTCGAATTGCTTGAAAGCGAAGATAAGGTATTTGTCATTGGCGGGGGAGAGATCTATAAACAGACTATTGGTATAGCAGATGAACTCTATATCACTGAAATTCACAATAATTACCAGGGGGACACCTTCTTCCCGGAATACCGTGATCAGATTGGAAAAAAATGGCACCCATCGTGGAGGGAAGATCATCAGGATTTCAGTTTTATACTCTATAAAAAGAGTGAATAACTTTAAACTTTTCTAATCGCCACTGAGAACATGACAGAGAGGTTCTCATCTTGCTTCATTAGAAAAGATTAATCACATATCTCCAAGTTAAACTTTTACTTAAATCCAATGTAAATCTGCTCAGGGTTGACATGAATGTAAAAGTAATCAGGTAGATATTTTGATTGAATATTTTGAATATTATATGCCGTTATTTTTAACGGAAAGCTGGATCAGTACGGTCCTTGATCAGTTGTATCTGATTTTATTGATTGTTTTGTTTTCACTGATAACCTATCTGTTTATCAAAAACAGAAAGGAAGAAGACAGTTTTATACTCAATAGTCTGGAACAACGAGCTTACTTGCGTGCAATCTCCACGTATACACACAGTGCAATTATTGCCATCGATGAAAATGAAAGAATCAAGTTTGCAAACAGCCGTTTTCTAAAACTCTTTCAATTGAATTCATCTGATGTCGAAGGAAAGTATTTCTCCGAGATTTCACTTCCGAATAATTTCAAAAAAGCGGTTGAAACTTACAAAAACTATGAAATTTTTGAGATTAAAACCGATTCTGGAAAAAAAGAGAAAAGGGTGATTTACCGTCATCCCATTACAACTGATGTGGGACAACTGATCGGGGATCTCATATTAATCGGATCTGAATCTGGTATGGAAAAAATTCTGAGTGATGATCCTCAGGACGTAAAGCTTGAAAAGATCTCACACAGTCTCAAAACGCCCCTGAATGCCATTATGGGATATAGCCAGCTTCTGCTTGATAATAAAGGGCTGGATGTCGAGCAACGCAAATATCTGCATACCATTACGGAGAACAGCCATGAACTTTTGGAACAGATAGATGAACTGCTGCATGAAGAAGCCAAATCAGACAAACGGGAACCGATTATCGGTTTGGCTGAGAAAGCCATAGAAAAAATACTCATTGTGGATGATGTTTCATTTAACCGCACCCTGATGAGAATTATGCTTGAAAGGCATGGATACCAGCTCGAAGAGGCCAAGAATGGCCAGGAAGCACTCACAATTATTGAAAAAGACAGGCCTGATCTGATCCTCATGGATATCACCATGCCGATTATGGATGGGGTTGAAGCACTCAAACATTTGCGAAGTAAAAAAGGACCTGAATCCGAATTGCCGGTAATTGCAGTCACTGCACAGAGTAGAAAAGGCAACAAACAAAGACTGCTGGAAGAAGGGTTTGACGGTTATTTACAAAAACCATTCAAGGAAGAAGAACTGATGAAAATGATCAGGTCCTGAGATCAATTTCTTTGAGGTGAACGACGTACGGTTTGACAACCGGTTGTGTTAATGCAATAATATTTTTGGTATCTGCAGCTTTGGAAAATTCAATAACGCTGTCATCATCTTCCAATATCCAGATTCCTTCGTTCTCATATTTATAAGCCTCACTATAACTTTTATCAAAATGGAAGTAATATTCAGCCGATTTTTCATCTGACGGTAAACCGTTAATCTCCAATTGTTTCTTTGTTTCCATGAGTATATGCTGACGGCTGCCGGTATATCTTCCTGAATTCAGAAATGTTGTTCTGAACAAGGACCGATTTAGAAATCTGCTGCAAAGATCTGATAATACCGGATCTTTCGAATGCGACCAGTATTTGATGCTCAAATAGATATCATGATCATCAAGCAGTGTATACATCCGGAGCATCTTTTTTGTAATTGTTTTTTTAGCTGTCGGTTTCTCTTCAAAAAAATACCGAAGTGCAATACTGGGTTGATGTGGCGGATTCCCTTGATCGATTAAATAGCTGACCCTGTGAAAGATCATTCTCAGTAAAACATCGGCCGACAGAACCGTTTTATGCAGATATACCTGCATATACATCAGCCGGCGTGAGAGGATATAGTTCTCGATCGCATAAATTCCTTTTTTTTCAATGACTACATTGCCTTTAAAAACCCGCATGGTTTTCAGAATCCGGTTAATACCTACGGAGCCCTCCGAAACCCCGGTAAAAAAACTGTCTCTTTTCAGATAGTCGAGCCGGTCGATATCCAATTGTGATGAAATCAATTGATATAGAAAACGTTTTGGATACTGATCCCTGAATATATCAATGGCCATGCCGAGCTCTCCGTCAAACTGCCTGTTTAACTCCTTCATGATGGAAAGACTCATCATTTCATGATTGAAATCCCTGATAAGAGTGTGTTCCAGTGTATGTGATAACGGGCCGTGGCCGATGTCGTGTAACAGGATAGCGATCAGGGTGGCTTCTATCTCTGCATCACTGATTGTGGTATCTTTTTCCCGGAGATTTTTCAGAACCCTCTGTCCAAGCTCCAGAGCACCCAGTGCATGAGAAAATCGGGAATGTTCAGCTGCCGGAAAAACAAGATAACCGAGGCCAAGCTGACGGATTCTGCGCAATCGCTGAATATAGGGGTGATCGATTAATCTCAGGATCACTCCTTTCGGAATGGTGATGAAT
>SLOU01000279.1 GCA_007132385.1 Balneolaceae bacterium | reverse complement strand
CATAAATATGAAAATTAAGGTTTTTTTTCTTTTTTAAAAAAATTACATTAATAAAAAATACATATATACGGTACTGAAATCACAAGGGTACCCGCCTATTAACGTCAGAAATTGGGGCGTAGTTTGTTATTTTGATAAAAGTCATAAATAATTGAGGCTGCCTCGTCCGGATCATCTGTAATATGAAACAAATTCATATCTACGGCATCAATTGTTTTTCCTGCTACCATTGTCTCTTTCATCCAGTCGATCAGACCTTTCCAGTAATCATTGCCCATTAAAACGATTGGGAAACGGTGAATTTTTTTGGTTTGTATCAGGGTTAACGCTTCAAAAAATTCATCAAGTGTGCCTAATCCTCCGGGTAATACCACAAATCCCTGGGCATACTTGACGAACATCACTTTTCGGGCAAAAAAGTAGTTGAAATCAATCCTGTATTTATCTTCAATGTATTTGTTATTATTTAATTCGCTGGGCAATGAAATGCAGAGCCCAACCGACGTACCGCCGGCCAGATGTGCTCCTCTGTTGCCTGCTTCCATTATCCCTGGGCCTCCGCCCGTTATGATACCGAATCCTGTTTCCGACAGTTTGCGAGCGGTTTCAACGGCCATATTGTAGTAGGGATGGTCCTCCTTCAGCCTCGCCGAACCGAAAAAAGAGACCGAGGGACCAACATGGGACATTTTTTCATACCCGTCGACAAACTCCCCCATTACTTTGAAGACACTCCAGACATCTTTTTCGAACCGGGAATCGTATCTGCTTTGAATTTGCTGACGTTTATTCTCCATTTGAATTTTGTAAATCAGTGTATATTAAGGGTTAATGTTACCGATATTTCGTGAATTCCGGAGAAATTATTTTCGGGAAACCGGTCAATTGCCAAAATCGAAATATTCTCAGAAACGGGGGGTGGACCGATGTTAATTCTGGCACTGAGATCATCACTGACATCAAAGTCACGCAAATGGGCAAAGACATAGGCATCAATGATATTCAGACCATAAACCAGCCCAATACCAATAAAAGTGAGATCCCTGTGATTACGGAACATATTGCGTGAATATCGTATCGATTCCGGGTTTTGATTGGGATCAATATAACCGGGTGTCGGTCCAAAACGTTCGTCTCCATCCGGGTTCTGACTGTTGTAGTAAGCGGCCCTGTAATCCCGGTAACTCTGGTCCGTGACAATACTGTAATAAGTGAGGCCAGCAAACAATCCGTAAATAACCGGAACCTTCCAGACCTGTTTGTTCACCACTTGTCCCCACCCGGGAATCAACATTGATTTTCTGAGAACTGCAGACGGGTTCGGGACGGTATCCGACTGTTCAATATTGGCACCTGTGTTGTATTTAACCATTGATCTGCTGAATTGCCTCTGTTGCACACGGGAACCAGTGAGTTCAGTGTGAAATCCGGCAAGTTCTGCCTGGAACCCGGACGGTTCATCCTGGAATCCGGTTGGTTCTGTCAGGTAACCGGTCAGTTGCCTGTAGAAACTGGACTTCTGAATATGACAGTCTGAGATTTGCACGTGTAGCCCGTTCAGAAATTTTTGAGGTGCATGTCCCAAATACTGCCCATGGGCAGGCATGGAGAACAGCGTCGGGAATAAGGCAAAAACTGTAAGAAGAAGCCTGATTCCAATGGGATTACTATCAGGACTCAACCGACTCCAGCAGAGATATGATACGATCCAGATCGTCATCGGAGTAGTATTCGATGCGTATTTCACCACCCTTGCTTTTCTTTTTAACCTGAACACGGGTGCTGTATTTATTCCGTAATCGGTTGGAAATCTCCATCAGGTGGACATCCTTCTGATCTTTCTCCGAAAGCAGTTTATTGCGCGGCTTCATTTTCAGGTCTTGTTTCCGTACGGCATCTTCAATCTGGCGGACCGACCAGTCCTCTTCAATTGCTTTTTTCAGCAACTTGTCCTGAACATTCAGATCTTCCACGGCAATTAGTGCTCGTGCGTGACCGGTTGTGATAGTGTTTTGCTTCAGAGCCGCCTGAATGGTCGGCTTAAGAGTCAGCAACCGAAGCATATTGGTAACCGTCGACCGGTTTTTCCCCAGTTTTTTAGCCACTTGTTCTTGTGTGTATTCGCACTCCTCAAGCAGCCGCTTATATCCGAGCGCTACTTCTATCGGGTTAAGCTGTTCCCGTTGTACGTTTTCTATGAGTGCAAAAGCGATGATATCGTCGTCATTAACTTCCCTGATATACGCAGGAATTGTGGCGATACCAGCCATTTTGGTCGCCCGCAGCCTTCTTTCACCGCTGATCAGTTCGTATTTGCCATTTCCAATAGCACGAACTGTCACCGGTTGAATCAATCCATGCTGCCGAATGGAATCTGACAACTCCTGAAGTTTGATTTCATCAAAATCATCCCGGGGTTGATGTGGATTCGGGCGTATGTCCGTGACTGGAACAGGCAAAGTTACGTTGACGCGGTGAATCGCCATTTCTTCCTGAGAAGCATCTTTTTTTCCATCTAACTTTGGATTGCCGGATACATCGTATTCCGGAAAAAACGCTCCAAGTCCTCTTCCTAACACTTTTTTAGCCATGGTATATTATGGTTCCCGATTAACTGATGCCTCTTTACTCTTGTCGGTAAACACAGAACTGTTTTTAAAAAGCTTCTTGTTTCGGGTGACGATTTCCCGCGCTAATGCCAGATAGTTTTTGGATCCAATGGATACCGAATCATAGAGCAGTACCGGTTTTCCGAAGCTTGGAGCTTCTGCCAGTCTTACATTTCTTGAAATTACCGTTTCAAAAACACGATCGTCAAAATACCGCTTGACTTCATCGGCCACCTGGTTGGAGAGCCTGGTGCGGATATCATACATGGTTAGTACCACACCTTCAATAATCAGGTTGTTGTTCATGTGTTGCCGAACGATTTTTATAGTATTCAGAAGCTGCCCGAGTCCTTCCAGCGCAAAATATTCACACTGAACAGGAATAAGCACCGAATCGGATGCCGTCAATGCATTAATGGTCAGTAATCCGAGCGAAGGCGGACAGTCGATGATGATGAAATCATAATCGTCTCGCATACCACTGATCGCAGAACGCAGGATTTTTTCACGATTTGGACGATCAATCATTTCTATCTCAGCACCGACCAGATTGATGTGGGAAGGGATGATATCCAGGTAGGGAATTTCCGTTTTCATGACTGTGTCCCTGGCCTTGAATCCTTCAACCATCACCTGGTAGATGGAGTTGTCAATGGCTTTGTATTCAAACCCGGTGCCACTGGTGGAGTTGCTTTGGGGATCAATATCAATTAGCAATGTGGTGTGTTCGACAGCCGCAAGACTTGCCGCAAGATTTATAGCCGTTGTCGTTTTACCAACACCACCCTTTTGGTTTGCTATAGATATTACTTTTCCCATAAATTAATTAACAATTAGTACCGCTCCTTGTACAAAGACACTGTGCTTCTCAGCTTAACTCAATTTGTTAAGGTAAGAATAATTTATTGAAACACCCATGATGAGATTTGGTACACGCGTATATGATTGTAACTCATGGGTGCTCCATGTGTCCTTAAAAATCAGAAAAAAATCACTCAAAATGTAGCCTCTCAAACACCGGAACCATAATTTTACCCGGGCTGCACGACAATCGATTTTTTTAATACAATTGAAATCGTAGCATTTATACTCAATATGCCATTCTAAAATTGTGTTCCGGTCATTTGGATATCAGGGATGGCATATTGTAAAAAGACGGAATCATCGGAGTTACCAGAGTGCCTTACTCTACTGTTTCGCAGTGAATCCATTTCAATGTTTTGTTCCCGGTCACCTGTGGAACCGAGATACATCATATTTCTGCGATCGATCCAGGGGGCAAACTGGTCTTGATCTGATTCTGTCCGGTTTTGAAGTGATGATGCTGATGTTCCCATTACAGCAGTTTGAGAATCGCCCGAGCCGGATTCAGAGTGAGTCTCGTAAGGAAGCAGATAGGCTGTGGTTATGAGCAGACTAAACAGCACGACTGCCGCAGTGGCCAATAGCCCCGGATTTTTCCAACGACTGCCAAATATTTGTTGCTGACTGGCGTGTTCTATTGCCTGGTCAATAATTGCTTCGGAAATATTTTGAGGAGGATGTACCTCGGGCATTTTTTTCAACTTGCGCCAAGTACTCTTTAAACTCTCAACTTCTATAAGCAGATTCTGATCACGGATCATTGCCTGCTCAACGATTACTATTTCGGATGGGTCTAATTCGTCGAAAACGTATTTAACACATAGTTCATCGACGTTCGACATATTTGACTTCTTTTCCATGTTCCTTGTCAAACAATTTTCTCAGGTTAATCAGAGCGTACCTCATTCGACCAAGCGCCGTATTAATAGAAACATTGGTCAATTCGGCAATCTCCTTGAAGGACATTTCATAGTAATGTCGCAACATCACCACTTCCCGTTGCTCCTTGGGAAGCTTAGAAATGTGTTTCATGAGGCTGTTTTTGGCTTCGTCCTTTTCAAGGACACCCTGGGCATCGTCAACAGTCTCATCGGTCAATCTGTCGTAAAAATCATAATCCGGGTCATTCTGTGCATTCACATCGACAAACCGCTTCTTCTTCCGAAGGTAGTCGATAGTCGCGTTGTGCGCGATTCGCATGACCCATGCAATCCATTTACCTTGTTCGTTATAGGTCTCATCCATCTTGGTTATGACCTTGGTAAACGTTTCCTGAAATATGTCATTGGCAACTTCAGCATTCCCTACCATACTATAAATATATGAGTAGATCTTGGATTTATGGCGATCAAGGAGCTCTTTGAATGCTTCCTGGTTATTATCCTTGCGATATTGCTTGACCAGTTCATGATCATCAATTTGCTGAAGGGAATTATGTGATTTATGCGACATCATATGGACCTTTTAACGCTGAGTTTTAACGTGATATTGTCTGATTGTTCTGATTGTGAGTTCTTTTGATACAAGAACAGTATCAATTATACAATAGGCTTTGCAGGTTATGATTAAGAATGTGAAATGTGATTTGTTATGATTCAGATTCTGGTCGCATATTCTTTAATGCTATAACAATAATGCAATTTAAATCATTTCGCAAATTTACTTTTTTCCTTATTTTGTGTTTCGATGCGACCCGTGATCCTAATCGTGATACACTTGCCGAACCTCCGATGCCTATTTCCGATACCAATTATTGCATGTTTTTGCATCGTTTGTCGAATGTATCAGTTCGGCCGACTGCTTTTTCAGGCTGATGCTTTATTCAGACTGACATTTTTTTTGAACCACTCCCTACCGTTATTTTTTCACCTT
>SLOU01000022.1 GCA_007132385.1 Balneolaceae bacterium | reverse complement strand
CGAGAAAATTTAAATAGATAAAACCTGAATAGCGGCGGGACATCTTCAGGGGATTATTAATAGATATGATTTTCGGAGTGATTTCACTCAGAATCAAAATCATAAATGTAAGCACGATAATTTCAATTGTATAAACGAGTACTTCTGACAAGCCCATATACGCAGCTATTTTTCCCGTCATAACTGCCGCAACCACAGAAGTGATAATATTGGAAAACGTATTACCGATCAAAATAGTCGCCAGCAGCCGGCGGGGCTTTTCCAGCATACGCAGGATTTTCATATCACGCCCACCCGGTTTTTGGTCGCGGTCCAGCTTGTCCATCTGATTGACCATGGAAAAGAACGCAACCTCTGCTCCTGAATAGAGGGCACTCATAAAAAGGCCAAAAAATATAACAACCAGATATAACGACAAGGAGATGGCACTTAATGGCTCAAAAGCATCAGCCATATCTGTCCCGGTTTGGAGGGCGAAAGTCAAACTGTTATCCGGAGGTTCCTCTATCGTATCCAATAACGGTTATTTGGTTCAAGGGTCATAAAATTCAAAAATAAATAAAAAGGTGACAGTATATAGACTGCCACCCGATTAAAATGTAACAAATAACCGAAATACATGCTCGAAATGTTGTCAGAACGGAAGATCGTCATCCATATCGTCAAATGAATCATCCAGGTCGACAGCTCCGGCAACCTGGTTGCCGCCGGAAGATTCCATTCCACCGCCGCCGGTTTCTCCTCGGTTGTCCAGCATTTTCATAATGATCGCTTTGATTTCGGTTGTGTACCGCTTCTGACCTTCTTTGTCTTCCCATTCCCTGGTTTGAATCGGTCCTTCGATATATACCTGTGACCCTTTTTTCAAATACTCCTGACAGATTTCAGCAGTACGTCCCCAGGCAACAATCCGATGCCATTCGGTTCGCTCCTGAAACTCACCGTTACGGTCTTTGAATCGCTCGTTCGTCGCTACACTGAAGTTGGCAACCGCCGTATTTGATTGTGTATAGCGTACATCCGGATCCTGTCCCAGTCTCCCTATGATAATGGCCTTGTTGATTGAACTCATAATAGACACCTAATCGGTTTGTTTAACATTTACTCCTTATAGTATAAGAACTAACCGGGAGCATTTCCTTACACAATTGATTGAATTTTCGGGAATTTATTTTCCCCTCACCGCAAGGCATCCTCCAGAACAAGCGAGGCGTCGCTGCCTTCATCCCTGTATTTGATTATAAGCGGGCAATAAGCCGATAATCCCTGACTGTCGGCCCAGGGCTGGCCAACCGGTCGTGTTCCCGGCACCACAACGGCACCCTCGGGAATCGCAGTTCCCTTGCCCAACACCTTTTCGTTCACACAGTCGTATACCGGAACCGATTTTGACAGTACAACACCCGGGGCAATCACGGCTCTTCGTTTTACCAAAATTCCTTCCACAACGACGGCGCCGGCACCGATAAAACAGTCGTCCTCGATCACAACCGGGGTCAGCCCCACAGGTTCGAGAACACCTCCAATCTGAACCCCGGCAGATAAATGCACATTTTTCCCGATCTGTGCACATGAACCAACCAGTGCATGGCTGTCGATCATTGAGCCCTCATCCACATACGCACCGGTATTTACATAGGCAGGAGGCATAATAATGACACCTGGAGCAACATGGGCACCTCTCCTGACCGATGACCCTCCGGGAACCAGTCGCACCTTGTTTTCCGGGGTAAATTCTCTTGGCGGCAAATTGTGTTTATCAACAAATCCTTTGTACTGATCGCCATAAGTCACATTTTCACCGGCTTTAAAAGCGGCCAGGATGGCATTTTTTACATCTCTGTTCGCCTTCTAGCCGTCCCCGTCCGGTTCAGCCGCTCTCATTTCTCCTTTTTCAAGCAAATCGAGTGTCTTTTCCCAATCCATATCAGATAAAAATTCAGTTTGTTTTTTCTGTTTTCAGTTTTGCATACCACAGGGTCATTTCGCTGTCGGCCTTCAACAGGATACTCTTGTCGGTAAGTTCATCCGGTGTAAGAGGAAGCCTCAATTCCGGGTGCCGGATCCATCCTTTTTCAGCCAGTAAGACCTTGGCCGGTATCGGGTTGGAGGATACAAACAGGGCTTTGGAGGCCATTTCCCAAAGATCGAGCGGCAGATCCGGGTTCCGCTCCAGGCAGAGTCTTGTAAATTGGTGAACTTCTTCCGGCCATACATTGGAAGCGACCGATACCAGGCCGTTGCAGCCGGAAGGTACAAATTCCGGCAGCAACGCATCATCCCCACTGAATACATCCAGCTCCGGGGCGGCCATGCGAAATGCATTATACTCCTCAAGGCTTCCGCTTGCCTCTTTCAGGCTCCACATATTCGAATGATCCTGCAGATGCATGATCACTTCGGGCGGCACCTTGATCCCGGTTCGTCCCGGTATATTGTAGATCATACAGGGTTTTTCGGATCGATCCAACAGTGCCCTGAACCAGCGCTCCATACCCACCGGGCCGGGTTTTGAATATAGCGGTGATACCAGTAAAAAGGCATCGATATGAAGCGGGTTACATTTTTCAATCCACTTTTTCTGCAGCTCGATGTCAAAACCTCCGACCCCCACCATCAGCGGGCTTGCCGGATTCATTTTTGATACAAATTCCACCACTTTCCATTTATCCCCGGCCGGCAGTGCCAACCCCTCGCCGGTGCTTCCGATGAGTAAAATTCCATTACCCGCTTCCACCTGTTTCTGTACGATAAATTCCAGGCTTTTAAAATCGATTTCACCACCCGGCAACATCGGCGTAACAAGTGCTGTCCAAAGATTTGTGTTTGATACGTTCATTGTGTTTGGCTGAATGCCAGGTCTATAATTGATTCAAATGTATAAAGTCCGGGTAATATATCCGGGCGCTGTATCAGGTAATTTGCCGCCCATACGGCTCCCTGGGCAAAAACCGCCCGGTCATGAGCTTCATGCTTCAGGTAAAGCGATTCAAATTCCGTCTTCACATGCAGGGAGTGAATTCCCTTGACGTCCCCATGCCGGTTCCAGGACATCTGAACATCATCAAGGCCGAGCCATTCCTGCCATTTAAGAGCCGTCCCGCTGGGAGCATCCTGTTTATCTTTGTGATGAACTTCATGAATATGAAATTCCGGATCTTCCATCAACCCCCTGCCCTGGCCGATCACCTGCAAACATTTACGGATGATATTCATCCCCAGGCTAAAATTGGAGGCCATAATCCATCTGGATCCTTTCACTTTGATCCAATCCGGCAGCTCTGTCGGCCACTGGTAACCGGTGGTGCCCCAAACCGACGGAATGCCTGATTCCAGGACAGGTTCAAGAATTTCGCCGGCTGCACTGCCGGGAACAAAGATAATCGCTGCATCGGCGCCCTTCAATTTGTTCACTTCCGGTTTATTTTCCTCATTGAACACTACGACCTGATTATCCTTTAAAAGCGATTTTACATGACCGCCGGTCTTTCCATCACCTATGAGTGCTATTTTCATTTTTCTTGTCAGAGTTTCAGTCGTTTATCGTTTTATTCGTTTTACTTGTGATAAAATGAGCGTGCAGATTCCTGATACATTTCCCGGCTTCCTCTTCTCTCACCAAAAAGCAAAGATTGTGACTGCTTGCCCCATGGCAGATCATTCGAATATTGATATCTTCGATCCGGTTAAACAGTGCCCCGCTGATTCCGGGTGTCTGGTCCAGGTGATTCCCTACCAGTGCGATCAACGTCAGGCCTTCTTCAATATGTACATCAGCGATCGACTCAAGTTCCCGTATCAGTGTCGGTGAGAGCCGCTGTTTCAACCCTTTTCGATTGGTATCGATGGTCAGAGAAACGCTTACCTCACTCGTTGTCACAAGGTCCACACTGATCTTGTAATCGGCCAGAATCTGAAACAATTTAGCCAAAAATCCATGGCGATGTAACATATCCAGGCTGTGAACGGTGATGAGCGTCTGGTCCGGCCGCAATGAAATCGCCCGGATGACCGGTTGTTCGGCCGGCTGTTTTACGATCCATGTACCGGGTTTCTCCGGATGAATGCTGGATCCGACATAGACCCTGATATTTTTTCTCATAGCCGGTTTAAGTGTTGAGGGATGCAACACTTTAGCACCAAATACCGACAACTCGGCCGCTTCGTCAAAACTGATTTCCGTTATCGGTGCAGCTTCCGGCACAACCCTGGGGTCGGTGGTGTAGATCGCCGTGACATCCGTCCAGATTTCGAGCACATCGGCATCCAGGGCTTCCGCAAGCAACGCCGCTGTGTAATCACTGCCACCCCGGCCGAGTGTTGTCGTAACCCCGCTCCGGTCAGATCCGATAAAACCCTGTGTTACCATGACTTCCGATTTGTAATGCGGGGCCAGGTATTCGGCTGCATTTTTTTTGATCAGGTCGGGCAATGGATCAGCATCCCCGAACGTACTGTCGGTTTTTATAATCTTTCGGGAATCAGCCAGGGAAGCCGGTACTCCCGTTTCGTTCAACAGCCGGGTGAAGATCGTTGTCGACATCCGTTCTCCAAAAGAGAGTATCCGATCGGTTGCACGGGTATCATAGGCTTCTGTTGAAAGAGCCGTATCAAGCAATTCGGCCGCCATTTCCCTGATTTCTTCGACACATCCGTCCGGTTCATCAAGCCCGCCCGCAATCTCAATATGTTTGGCCTCAATCGATTCAATAATCGACTTTTTTTCCGTTTTACTTTCTGTGGCCGCAAGCCGGATTAACTGATTGGTGGTACCGGATGTCGCACTTAAAACCAATACACGCTTGTCACGGTCGGCCTTTACAATGTTTGCACAACGCTTCATGGCCCGGAGATCTGCCACACTGGTACCCCCGAACTTCGCTACTTTTAAAAGATCAGGCATCGATAATATTCATTCAATTTTTTTGTCTCAGCTACTAAAATCAAAATTCCGGGTTGACGTTCCTGTATAACCCGTGTATATCAACCCTTTACATTTCCTGATAAACTACAAGCTAATCATGATTTCAGGGGACAAAGGGAATATAGGCTAGGGAAGATACAAACTTGTAGATCCTGATACAGGGATAATCTTTTATAAAAAAATGAATTTATTTGTATCTTATATGTCTACCCGACAGGCTGTTTCTAACGCCTGTTATGTTGAAATTTAATCTTCAAATGAATGTAAGGTGATTATTTATGCCAAGCGGAAAGAAAAGAAAGCGCGAAAAAATCGCAAAGCACAAGAGAAAAAAAAGACTTAGAAAAAACAGGCACAAGAAGAAAAAATAATTTTTCATGCCCCGGCACCCCCGGGGTTTTTTTATTTACAATACCTTTTTTGATTTTG
>SLOU01000030.1 GCA_007132385.1 Balneolaceae bacterium | reverse complement strand
TTGATATTTGAAAAAAAAGGGTTATTCCTATTTTTCCTGGAGCCGGGCTGCTTTTCCACGAAGTGAACGCAGGTAGTAGAGTTTGGATCTGCGGACTTTACCTCGTTTTTTAACTTCGATTTTTGCAATCGCCGGAGAATACAACGGGAAAATACGTTCTACGCCAACATTATTGGAAATTTTACGGACCATAAAAGTCTGGTTTGCACCGCTACCTTTTCGGGAGATAACCACGCCTTCATATTGCTGAATACGGACTTTATCCCCCTCCCGCACACGGTAATGCACGTTGACCGCATCACCGGCCTGAAATTCCGGAAGATCATCCCTGGTTTGTGTTTGTTCGATAAGTGTGAGCTTTTCCATTTTGATACCCGATTGATTACTTTTTGTGAATAAAATTTCTGTAAAGGTCCGGACGGCGTTCTTTAGTCAGTTTTAAGGCTTTTTCTTCTCGCCACAAGCGAATTTGTTTGTGATCACCCGACTTAAGTACTTCCGGTATTCCCAATTCGCGGAATTCCGCAGGCCGTGTGTACACCGGTGCTGCCAATAATCCATCTTGAAAGGAATCATCAAGAGCGCTTTCCGCATCGCCAAGTACACCGGGAAGAAGCCGAACTACACTGTCGACAATGACCATCGCCGGCAGCTCTCCACCCGAGAGAACATAGTCACCAATACTGATTTCCATGGTCACCAGTTCATCGCGAATTCGCTGATCGATACCCTTGTAATGGCCGCAGAGAATAATAATATTCTCAAACAGGGAGATATTATTGACCATTTTCTGATCAAGTACGATGGCATCCGGTGTCGGAAAAATTACAGCGTCGTACGAGCGTTCGGCAGAAAGTTTTTCGATACATTCAAATACAGGTTGCGGACTCACTACCATTCCTGCCCCCCCACCAAAGGGATAATCGTCAATTTTGTGATGTTTGTCCGTAGAGTATTCCCGAAGGTCATGCACAAAGATATCAACTTTATTTGCTTTTCGAGCACGGCCTACAATACTATGGTCGAGTGGACCGGATAGCAGTTCGGGAACACCGGAAATAATATCGATTCTCATCTATTACTCCAAGGTTTCAAGGTCAGCAGTATTTTGGACGAAGACTTTTTCAGTTACGTCACAAACACTCCACACATATTCATCCACACGTGGAATCAGAACCTGTTTTTGGTCCATCTGTACGACAAACACATTGTATTCCGATGTTTCCAGTATATCTGACACGATACCAAGTACTGATCCGTCGTCCCTGACCACGCGGTAACCGATCATTGATATCCGGTGGTCCTTCACAGGTACCATATCATGATCACTCATGACAGTTTTGCCTCTCAGCGACACCGCCTGTGTGCGCGTATTAATTCCTTCCAGAATGACAAAGAACATATTCCGTCTTCGATCGAAATGGGATCGTATCTCCGTCACTCTGTACGGGACCCACTGTTTCTCCGAAGATCGGAGGTAGACAACTTTCAATTGATCCGTCGGTATATCCGGATCATCAACTTCAATCAATAAGCCACCCCGGGTTCCGTGAGCTTTGACAACAACCCCAAACTGATAGAGACCGGGGTGTAAGCTTCTTGCCATATCTTCAAGCCTCGAAATTCATACAGCATACAGCCGGGATTATTTTTTTCCTTTAGCAGGCTCGGTATTTTTTGAGTCTTTTTCTGCCGGTTTCTCTTTTTTCTCATCCGATACAGCCGCGGCATTATTATCACTTCCCGATTCGGTTGTTTTTTTGGAATCCTTTTCCGTTACTTCCGCCTTTTCGATCCTATCGGCCTTGGTTTCAGCTTTCTCCTCGGCCTTGGCTTTCTCCTCGGCCTTGGCTTCGGCTTTCTCCTCGGGCTTGGCTTTGGCCTTCTCCTCGGCCTTGGTTTCAGCTTTCTCCTCGGCCTTGGCTTCGGCTTTCTCCTCGGCCTTGGCTTCGGCTTTCTCCTCGGCTTTGGCTTCGGCTTTCTCCTCGGCCTTGGCTTTGGCCTTCTCCTCGGCTTTGGCTTCGGCTTTCTCCTCGGCCTTGGCTTTGGCCTTCTCCTCGGCCTTGGCTTCGGCTTTCTCCTCGGCTTTGGCTTCGGCTTTCTCCTCGACTTTCTCAGCTTTTGCTAACTCTTCTTCTGCTTTCCTTGCAGCTTCAGCTTCGGCCTTAGCCTTTTCAACCTCCTCTTTCGCCTTTGCTTCCTTGTCCTTCTTAAACTGCTCTTCTTCCGCTTTGAGCTGATCCTTCATGCGCTGCGCTTTGGTCAATGATTTTTTGACACTTTTCTGGCGTTCATCTTTCCAGTCCGTAATTGTCGATTCAATTTCGACTTCGGACTTTCCCCAGCGTTCAAGATGAAGACGGTAGTAAACCCCCTCTTTTTTAAGGATATTACGAACCGTGTCGCTGGGTTGTGCTCCACTTTTCAGCCAGTACATCACTCTGTCGGTTTCAAGCCGCACAAGTGATGGCTCCTGTGTAGGACTGAAACGTCCAAGGTCTTCGATGATACGGCCATCCCGTTTTGTACGTACGTCGGCAGCAACAATGTGATAATAGGGAAGTTTTTTTCTTCCATGTCGTTGTAATCTTAGTCTTACCAATGTTTTTTGCTCCTAAGCTAGTTTATCGTTAATTCTATTGAAGTCTTTGTTGTCCGGTTATATTTTTTAAACCTTCCATAGCACGGCCCATTTTGTTCATCTTGGTCATGGTTTTCATCATTTTTCTCATCTGATTAAATTGCTTGAGAAGATCATTCACTTCACGAACAGTAGTTCCGGAGCCTTGTGCAATTCGTTTTCGGCGGCTGCCGTTGATGAGCTGTGGTTTTCTACGTTCTTCTATGGTCATTGAGTTGATGATCGCCTCAACCGGTTTCATGGCGTCATCATCTATTTCGGTATCACCCAGCTGCTTGCTCATACCGGGAATCATGCCGACCAGATCCTTCATCGAACCCATTTTTTTTACCTGCTGCAATTGGCCGTAAAAATCTTCCAGATTGAATGTGTTGGAGGATATTTTGGACTGCAGCTTTCTTGCCTGTACTTCGTCGTATTGCTCATTCGCTTTTTCTACAAGTGAAACAACATCACCCATACCGAGAATTCGCTGAGCCATTCTGTCCGGGTAAAACGGAGAGATGGTATCCATACCCTCGCCGGTGCTCATGAACTTAATCGGCTTGTTGACCACCGTTTTGATAGAGATGGCTGCACCTCCGCGTGTATCCCCATCAAGCTTGGTAAGTACAACTCCGTTAAAATCGATTTGACGATTAAACTCACGAGCGGTGTTGACGGCGTCCTGCCCGGTCATTGAGTCAACAACAAAAAGTATTTCCGTCGGATTAACCGCTTTCTTAATCTCGGCAACCTCACCCATCATGTGTTCGTCCACATGCATACGTCCGGCCGTATCTATAATAACCACATCACGTGCCTGTTTCCTGGCTTCAGCAACCGCTTCTTTGGCCACACGAAGAGCATCTTTCTGATCGATGGAATAAACCGGTACTTCTATCTGCTCTGCCAGGGTCTTCAATTGATTCACCGCTGCCGGACGATAGACATCGGCGGCGGCAAGCATCGGGTTCTTTCCCTGTGACTTCAGCCATTTGGCAAGTTTGGCCGAAAAAGTGGTTTTACCGGATCCCTGCAGGCCTGCTATCAAAATCACCGTGGGTGGAACGTTGCTGAATGCAATCTCTTCGCGCTCCTCACCCAGCACCCGGACCAGCTCGTCATATACAATTTTGGTAAACTGCTGTCCCGGTGTTACACTCGCCAGCACCCCCTGTCCCAGTGCTTTTTCCTTTACCGCGGCGGTTATCGACCGTGCGACATCATAATTCACATCCGCATCCAGCAATGCACGACGTATTTCTCTTACCGTTTGAGCAACATTGATGTCGCTTAAACGTGCCTGGCCGGTGACCGACTTGAATGCAGACTCTAATTTGCCGGATAAATCTTCAAACATGAATTATGTTAACTTATTTTCTATACAACTACGTACTAAACCGCGGTCGATTTGCAAAGTCTGGAAAAATATGCAGAATATCGGCTCAAATCAATTAATAATTTCCCGTGTTAGCTCCGATAATCTGAATTGGCAATGTATCGTTTGTTACGTCGCGTCTTTTTACCTACTTTACGGCATTGAATCAGCCACTTCAGTATAAACGCAAGGATTAATGGATAAAACAGACAGCTTCAACCTTCTACGTGGGAAAAACGGACTTATTTTCGGAGCACTTGACGAACGCAGTATTGCCTGGCGTGTTGCTCTGGCATGCAGCCGGGAAGGCGCTGCCTTTACATTATCCAATGCTCCGATCGCTATTCGGTTCGGGACCTTGCAGCAGTTGGCAGAACAGACCGGTTCCGATTTCATACCTTGTGACGTTACCAAATACGATCAGGTTCTCGAACTTGTTGAATCGACCAAAAATAAAAGCGGGAAACTTGATTTTATCCTGCATTCAGTGGGTATGTCTCCCAATATCCGTAAAGAACTTGATTACAAAAAACTGAACTATAAATTCATGCAGCAGACACTGGAAATTTCTGCTATTTCACTGCACAAAATACTTCAAGCTTGTGTTGAGAAAGATGCACTGAATGACGGAGCCAGTGTGGTTGCCCTCACTTATATCGCTGCGCAACGCATTTTCTCCAAGTATTCCGACATGAATGATGCCAAGGCATTGCTCGAAAGTATCGCGCGCAACTTCGGAAGTCGACTGGCTGATAAAGGGATACGGGTCAACAGTGTTTCCCAGGGTCCGACCAAAACCTCGGCCGGTACCGGTATCGGCGGTTTTGATGCCATGTATGAATTCGCGGCAAAGCTCTCCCCACTGGGCAACCCAACGGCTGACGATTGTGCCGACTATTGCGTAACCCTGTTTTCTGATCTAACCCGCATGGTAACGATGCAAAATTTATACCATGACGGCGGTTTTTCTACCAACGGTATCAGTGAAGAGCTGATTTACGATCTGGCCGAGCTGCACAATAAAGAAAAGTGAATCGGTCGGCCTTCACAGACCTGCAGTACTACATTTGACTCTCGACACCTGAAAGGTGTGTTCCCGACATGACCATCCGGATTCTTGGTATTGATCCCGGTTCCAGAGTGACCGGGTATGCAGTCCTTGAAAATCACGACCGTGTTTTCAAAGCGGTATGCTGTGATGTGATCCGGCTGACTGGCGAAGATGACTCCCTGAAACGACTTACGATGCTCTACTCGGATTTTTCATCTATTATCAGCCGGTATCAACCCGATTATTGTGCCATCGAAACCCCTGTATACGGCAAGGATCCACTTGCCATGCTGAAACTGGGA
>SLOU01000234.1 GCA_007132385.1 Balneolaceae bacterium | reverse complement strand
AGATTATCATGAAAAAAAAACAAAATTATCAAGTAGTTGATATGGATAAGTTAAAAGGCATTGAATGTCCATGTGGTATTTCCAGAAGGGCTTTTGTTGATGATCCTGATCAGGTAGCATCCCTTCACATCGTTGATATTAAAGATGATACAAAAGCTCACTTTCATAAAAAAATGACAGAGATATATTATATTTTGGAAGGACAAGGGTATGTGGAATTGGACGGGAAAAAGATACCGGTTACATCCAATACTTCTATTTTAATTAAACCGGGCTGCCGTCACAGAGCAATTGGAGACTTGAAAATACTAAATGTTCCTGTACCTGCTTTTGATTCGGAAGATGAATGGTTTGATTAAATAACAGCAACTCCCATAAATTCAAAATCAGCCATATCATATGTTTGGTCAGATCCAATGAGTCTATGATCCGGCATATTGTTTATGCAGTATCGCAGTCAGTTTTGGTACGGTAACCGCAGCATCGCCCCACATTGCAATGGCCTGCTGCTGATTATAAAGCGTATTTTCTACTCCTGAATAGCCCGGCTTGCTGTCCCGGTTGCATAAAATGACATGTTTTGCCCGCTCTACTTCGAGAACAGGCATGCCAAAAAGAGGTGTGTCACGTGCCGTCCTGGCTGCCGGATTGATGACATCGCAGGCTCCCACTACCACCACCATGTCGGTTTCGGGGAATTCAGGATTGATGGCATTCATATCGAATAACTTTTCATAATCAATTCCCACTTCGGCCAATAACACATTCATGTGGCCGGGCATCCTTCCGGCAACAGGATGTACCGCAATTTTAACCTGTTTTCCCAGGTTTTCGAGAGCAGTTACAAGTTCCATTACGGCCATTTGTGCCTGGGCTACGGCCATACCATAACCGGGAACAATGATGAACTTCTCCGCAATTTCCATTAATCCGGCAATTTGATTCTCTCCGGATGGATCCATTGCTTCCTTATCTCCCGGTATGGCAATTTCCTCATACCGATCAGGCAGCTGATTTTGAAGTAATGCCGACAGTCTCGGCACTGTCTCTGAAGCGTCACCCCAATAGGCGATCACATGCTCATGCTCATACAAGGTGTTTTTTATCCCTGAATAGCCTGGACTATTGTCACGGTTGCATAAAATGACATGTTTCGCCTTGTTTACTTCCAGAACAGGCATTCCGTAAATAGAAGGGCCTTGTCCCGCTTGGACTGCCGGATTGATGATATCACACGCCCCCACCACTATCACCAGATCCGTTTCTGGAAACTCCGGATTAATTGTCTCTACATATGAAACTATCTCATCATCAATTCCCACTTCGGCCAGTAGCACGTTCATATGGCCGAGCATTCTTCCAGCTAAAGGGTTTAACGCAATTTTGATCTGTTTCCCGTGGTTTTTCAAGACAGTTACAAGTTGCTTTACCGCTTGCTGCGCCTGGGATACGGCCATTCCGTATCCGGGGACAATGATGACTCTTTGTGATGCTTCCAAAATCTTGGAAATCCGGCTGTCAACGAGCCGGTCGGAAGATTTTTTTTCTTCTGCTTCAACAGCTGGAACAGCAGAATCACCTTCATCCCGGTGTTCAACTTTTGAAGCAGTTACAGCTTGTGAAAAACCACCCAGGACCGAGAAGAGACTCCTGTTCATTGCCTGGCACATCAAACGGGTTAAGACCAGTCCGGCTACTCCAACCAGAGCACCAACTCCGGTTAATAATGCGTTGTTTACCGCCAGTCCGGTTACAGATGCTGCTATTCCGGAAAATGAGTTGAGCAAGGCAATAATGATTGGCATATCTGCTCCACCCACACGTAATGCCATTAGTACTCCATAGAAGGTAAACAGGAGAACGATACCGGTGAAAAGAAAAGGGAAGAAGGTCCCGAAAGTACAAATCAGAATAAGTAATAATCCCAAAATCAATAATATGCGCATCAATTTGCGATGTGCCGTGATGATTACGGGTTGCGGCCTCAACCAGTCCTGCAGTTTCAATGCCGCAACCATACTTCCGCTAAAAGTTAATGGTCCGACGGCAAGGGCCAGTGCAGCCGTAAACCGGAAAAGAGGTGAGAACTCCGAAGTGTATAACATAATGGCAACTCCGGCTACAAGTGCTGAGGCGGCTCCACCAAAACCATTTAAAAGCGCCACCATCTGGGGCATCCGGATCATCTTGACGCGCTGACCCAAAATTAGGCCAAGAATACTTCCAATGGCAATATACAACCAAGGCATCAAATCTGTTAAAAGGTCTGTCCGGTACATTGTATACAGCATAGCCAGGCTCATGCACAGAGCTCCCAGCCGATTCCCAAAAAGAGCGGTACGAGGCGATTGCATCAATCGAATTCCAATCAGAAATCCTGCAATCAGAAAAACAGCTACAATAATGTCTATAAAGATGATGTTCACAGCGATTATTCCTTCGGACGAGGTTTTGCTTTTTGGAACATGCGTAACATCCGATCGGTTACCCAGAAACCGCCTGTGACATTAATCATGGCAAGAATAAGAGCGATGGCTACTCCAATTTTTAACCCGGGATCTGCGATTGCAAAAACAGCCAAGGCTCCAAGTACTGTGATTCCGGAGAGGGCGTTCATGCCGGACATAAGTGGTGTATGCAGCAGGGAAGGCACTCTGGAAATCACCCTGTACCCGAGTAAAGCGGAGGTAACCAGAATGATGATCAACAAAAGCAGCATTAAAAACCTCCTTCGTAGATTTGGGTAAAATAGTCAATGGATGGTAACAGTAGATATTTACGAGGGTTTTTAATGAGGTTTTTTTACCGACATGTCATTTTTCTTCATGGCCTCCAATGTACCCTTATGAACGATTTTTCCGTCTATGGTCACCAACATTTCTCTTACAACTTCATCATTGCTGTCGGTGTTAATGTTTCCGTCTTTGACAACATAGTGGACAAAATGCATAATATTTTTTGCGAACATCCAGGTTGAATCCAAAGCAAGTTTGGCCGGGATATTCGCAATACTGCTGATTAATACACCATTATAATACTGGTTTTCTCCCGGGCTGCTTAACAAACAGTTGCCACCCTGGTCAACAGCGACATCGATAATTACCGAGCCTTTTTTCATTTTTTTAACCATTGACTCGTCTATAAGTGTGGGTGCTATGTGCCCCGGTATCAAAGCCGTAAGGATAATTACATCACTGTTTTCTACATGGGGAGCCAGTACTTTCCGTTCTTTTTCGTACCATTCATCAGGAAGGCGCTGAGCATATCCCCCTTCCCCGATGGCCAGTTTTTCGGGAACATCAAAAGGAATAACCTCCACGCCAAGGCTACGGGCTTGTTCGTTGGCTTCGGGTCTGATGTCAAGTGTTTTTACTTTTGCACCGAAGCGCTTTGCAGTAGCAACGGATTGCAATCCGACCACTCCTGTTCCAATTACTAAAAATTGTGCAGGGTTGATAATACCGAAAGCTGTGGGCATCATGGGAATAAAATGGCCCAGATTATCAGCGGCAAATGTTACCGCTTTGTAACCGGCAACAGTGCTCATGGATGTAAGTGCATCTATCTTTTGGGCACGAGAAATCCGGGGAACACTGTCCAGTGTGAAACTGATAATCTCCCTCTCGGCCAATATTTCAACCATTTCGTGATTCAAATTATTTGCCGGATGCAAAAAACTGATCAGAAGGCTTTTGCGAGGGAAAAGTTCGGCTTCGTGTTTGTCAAGTGATTTATTGAACAGAGGTTCTTTAACTTTGAGAAAGACATTGCCCTTGCTGTAAACCTCTTCGGCACCGGAGGCAATTTCCGCTCCTGCTGCAATGTAATCTTTATCATAAATAAAAGCGCCTTCACCGGCACCGGTTTCCACTAAAACCCGGGCTCCGTTTTTTATGAACTCACGGGCTGTTTCCGGAATTACAGACACACGTTTCTCACCAGACATGATCTCACGAAGCACTCCGATGACAATATTTTTGAACGGCATAACCTGATTTCCTCAATTTTTTTATTACCGGTATTATAACAGGTTTAGATTGATTCACAAAACCATGGCATATAGAAACAGCTTTTTTAAATAAAGCGGTATCAGCGAAGATCCATTTATTGTTTGCTTTAGGCCTATAGTTTGTACTTTTGGAGCCCCTCATACATATAATCAAAGTGGATTTGTTTATGAAATGCCCATGACGGCAACCCGACACACAGGGGCATGATTATAATTGTCATGGACATTTCGCTTACGCGTTTCACTGAGCCTCCTCCATGTCCAGGACGGACAGATTGTGGAGTGGTGGTTCGAAAATGACATGCCCGGATTCTGGGAGCAACTCGGTATGGTTGAGAACCCCATCTTTCGACAATAAATCCCGGAATTGTGCAATCATCTTTTCAACCAGACAATCGATTACCCTATGCCCGGTTACAGCAAGAGAACGAAATCTCGTGTCGGCACAAATTGAGCCGGTTCAGATGTTCTTGAGCCGGTGATAGAAATCTAATGGTTATCCTCTTCGATATTCTCGCTTATGCCATTATGATTTACCGGGGACCAGCTATTGAGCAGTTCTGAAAATGTACTGAAAGCTGGATCACTAAATCCGTAAGGTGCTCCCAGGTGAATTCCGATAGGAAATCCCAGATCAACTAAACCATTAACGACCCGCAGATACAGGTCCTTCATTTCCTCAAGTTTAACTTTCGGATCAATCTCTGCCAATTTGGAAATGTACGCAATTTCCTTTTCTACAAGTGGGTTGCCTTCGTCTTTTATCAACCAGCGGATAAGCCCTTTTTCCGCTTCTATTTTCGGTACGTGGGCAAATGAAAGAAGAATTTCTGGACGCTTATCGGTTTGTTGACTTATATCCCTAAGAAAATCCACGATGTGGTCGGAATACAGCATCTGGGTTACAGCAAAGTCAGCTCCCTTATCAATTTTGAATTGAAATCGTCCATGTTCTCCTTCTCTTGTAGGAATCAGGATGACTCCGCGTGACGGCATTTCAGCTTTAAACTCCTGAAGGGCATTCGCAGGAGGGACGCCACCCCCTTCACCATCTGCCATGGTTCTAGGTACGCCAACGCAAACGGCATGGTTGATACCTTCAGCTCTGAGTTTGCGGAATCGTTCAGAAAGTTTAATTTCGGAATGAAAAGCCGTAACCTGTGTAACTCTGCATTCCAGAGGCAGGATATCCCGTATGGCTTTCCAGGTATCAAGGGGGTCCAATTTTTCACTTAGAGCAACCGGTCGGTCGGGATCTTCTTCAATGATTCCCGGTATAACAAGAGAGCTAACCTGGTTTTCGAGGTTATGTTTTTGTAGTAACTCTTTTACTTTTTCCGCTTTCTGTTGGGCTTTT
>SLOU01000015.1 GCA_007132385.1 Balneolaceae bacterium | reverse complement strand
TTATCAATACAGCTTCCTGCTGCAACCGGCATTGGAATCGCTGCCGGGTGGCTTCTTGGCCTGATCGGGGTATTGGCTCATTACCTGTCGGTGTGGTATCTCAGAGAAAAGGATGACCGGTCATTTTTTGTATGGTTTTTCCGGGGACTTTTTCTGCGATTTATTTTCATACTTGCCCTCTTTTCAATTGTACTGGTTTCAACAGAAATTGAACAAATTTCCTTTACTCTGAGTTTTATAATTTCGTATATTCTCCATTCTGTAATCGATATTATTTTGATCCATAAAAATTATAAAAAGATCCCGGATAACTAACAGAATTTGAAATGCCCACAGTTCTGCGCCGCTTCTTTCTAACCTTGCTGCTTTTTTTACTGACTGTATCGCCTAATGTATTGGCATCTGATGAATCGGATAATTCAGGGAGCCCTATCGATGTAATGGGAAAGGTATTGGATCATGATTATTTTGAGATGTTCAATCAAAAAATTTACCTGCCCAGAATTTTTTATGTTGACGGTAGTGTTTATCTGTACGCCAATACGCAGAGTGCGCTTGATTCCGGTGAGTTTGTGCGAAGCGAAGAGGAAGGTTTTATTGTCAGATCGGACGGAACCCCCGTCTTCATCGACTTTTCCATCACCTCAAAACTGGTTTGGTTTTGGATTGGCGTTCTGTTAACCTTTCTGATTACATGGATTGCCGCCAAGCGTTATAAAAACGGGGTTGGATCGAAAACCGAGCCGAAAGGAACGCTTCATAACCTGTTTGAAGTATTGTTTGTTTTCGTCCGCGATGATATTGCCAAAGAGTATATCCCCGGAGAAAAGTACCGCAAGTATGTGAACTACCTGTTTTCTGTTTTTATGGCGATCAGTTTTATGAATCTTTTTGGCCTGCTTCCGTGGGGAGTGTCGGCCACGGCGAGCCTGACTGTTACGGCAACACTGGCAGCAATTACGTTTGTAATTACCCAGGTAAGCGGAACGAAAGAATATTGGGGGCACATATTTATGTTTCCCGGGGTACCTCCGCTGGTCAGGGTGATACTGACCCCGGTAGAGATTATCGGAATGTTTACAAAGCCGTTCGCCCTGGCGATTCGTCTTTTTGCCAATATGCTTTCGGGCAAGATTATGATCGTCAGTATTCTCGGCCTGATTTTTATTTTTACCGATATGTTTGGAGCGACGCTCGGAGTCACATCCGGGATCGTATGGGTGGCCCTGACAGCTTTGCTGTATATTCTGAAGGCTTTTATCGCTCTGTTACAAGCATATATTTTTACTTTGCTGTCGGCTGTATTCATCGGTTTGGCGGCGGAAGAACATGCACATGAAGATCATGAATCGTCTGTTGCAACGGCAACAGAGGTTCAGATTTAAATCAAAACATCGAATAATAACATCATAAACGAACAGGATTAGAAATATGGGACTATTAGCAGCTGGTATAGGTGCTGGAATTATCGCAGTCGGTGCTGGAATCGGTATCGGAATGATAGGTAAAGGTGCAACGGAAAGCATTGCGCGTCAACCGGAAGCGTCCGGTGATATCCGGGGTGCAATGATTTTAACAGCCGCTTTTATCGAGGGTGTTGCCCTGATTGGGGCGATTGTCTGTATTCTGCTTGCACTACAGATCGGTGGGTAAATAAAACCAAACAGGAGTTATTATGATCACCTTCCTGACAGGCGGGGGCGGAATACTTTCTTTCGATACCGGATTTGCAATATGGGTATTGATTTCCATGCTCCTTTTTCTTTGGGCGATGGGAAAATTCGCAGTGCCTTATATAGTTGAGGCACTTGACGACCGTGAAAAACGTATAAAGGATTCACTGGAATCGGCAGAAAAAGCGATTGAAAGGGCTGAAAAAATCTCGCAGGAAAACGAAAAGGCCCTGAGAGAAGCTGAAGTCCGTGCCCAAAAAATTCGAAAGGAAGCTATCGAAGAAGCTGAAAAGCTTCGTACGCAACGGCTGGACAAAGCCAAGGAAGAAGCTTCCAAAATTATCGACGACGCCAAAAAAGCTATTGAGCAGGAGAAACAGCGTGCGATTATTGAACTTCGTGACGAAGTTGCTGATCTCGCTGTAAAATCTGCTTCTATCATTATTGAATCGGAACTCGATTCCGAAAAAAACAAGAAGATTGTTGAAAAATATATCGGCAATCTCTCTAAAAATTAGAAATTAAATGGTTTTAAAAGCTGCAAGGCGGTACGCCAACGCATTTTTACATTTCGCCATTGAAAAAGACCTGCTTGAGGAGATCCTTGAAGACGTAGAGTCGATTCATCAAACCCTGGAGAACTCCAGGGATTTGAAGCTTTTTTTAAAAAGTCCGATCATCAAACCGGAAGAAAAACGAAAAGCTTTGGAGTCTATTTTCAGTGAGTCGGTGCAGCCAATAACCATGCAGTTTCTCAACTTGATCATCCGGAAGGGCAGGCAAAAGATCATTGACCAAATCATGAAAGGGTTTATCGATCTTTACAAGGTTCACATGGGTATTATCGATATATATATTTCATCTGCCCGTGAACTGCCTGAGGATCTTCGGACCAAACTCATTGCCGCACTGGAAATATCGACTGATAAAAAGGTGGATCCGGATTTTATCTCCGACGAGGATCTGATGGGTGGAATTGCCGTACGAATTCACGACACGGTAATCGATGGAACCGTGAAAAACAAAATTAACCGGCTGAGATCTCTTTTCAAGGAAGCCGCTCTCAATCATTGAACTGAATTGAATTGAAACACGAGGTAAAAAAATAATGAGTCAAGTCAGACCAGACGAAGTAACCGCTATATTGCGAAAACAACTTTTAGGCTTTGACAATGAGGCAGAAGTCTACGACGTCGGTACCATCCTTGAAGTGGGTGACGGTATTGCACGTGTGTACGGACTGTCCAAGGTGCAGGCCGGGGAACTGGTGGAATTGCCGGACTCCGATGACGGCAGCGGCAACCCTCTGTATGGAATGGTGCTTAACCTGGAAGAAGACAACGTGGGAATCGTCCTGTTCGGATCCTCAAGTGCAGTCCAGGAAGGCCATACCGTTCGACGAACCAAATCGATTGCCTCAATCAAGATCGGTGAAGGTTCCCTGGGACGTGTTATCAATCCGCTGGGCCAACCGGTGGATGGCAAAGGAGCTATTACCGGTGAAATCATTACCCTTCCGCTTGAACGAAAAGCTCCGGGTGTGATCTACAGACAACCGGTAACCGAGCCACTGCAAACCGGAATCAAACCGATCGATTCACTGATTCCGATCGGCCGCGGACAGCGGGAGCTGATTATCGGTGACCGCCAGACAGGAAAGACGGCTGTTGCTATCGATACGATTATCAATCAAAGGGAAACCCAGGATACGGATAAACCGGTTTATTGCATCTATGTTGCCGTCGGCCAGAAAGGGTCCACCGTTGCCAGAATTGTGAACAAACTCGAGGAACACGGGGCCATGGAGTATACCACTGTGGTATCTGCCCCGGCAAGTACGACCGCTCCGATGCGTTATATTGCTCCTTTTGCGGGTGCTACACTGGGTGAATATTTCCGGGATACCGGTCGCCATGCACTGGTCATCTATGATGACTTGTCAAAACAGGCGGTAGCATACCGTGAACTTTCCCTGCTGCTGAAGCGTCCGCCGGGACGTGAAGCCTACCCCGGGGATGTTTTTTACCTGCACAGCCGGCTCCTGGAGCGCGCAGCCAAAATCATTGACAACGACAATGTCGTCCAAAAGATGAATAATGTACCCGATGAACTGAGGCCCAAGTTAAAGCCCGGGGGCTCGCTGACGGCGCTGCCTGTGATCGAGACCCAGGCCGGGGACGTGTCGGCCTATATTCCAACAAATGTAATTTCAATTACCGACGGACAGATATTCCTGGATACCGACCTGTTTAACTCCGGTATTCGACCGGCTATCGATGTGGGTATATCTGTATCACGTGTGGGTGGGGCTGCCCAGGTAAAATCGATGAAAAAATTATCCGGTACCCTGAAGCTCGATCTTGCCCAGTACAGAGAACTGGAGGCTTTTGCCAAATTCGGTTCCGACCTGGATGCCGCAACCCAGCGGCAACTCAAACGGGGTGAACGAACCGTTGAACTCATGAAGCAGGGTGAATTTGAACCACTGCCGGTTCAGAGTCAGATTGCCCTTTTGAAAATCAACCAAGAGGGTTTGCTCGACCGGCTGCCGGTGAATAAAATCGGTGAGTTTGAAGATCACTACCTGGAAACGGTCAATGCCAAATTCAGCAAAAAAATGGATGAACTTGGCAGGTCCGGTGTTTTAAGTGATGAGTTCGGAAAGGAGCTGATGAAATCAGCAAACACCATTATCGATCAGCTGCTGACTGAAGCTGAGGCAGAGGTGGAGGCATAACCGATGGCAAACCTTCGTGACATACGAAACCGGATCACCTCGGTCAATAACACGAAGCAGATTACCAAGGCGATGAAAATGGTTGCTGCTGCCAAGTTGCGCAAAGCTCAAACCCGAATGGTCGAAACCCGGCCGTATGCATCCAAGCTGAAAGAGGTTGTTGGCAGACTGGTGGAAAATTCCACCGTGGAAAATGACCTGCTGCGTATTCCGGAAGATGAAAAACGGATCCTGATCATCGTGGTCGGATCGGACCGCGGGCTTTGCGGCGGATTTAACAACAATCTTTTTCGGGTGATTGAAGGCCGGATTCAAAATGAGTTTATTGAGTTTCAAAACAGCGAAAATCTCGATCTGGCCTGTATCGGACGAAAATCGATTCCCTTTTTCAGGAAACGGAACTATAACATAGTGGAAGAGTATCCGGGTTTTTTTGAAAACCTGAATTATTCCGATGCGATGAAGATCATGCAGAAGGCGATGCATGATTTTACTGACGGAAAGTATGACCGGGTTTACATTGGCTACAATGAATTCAAATCCGTGATCACTCAAACCAGGATTGTGAAGAAAGTATTACCGATTGACCCGGTCACACTGGCACCGGGCAGCAGTGAAAAAGACTCAAAAGCGTTCGTTGATTACATCTATGAACCCAATGTGACCGGAATTCTGGAAAAACTGCTTCCGCTTCATCTCCATATCCAGTTATGGAGTGCGTTGCTCGAATCCAATGCGGCTGAACAAGGTGCGCGAATGGCTGCAATGGATAATGCGACCGAAAATGCAAAGGAACTTGAAGACGAATTACGGTTAAAATATAACCAGGCACGGCAGAGTGCCATTACGACCGAGATTTCTGAAATCGTCTCGGGTGCTCAGGCGATGAAGGACTCCTGATGAGCAGGATGCAGGATACAGGTGGCAGGATGCAGGATACAGGATACAGGATACAGGATACAGGATGCAGGATACAGGATGCA
>SLOU01000248.1 GCA_007132385.1 Balneolaceae bacterium | reverse complement strand
AATCGGAAGAGGTAAGTATCCTTATATTTTATCTTGAAAATTCGCCGTTAAACTAACGTCAAATTCGATCATGATCGCAATAGGTATCGACCTTGGTGGGACTAATATTAAAGCTGCATTGGTGGATAAATCAAAAGGCATCCTCCGGAAAACCTCCGTACCAACCGAGGCGGATAAAGGGAAAGATCACGTCTTTGACAAGATAAAAATCGCAGTTGATTCATTGATGGAAGGTTCAGATGCAAATCCTATCGGGATCGGAATGGGTTCACCCGGGATGGTGACACTCGACCGGACTACGGTTAAAAACCCTCCAAACCTTGCCGGTTGGGGAGTAGTTAATGTATCGAATGAGGTTAAGAAACGAACCGGTTTTAACTGTATCATCGACAATGATGCGAATCTTGCTGCTTTGGGTTCTTCTCGTTTCGGGGTCGGAAAGGATTTTGACAGTATGATTATGCTGACTCTGGGTACCGGTGTTGGCGGTGGGATCATTTTCAAACGCAATTTACTGCGTGGAACGACCGGATCGGCTGCGGAACTGGGCCATGTAATTATCAACTATAAAGGACCGCTTTCCAACAGCAATACACGCGGGGGTATCGAAGCCTACCTCGGCCAGCGTTTTTTGAGCAGATTTGCTGCCAAATCCATACGAGAACACCCCGACAATCCGTTGTACAAAGAGTTTCTTAATAATTTTGACCAGCTAGAACCGGTAGATCTTTTCAAGGCAGCAGAGAACGGAAATCAGCTTGCTGCCACAATATTGCAAAAAACCGGTGAAAAACTGGGATATGCAATTGTTAATTATATTCATATCCTGGATATCCGTAAAATCGTGGTGAGTGGTGGTGTTGCCAAAGCAGGCCGGTGGCTGATTGAACCAGCAAAATCAAAGGCCCTGGAATACTTGATGCCTCCTTTCCGTGAGGGCTTCGAAATCCTTTACGAACCACTTGGAAACGATGCAGCACTCTACGGTGCGTCCAGTCTTGCTCTTGAACATTTGTAAATGTTAAATTCCAGTATGTACACTGTTCTGCCGGCATACCAGTTGCGTTTTAGTTGCCTGCTGATTGCCTGGTCTGCAGTAGTAATTTTCTCTTTTGCCGATGTTGCTTTTGCTCAGCAAGAAATACAGCCAGATACGGTGGAAGCAGCTGTTAACGACACCCTTCCCCCGGTCGAAATGATCGATAATGGTGATATACCCCAACAACCCCAATCCCGGATGGCTGAAAGAGAGGCTACCGAGGATGCCGTCAACTTTCAGGCACGCGATTCCGTAGTTTTCCGCGCCGGAGAACTCAGAGAGGGAATTCTCTACGGTTCAGCGAATGTCAGGCAAAATGAAAATCAACTGAGCGCCGGAAAAATTTCTCTTTTTCTAAAAATGAAAGAAGTTCATGCACAGTCCGATGATCCGGCCGATTCTCTGGCTTATCCCGTGCTCAAACAGGGAAGCCGGGATCTGCGCAGCAGCCGTATTCTTTTTAACTATGAAACTGAGAGAGGAAAATTCGATGCGGCTCAAGTACAGGTCGATGACGGATACCTGATCGGAAATCAGGTAAAAAATGTCTCACGACAGGATGTCTTTATTCAAGATGGCAAGTACACAACATGCCCGCCTACACATATGTATTACTATATCCAGGCCGACCGGATGAAAGTAGTAGATGAAGATGAAATCTTTTTTACCAACGCGAGATTATATCTGCTCGATATCCCCTATCCGATGATATTTCCATTCGGATATGTTCCTGCTGGAATAGATCGCAGGCGTTCCGGCCTTCTCGAACCAACCTTTGTCACCCAAAACACTTCTCAGCGCGGCCTCGGATTGAGAAACTTCGGCTGGTTTCAGTATATCAATGACAACCTGGTGGGACAGACATCTTTCGATATGTTTACCTCCGGTACCTTTTTTAATGAAACAAGATTTCAATACCGTGTTACCGATCGTTTCAACGGATCTATAACTCTGGGATATTCTTCTGAACGGGGCCTTGAATCCACAGATCTTGACTTTACGGAAACCATCAACCGGAGAGTCCAGGTGCAACACAGCCATGATATTTCGCCTTTTGCCTCCCTTAATGCCAATATCAACCTGCGAACACAAGATTTTTTCCGTCGAAATTCGTTCGATATCGACGAACGAGCTGAAACAAGTACAAATTCCAGTATCACCTACCGGTATCGCCATCCGGAAAACCGGTATAACTTTAACATTACCAACCGTCTGAACCAGAATTTTGCCACCAACGTGACTACTCTGACCGGCCCGGAAATGAATTTCAGCATGAGACAGATCACTCCTTTTGAAAGAGACGATCCCACGGCAACACGTACCAGTTGGTATGAGACGATATCACTCCGGTACAGCAATAACTTCAAATCCGACTATCGATTCCGTCCTCTGGATACGGAAGACCCAGAAATTAACTGGGTTCAGGGGCTTTTCAACCCCTCCAGGTACAGAGAAGTTACAGGTGAAGACAGGCATATTAATTTCGGTTTTCGACAAGAAGCAAATTTATCTGCAAGCAATCTGATTCCAAGCCAGTTTCTCAATACCAGTCTTTCGGCATCCATGAATCAGATCATGACACCGACTACCTTGCGCAGAGAATGGAATCCGGAAACGGAGCAGGTTGAGGATCGGGTTGAACGGGGATTTGCAACAGCGACCGATTTTAGCACCAGCCTGAATTTTTCGACCACAATCTATGGAATATCACAACTAAATATCGGTAACCTGGAAGGTTTTCGTCACACCTTCCGGCCTAATATCGGATTCAGCTACAGTCCTGACTTCAGTGACGATATTTGGGGTTATTACCGGCAAGTTCAGGTAGATACGCTTGGAAATACGCAGGATTATTCCATTTTCCGGGATGAAATTTTCCGGGGACCTGGCGCCGGTGAGCAGTTCAACCTCAACTTCGGCTTTACCAATATACTTGAAACCAAACAGGTCAGACGAGATTCAACCGGAGAAGTACAATCCAATAACCTGCGAATCATTGATAATATGAGCATCAGCTCAAGTTATAATTTCGCGGCCGACAGTTTGAATTTCAGCAGGGTCAATATGTCACTTTCCACACGTGTGATTGAGGGTGTGAACATCAGCATGTCAGCAAACTACTCGGTCTATGCACGTGATGCCAGCGGCCAGGAAATCGATACGTTCATTTGGAACGACTCCAATAAAATTCTCCAGCCTATCAGTTATTCTATCAACGCTTCCTATTCGCTCGACGGAGGCCGTCGCAGTTCAGCCAGGGTTCAAACTCCCCCTTACCGGCCCTACGACCCGGTCGATCAGGAGCTGTTCCATCCGGTGGATTCGAGATTTAACCGTACGCCGGTGAGAGCCTATTCAAGTACCTGGGGGGCCAGTTTCAGCTTCAGCTACCGGTGGACATATCGTTTCGGGCAGAGTGCCCGACAATCTGCGACCCTGAATGTAAATAATATCCGGTTTAACCTGACCCCAAAATGGAGCGTTCGTACGCGTATCGGTTACGACTTCATCGAAGGAGACCTCACTCCATCTCAGTTCAGCCTGGACCGGCGTATGGAGTGTTGGAACCTCAGTTTTCAGTTCAATCCATTCGGAGACTTTCAGTATTACTCCTTTCGCCTGAGTATAGACAGCGGCCAGATGCAGTCGCTCTTCCAGAAACTACCACTTCTGAACAATCTTGAGCGGAGTTCCTCCCCAACCGGACGGGCACCCAGGTTTTAAAACCGGCCTGCTTTTTATCACCGGATGGAACGCTTCTATCTTTCAGTTCCGCCGGATCCGGGTTGCATTTTTTCCATGTACCTGACGATATATTTACCAAAAATATCGTATTCGAGGTTCACCGTATCCCCTTCCCTGAGATCTTTCATGTTCGTATGCTCCCAGGTATAGGGGATGATCGCCACTGTAAAATAGTTATCCTGTTCTCTTGCCACCGTCAGACTAATACCATCTACGGCAATACTTCCCCTGCCAACCAGATAGGCAGTAAACGATTCCGGATATTCTATGGTCAACAGACGGTCGTTTTCACGGTTTTCTATTTTTATTATCGTCCCGGTTGAATCTACATGCCCCTGAACGATATGGCCTTCAATTGCTTTATCCAGGGTAAGCGAGCGTTCCAGGTTTACGATATCTCCTTTTGAAATACCGACAAATGAAGTTTTACGAAGAGTTTCTTCCACACATTGAACCCTGAACGATTCCCCGTTTTGTGAAACGACTGTCAGACACACCCCGTTCACACTGATACTTTCATCAACCTGTGTTTCCCCGGCAAATGAACAAGCGATAGTCAGTTCTTTCCCACCCTTCATAGATCCGATATGCTCAACTGTACCCGTTTCTTCTATTATTCCGGTAAACATATGAATTTTGTATTTTTTCAGTTCGACTAATGAAAGTTGATCAATGTTGCTCAGTTGAAAGTTCAAAGTATGTCAATGGTTCCAAGTTGACAGATTGGAGCAGATCAAAATTTTGCGGTCAATAGCATATCACTGCCCATCCTGTTCCATTCGAATGACCGGAAAAGCGTGATATCTTCCATCCGGTTGATATCGAGTCCAAGCATCGACCGTGTACCCCCGCCAAGTATTTTCGGAGCGATGAAAAGCTCAAGTTGATCCACCAGCCCGTTTTTCATAAGTGCCGTTGAAAGATTTTGTCCACCCTCTACCAACAGGGAACTAACACCTTCGTTCCCAAGTGCCTTAAGTGCACCTTTCAGGCTGCTATGACCGTTTTCCTTGTCCACAATCAGTATTTTACCTCGAAAATAGTTCGATTGCATCATCTTCAGCATCGGATCGGCCTCGGATTCCGCTTTTTCACGGTTATAGGTGATAATGGTCGTCTTTTCTTCGTATTGATCCGAAAACAGGTTTAACTCTCGCGAAAGAGTAAAAGGTCCGTCGATCACTACACGCTGCGGTTGCCTTCCTTCCACATGCCGCACGGTCAGAGACGGGTTATCGATCTCTACAGTGTTGCGGCCCACCAGCACTCCGTCGTACCAGGCTCTCCATTGATGCACCTGTTCGCGTGCATCCTTGCCGGTAATCCATTTTGAGTCGCCATTTGGTGCTGCAATATAACCGTCGGCAGTCTGTGCAATTTTCAGGGTAACATACGGCCGGCCGAATTCAGTGTGATAGATAAAGAAACGATTCAGCTCTTCGGCCTCTTCCTTTAGCAGACCAGTGTCCACTTGAATGCCGTTATTGCGAAGTTTTTTGATTCCTTTTCCATTAACCTTCGGATTGGGATCCTCCATGGCCACAACAATTCTCCTCACTGGAAGTCCGGAAAGCAAATCGGCACATGGTGGAGTTTTCCCATGATGGCTGCACGGCTCCAGGGTTACATAGACCGTAGCTTCTCTCAGCATGGATTCATCCTCTACGGAACGGACTGCAATGACTTCTGCATGGGCTTTGCCAAACCGCTGGTGATAACCTTCACCGATAATATTGCCTTCAGCTGATACGATAACACATCCAACCAGCGGGTTCGGTGATACATACCCTTTACCCTTTGCTGCCAAATTCAGCGCCCGCTGCATCCAAATTCGATCTTTTTTATCAAATCCCATTATGTGTCATTGATACTGCAGAGTGAATAGACCGCGGGCGAATTCCTGTGTACCGGCATGATATTAATATCCGGCCTAACGGGACAAGAGCCTGTGACGGTTATCCTGGATACTGGCATCTCTTTTGAGACGATCGATCCAGACTTCACTGAAAAAACCGAATTTTTCCTGTTCGAGTTGCTGGCGAATCTGATTTCGTTCACTGGAACTCATATTGGCCGGATCAGCAAGGTTGATATCCTCGATATAGACTACAAAAGCAGCACTGCTGCCCTGAAGAACACCGGAACGTTCTCCCTGGTCGAGACCGAATATAGCTCCCACAATGCCCGGTTCACGTCCGGCACCGGAAATATTGTTTCCACCGTAGCGGATATTATTGGCATTTTGAATCTCTTTACCACTTGCTTCGGCCAGCTCTTCGAGTGTTTCAGTCCCCTGTACGGTGTCCCGTGCCCGCTGTACGGCGGCCTCTGCACGTTTTTGATTACGCAAGGTATTTTCTATTTGTGAACGAACTTCATTCAGTGGTCGCGGTCCGGCCGAAGTAACCTGGTCCAGTTTGGCAACAACAAACATATCCGACAGTTCAATCGGGTCTGTGATATTACCGCGGCGCATCCTTTCCAGTTCATTCACCAGAAGTCGTGCCTCACCGATATCCGGTATGACTGGGGAGTCTTTAATAGCGTTTGCAGAACGAACTTCATATCCCTGTTGGTCGGCTTCTTCTTCAAATCCGTCTTCACCTGCAAAAAAGCTGAACTCATCGGCTTCTTCCGCCAGGCGATCGATCGTTGCAATCGGGTCGGCTTCAACATTGTAGGAAAACGGTGCAAATTTAATCTCCCCGTCTCTTTCGTCAATTTTCTTGAAGATAAATGGATCACCATTGATCATAATTACTTCACTCACTTCTCCAACTTCAAGATCGAGAACCGGACGGTATTCATCCCGAATATCTTCCGGATGAATGTAAGTATCCCGAAACTGGGTGGCTGACTGGTAACGCTGGAAAAAATCTTCATAATCCTCTTCCATAGCCAATTGTTCGCGCAGATCTTCCACATCCTGGCGGATTCTCATGGTATCCTCCGCCGTTGGTGTTTTATCGAAAGCTACATAACGGAATCTGTACGTCTCTTCCCGGTGAAATTGGTCTCTGTTATTGTCATAATACTGTTGAATTTCCTGATCACTGACCGAAATCTCGTCATCCGAAATCTCACTGTAAGGAAACCGTATGTATCGAACATCAGCATAACTATTCTGTTTCCTGTATGCTTTATTGATATCACTGTTGCTCACACGCAGGCCAGACATAATATAATTGGACATTTTTTGCTGCTGACGGTTTTGCCTGAGCTGCTGTTCGATCATCACCCATACTTCCTGGTTTTCCGGAGCTTCAATCGCAGCCTGAAGGGCTATTCTGTCGATATTACCATCTTCATCCTGGAACTGCTGACGAATGAACGGGTCAGGATTGTCTCCCGTAATCATGTTAATCAGTTCATCGTCCGTCACTTTTATGCCCAATTTTTCCATTTTCTGAGCCATCAAGCGCTCGGCGACAAGGTCATCCCATGCCTGACTCTCCATATTGGTACGCATATCAGACGGCATTGGCGCATCAGTTTGCTGGTTATACTGATCCACGTAGTAACTCACCCGGTTATTAAACTCTTCGTGTGTAATATTATCACCATTAACCGATCCCAGGTAAGCGGGTCCTCCTGCCAGCGCGTCAAAAACCTGTGTATCCTGCAAAACCCATAAAATTCCGAATGAAAAGATCAGCACCCACAAAATAATAGGGGTACTGTTTCTCATTTTTGACATTGCACCCATAATAAATATCTCTTTTTTATACTCTTTGGTGGTTTAATTCAAACAAGAACTTTCGTATTTCGAAAACAAAATTAAATATACGGCAACATGCTGCGAAGAGCAATGTACCGCTCATTCATAACGCAGAAACAGCGTGTTCATTTTAAATTCTTCAAATTCCGGCAAAAAATTCAAGGGATACTGAAAAATGACAGGGCTGATTTTTAAAACACATCAATCAGATTCATATGCCTCAGGTACCTGCCTGGATTGTCGTTGATCCCTTTGATCAGGTTCCGCAGTTCCACTGAAAGGCTGTCGGCATTGTTATATAGTGAGGGATCGTTCATCAGTTTTCCGAGTGTTCCATCTCCTTCATTGATTTTAAGAAGCATATCGTTCAGATGATTAACGGTCTGATCGAGTTCACGGCTGACTTTTCGCAGGTCTTTTGAAGACTCGTTCAGATTGGCCATAAGGCTGTCCACTTCCGCCCGGTTATCCGTCGCCATCGTATCGAGTTGAGCCAGTATTCTGCTTGCAGAAAGTATGGCCTGATCCAGCTCACGCTCTCTTTCTGCCAGCAGACGGGATACTGCAGAAGTTGCCGATTCAACATTGAGGATCGACTCTCCGATCGATTCGCGGCGTTCATCATCGAATGCCCGGTTAAGCTGGGCAAGAAACACATTCAATTCATTAACGGAAGCCGATATATCATCCCCCAATTCATCCCCCATGTCGCCAAGTGTTTCCAAAAACGTATCTACATAGATTCCTTCTATGTATCCTCCATCAGCCAGAATTTCGTCCGATGTTCCTCTCTCAATGAGGATCGCTTTTCCTTCCAGTATATTGACAGACGAAAGTCTTGCTTTGGAATCGACAGGTATTTGCACTCCATGGTCGATACCCATCCCGACCCGTACCAGGTTATCATCAGTAAAATTGATACTGCGCACTGCACCGATCCTGACGCCATTCATATAAACTATATTTCCGGTTGCCAGGCCATCTACTCGCTCGAAGGTCGTTACAACTTCCTGGGTTGTCTGGAAGATAGGCTCGTCCATTAAAAAGCGTAACCCCAAATAGACAGCAACAAAAGCGATAATGACCGTAAGGCCGATTTTAAACTCATTGCTCATAATTGATAGTATTCGTTAGTTCCAAAAAAATGGATGTTGATAAGAAATTCACTGTCAGTTACCCTGACATTTTGCTGTTTTTATCTTTCCGGTGTATTTTTTAAATATCAGCAGTTCCGCTTACCTCATTTTAAATTTCTGTCAACATTCGAAAATAGTATTTTTACTGTTAATATTAATCATACCTTCACCTGATATTCACTTGCTGTAACAAAGCGAAGCAGCGCTTCGTGATCGGTTTGCCTTAATTCTTCCACGGTTCCGAACCAGCTAAGCCGGGCTTGATCGAGAAAAGCCACACTATCGGCTACTTCCAGCACACTATGCATATCGTGAGTTACCACTACAGAGGTAATTTTCAGTTGTTCCGACATTTGCATAATCAGTTGATTGATTTCATCCGATGTTTCCGGATCCAGCCCTGAAGTCGGTTCATCATACATCATATAATCGGGTTTCAGAATCGTGGCCCTGGCCAGTGCAACCCGCTTCCTCATACCGCCCGAAAGTTCAGAAGTTTGTTTCTCCCAAGCCTCTTCAAGTCCAACCAGCTCCAGGGCTTCCATGACATCAATGCGGATCTCATCCTCGCTTCGGTTGGTAAAATATCGCAGTGGAAACGCAACGTTTTCAAACGTATTGATTGAATCGAAAAGTGCTGACCCCTGGAAAAGTACCCCAAAACGCTGTCTCATTTTGCGGGTTTGTACATAATCCATCTGGTGTATGTTTTCCCCATCAATCAACACCTCACCTTCATCCGGTATGAGCAGTGCATTGATATGTTTCATCAGAACAGACTTGCCACATCCGGAACGTCCGATAATCGCCACTGTTTCTCCATTATCTATATTCAGAGAAACATCTTGCCAGACCAGCAGGTTGCCGAAACTTTTTTTCAGGTTTTTGATTTCTATCATATAGTCTATCAGTTAGAGCAACAGGGTTGCCAGTAAAAAATCGGCCAGCAACACATACATACAACCCAAAACCGTTGCCTGTGTTGTGCTCTTGCCAACCCCTTCGGCCCCTCCGCTGGTATAATACCCTTTATAACATGCAACAGATGTTATGACAAAGCCGAAAACAATCGATTTTACAAAGCCGAACAAGACAATCCAGGGCTCAAAATATAACTGAGCCCCTTTTATAAATTCCGAGGCAGGAATGACACCGGTTAACATGCCGGCTATCAGGCCGCCGCCAATTCCGAATACACTCGCCACCACGTAAAGAACCGGAAACATCATCAGGCCCGCAAGTACGCGCGGAACCACCAGGAAGGAGACCGAATTGAATCCCATCGACTCGAGAGCATCAATCTGCTCACTTACCTTCATGGATCCCAGCTCCGTTGCTATGCGTGCCCCCACTTTGCCAGCCAACACAAGACTGGAGATAACCGCTGCAAGTTCAATCAGGATGGATTCCGATACAATAGACCCGATTGTGGAGATCGGAATAAATGAAAGCTGAAGCTGGTATGCCGTCTGAATGGTCAACACAGCCCCGGTAAAAACTCCTGTCAGCATAATGATCCCCAACGAATCCACACCAACTTTTACGAGTTCAGAAACAAGATTTTTACGGTAGGTCTTGATTTCTGTGGACGAACGTAAAGCCTGGTACAGTAGTGTACTATATTTTCCTAATTCGTTGAGTCCTTTCATCTTGTTTGTTCACTGCGCCTGCCTCTCAGTGCGATCTTCGATCGTCATTTACTGTTTCGGGGTAATGTGGCAGTTTGGCAAATTACAAAAGTTTTTGTGCAATTGTGATTTGCAAATTTTCCCAAAGTACACAATCACGGGCATTTGAACGAATTGTTTAGCAACATGCAGCGGAAAATTCTCTATCTTAAAAGGATAATTGCTGGTTTAAATATGTTTAAATCTTAATTTTTTATGATTCGATATTTGACTGCCGGTGAATCACACGGACCCGAGATCACCGGAATTGTAGAAGGTGTACCTGCAGGCCTTCCGCTGAATGAAGACAGTATTGCCCACCACCTTGAAAGGAGACAAAAAGGTTACGGCCGTGGCGGCAGGATGGCTTTTGAAAAAGACCATGCTGAAATTACCAGCGGATTACGCTTTGGTAAAACGATCGGTTCTCCCCTTGCGATGAGAATGCCCAACCGTGCTTATGAAAAAGACGACAGTAACTGGCCAAAAGTCATGGCCCGGGAAGGTGATGGAAAAGGTGTGGAACCGGTTACCCTGTCGAGGCCGGGTCATGCCGACCTGGTGGGTGTGCAGAAATATCGTTTTGACGATATCCGGCCTGTTATCGAACGTTCCAGTGCACGCGAAACTGCTATGCGTGTTGCTTGTTGTACGGTTGCAAGGCTATTTCTGAAGCATTTCGGCATTGAAATCGGAGCGCATGTGATCCGTATCGGTGCGGTTGGTTACCAAAGCTGGGACCAGGTTCGCAGCATAACCGAATCATTCATCGAAACCGGAGCCGAGTCGATTTACCGCAATGCCGACGAATCTGATGTTCGTTGCCTGGATAAAGAACTGAGCGGACAGATGCGTGAAGAGATTAAAATAAAACGCAAGGAAGGCTCTTCACTCGGAGGAGTGTATGAGATTATCGTTACCGGCCTCCCGCCCGGCCTCGGCAGCTACGTCCACTGGGACCGCAAGCTCGACGGGCAACTGGCCCAGGCCATTATGGGGACTCAGGCGATGAAAGGAGTTGAAATCGGGCTTGGGTTTGAAGCTGCTGCCAGGCCCGGACATAATGTCCACGATGAAATCACCTACGAGAAGGGCCGCTTTGAGCGGCGTACCAACCGCGCAGGAGGAATCGAAGGCGGTACCTCAACCGGAATGCCCCTGATCATCCGCGGAGCGATGAAACCGATTCCTACCATGATCAAACCGTTAAAAACGGTTGATTTTGTATCCAAAGAACAACAAGACACCCGTTATGAGCGATCGGACGTCTGCGCATTGCCGAGAGCCGTGGTGGTTGCCGAAAGTGTCATTGCACCTGTTCTTGCCAATGCTTTACTTGAGAAGTATGGCGGTGATTCCATTGAAGAAATCGCTGAAAGGTATAATCCGGTTCAATCCTGAAATGACCACACTATCAGAAAAAATAAAACGCCTTGCCCGGTATGTCCGGGATAATCCGGACGATTCCTTTTCCAAATTTGCACTTGCACTGGAACTTCTGAAAAACAATCAGGTTGAAAAAGCGTTAACATTATTTGAGTCCATCTACAAAAATGATCCCGGTTATCTGGGTACATATTACCATCTGGGTAAGCTTTACCAGGATATGGACCGTAAAGGCGATGCCGAAAGGATGTTCCGGGAAGGTGCAGTTCTGGCCGCACAAAATCACAACCCTAAAACACTGTCGGAATTAAATGAAGCATTGGAGGAGCTTAGAGAAGCTGATCATGAAAGTTAACTACAGCCGGGTAATATCATTCTTCAAAGCTGTTTTAGCAGCCGGTTTAATCATTCTGATGATTCCGCCTGAATCGATTGCCCAGGACAACAGCGACACCCATACCGTTCGACAAGGCGACACGCTCTTCAGCATTTCCCGGCAGTACGATGTTTCGGTTGCCGAACTAAGGGAGTGGAATGATCTTGGCGTAGACGACCTGAGCGTTGGAATGGAAATCAGGGTAACCCCTCCGCGAGAACAGGGTGCTGTTACCCATACGGTTGGATCGCAGGAAACGCTATTTTCGATCAGCCGGCAGTATAACGTTACGACCGCCGAAATTCAGCAATGGAACGACCTTCAAACAACGGTATTATCCGTTGGCCAGGAACTGGTAATCTACACCGATGCCGATACCGGCGATGATTCCGAACAATTACCCGAACCCGAGACAGAAGAAGAGCAGATTCAGCAAATCGACCGGGAGTCGATTGTAGGCCCGACCTCTGCTGCCAGTACCTATTACACGGTCAGAAGCGGTGACTATCTGAACCTGATAGCCAGTCAACACGGTATGACAACTGATGAATTACGGCAGCTTAACAACCTGGATGATGATATGATCCGGGTGGGTCAGCAATTGATAGTACGTGAATCGCAGTCGACCCCGGTAGTGGATGAAGATTATGAAGAATCGACCCCACAGGGAAGATTTGTAAACTACATGGTTGAGTCTGGTGAAAATATGGGGTCGGTACTTGAACGTTTTTCCATGACCGAAGTAGAGCTCCGCTCGCTCAATCCCGGAGTCGATCTCGCTTCACTTGGCAGCGGACAGCGCCTTACAGTGCTTTTACCCCCCAATCGAGCGTTTGAAAATCCCTATCGAAAAAGTGCCGGCCTAAGGAATCTGGGGCAAGTTAATATCCGGGTGTACAACGATAATTCAGCCGGATCCACAACGACGAGCGGTGAACTTTACAGCCCCTCGCAGTTAACAGCCGCACATGAAAATATTACCCTGGGCAGCATTATCTATGTTGAAAATCCGCAAAATGGCCGCGGGGTCTATGTAAAGATTAACGACAGAACCTCTAATGATGGATTGATGCTTTCTCACCGGGCTTTTGAAGCCCTGAGATTCGTAACACCGGACCTGGCCACCGCAAATATCTACCAGGAAGTAGGTAGATGAATTCCGATTACAGAAGAACCTCTGCGGGTTATTTCCGGGATTCTTCCACTCTGCTTTACAGTTACCTGATATGTATCCCGCTTTTACTTCTGTATGAATTCCTGATCCTGATTTCCCAACCGGATGCCGAATACCTGGTACGTATTTCAGTCGACGCCTGGTTTAAAATGATTTTTGGCAGTCTTGGATTTAATGCCCTCTCTGCCACTTTTTTTATCGCTGCTGTGGCTGGTGCGGTCATTCTCTGGCGCGATCGTTACCAGTTGAAAAAATTGAAATACCGGTATTTCTTTTTGATGCTGTTGGAGTCGTTATTCCTGGCTGTAATTTTGGCAATCGGCATATCATTCTTACTGCAATCGATATTGATGGCTGCGTCCGGTTCCTCACTCCAGGAACTCAGTCGATTGCAGCTCATTGCCCTCTCACTCGGAGCCGGACTCTACGAAGAACTATTTTTCAGGGTCATACTGGTATCATTCCTTTTATGGATCTTCAAGAAGGTTTTTACTCATAAAGGGGCAGCAAATGCGTCCGCAGTGATCCTCGCAGCCCTCTGTTTCAGTGCGGTTCACTATATCGGTGAATTCGGTGATCCTTTTACTTTGGGATCATTTTTATTTCGTTTTTTGTTTGGCTTGGCGCTAAATCTTATTTATGTTATAAGGGGTTTTGGGATGGCAGCGTGGACTCATGCTATTTACGATATTTTGGTGATTATGTCGAGATAAGTAGAGAGTCGGTAAATTGAATAGTAACGGTGAGAAAATATAATCCCATACAACATCTCCATTTTCAGTCTGTCTTATTTAAATCTGTTAACACTCCTATCAAAAGTAACTATTGGAACTGTCTTACAGATCTGAATAATTTCATGCGGAGGGTACGGAATAAACATAAGAGTACTCTCAATTTGTTGATGTTTGGTATTGTTTAGCTCATTTAGTTACTGAATTGCAAGCGTAACCTACAAAGCTCAGAGACAGCGGGATGGCAGAGCTCACAAAAAAAGAAATTCGCAAACAGGAAGATTTTAACGATGAAATCTTGCCTCATCTCGATGCGTTATATAATTTTGGATTGAGGCTTACCACTGATCCGAACGATGCGGAAGATCTGGTGCAGGATACGATTGTTAAAGCTTACCGATTTTTCAGCAGTTACGAAAAAGGAACCAATGCCAAGGCGTGGCTTTTCCGCATTCTTAAAAACTCCTATATCAACAACTACCGAAAAAAATCCAAAAAGCCCCAACAGGTGGATTATGATGAAGTATCCACCTTCTACGAGACAGTGAGGGCTGAACGCACCGATACGTCGGATCTCGAAGACAGAATGTACCGCGAGCTGATGGATGACGATATCACGAATGCTCTTGAGGAACTTCCTGAAGATTTTCGTACCGTTGTCCTTCTTTGTGATGTCGAAGGGTTTACGTATGAAGAAATCGCCAACATGCTTGATGTTCCTATAGGCACAATCCGTTCCCGCCTGCATCGCGGACGAAACCTGCTAAAGGCTCAGCTAATGGAGTATGCTCAAAAACGCGGATTTGCCGGCGATTAAGTCTTGGAAAGGCTACAAGGTTTGATATCAATCGTAGGCAAAATATAAACGAATCCCAGCCTCAAATGCTCCGGCAGATTATGACTCAAGGTTATTCCCCTTCCCGGCCGCTTTTAGCGTAATACGCATTGTTGTACCGGAGGAAATCTCCGAATGTAATATTTCCAGCCTGCCGTTGTGATAATCCTCAATGATCCGTTTTGTCAGGCTCAGCCCGAGACCCCAGCCTCTTTTTTTCGTACTGAAGCCGGGTTTAAACACTTCATTGATATATTTTCGATCGATTCCTGATCCTGAATCTTCGATATCGATATAGACATCATCTTCCAGTTGATTGACCCTGATGGCCAAAAATGCTCCGTCTGAATTTTCCCGGATCGCGTCCATCGCATTTTTTATCAGGTTTTCCATCGCCCAGTTGAACAATTCTGCATTTACATTGACCCTTGCGGTGGTATTGATCGATTTACGCACTTCCACCTGCTTCCAGAGTTGTGGCAGCCGCGACTCCATATAACGTACGACCTGTTCGATAATCGGTTCCAGTCTCGTTTCCCGCAGTTCCGGCTCTGAACCGATTTTATTAAACCGTTCAGCAACACCTTTCAGTCGGCTTACATCGTTTTCAATCTCGTGAATGATAACTCCCGTTTCCGACTGGTCTTTTTCCTTATCCTTTAGAAGCTGAATCCATCCATAAAGACTTGATATCGGGGTTCCGAGTTGATGGGCCGCTTCCTTTGCCATACCCACCCAGAGATTAGACTGTTCCGAACGTGTAATACTCTTGTATCCCGTATATCCGATTCCCAGTAAAAGGGCCAACAGTCCGAACTGAATGTAAGGAAAGTACCTCAGGAACTGGACCGTCTGACTTTCTCCGTAATAGACATATTGCTTTTGCTGGATCTGTTCATCTCCCAAAATAATTTCTACAGGATCGTGGATGGAAGCAAATTGACGGATCAATTCAGGTCCCAGGTTTTCTTCATCCACATAGTTATGAAAAAGGATTTCACCATCCTCATTCACCAGTACCGTCGGCACCTGAAATCGGTCGCCCCGAATTAAATTTACAGATACAAAATCGAAAGTTGATCTTGCATGCTCGGCTTCCCGAATCATGGTGATCACGCTGTCCGGAACCTGCGCGATATCCGACAGGATATCGGCGGAGCTATTCAGGTTATTGCTTACCATATCATGAACCGGCTGACTGGTAAACTCAATCGCTTTCGCCCAGAGTTCTACACTTGCACTTTCCTGTTCCCTTATTTTCTCAATCAGATACTGGTTATAGAAATAGGAACCAACACCCAGGATTATCAACAGGGTAAGCAATACAATCTTGATCCGGCTACCGGGTAAAAAGACCTGCATAAATTCTTGGTTTCGATCGGGGAAAGTCCATCATCGGAATATCCTAAAAAACGAAATGCCTGCCAAGATTATTTGTTAAACATTCGGATTAGCAGTCATCACACCCGTGGAGGTTACTCCTTTCAGGCCGAAGCTTTCTGTTTTTCGTAAACAGGGGGAGCTTTATGTTCAATTGTATCTTTCGTGATAATACAACGCTTTACGTTCTTCTGGGAAGGAAGTGTAAACATGATATCGAGCATGGCATCCTCCAGAATTGACCGTAAACCCCTGGCGCCGGTTTTTCTTTTTTGCGCCTTCTCGACAATCGAATCCAGGGCATCCTCTTCAAAAGCAAGGTCGACACCTTCCATCTTGAACAGTTTTTTGTACTGTTTCGTGATAGCGTTCTTCGGCTTTACCAGAATATCGACCATAGCCTCTTTTGAAAGTTCCTGCAATCCGGAAATCACCGGCAGGCGTCCCACCAACTCAGGGATCAGGCCATATTTTTGCAGATCTTCGGCTTCCACATAGGTAAAAATATCGGGATGGTTCTTGTCGAATTTCACTTGCTGGTCGGAGTGAAAGCCCATAGAACTGGTCGACAGTCGTCGGGAAATAATTTCCTCCAGCCCGCTGAAGGCACCACCACAAATGAACAGAATATTTCGTGTATCGAGTTTAATAAAGCTCTGCTCAGGATGCTTGCGCCCGCCTTTTGGAGGGATATTGGCTACCGTACCTTCCAGAATTTTCAACAATGCCTGTTGTACACCTTCACCCGAAACGTCCCGTGTAATGGACGGGTTGTCACTTTTACGTGCAACCTTGTCTACTTCATCGATATAAACGATACCGCGCCGGGCCCGGTCCACATCATAATCGGCCGCCTGGAGAAGATTGCTCAGAATACTCTCCACGTCTTCACCCACATAACCGGCTTCCGTTAGTACTGTGGCATCGGCTATGGTAAACGGTACATCGATAATATCAGCCAAGGTACGAGCCAGCAGGGTTTTTCCACAGCCGGTAGGTCCAAGAAGTACAATATTGCTTTTTTCTACCTCGGTATCTTCAAACTCCTCGGTATTTACAGCATTGATCCGCTTATAATGGTTGTATACCGCCACAGAAAGAGTTTTTTTCGCATCTTCCTGACCGATAACATACTCATCCAGCTGTCCCTTGATCTCCAGCGGTTTCAGGTTTGATTTATACTGTTTTTCACGGCGTCTGGTGAGGGAAGCCAAATCACTTTTTATAATACTGGCTGCATCCTCGACACAATGATCACAAATATACACATCCGGACCGGCCACCATGCTATTGACTTCGTTGCTCGATCGTCCGCAAAAAGAACAGTGTACAAGGTCTTTATTTCTGATATCACTCATAATGGGTTACCCTCTCTGCAGATAATTCATTTGAATCTAAATTTATCCGCTACCGGCTGTCTTATTTTTTTGGTTTACGTTCCATAATTCGGTCAACGATTCCATAGTCAAGTGCTTCTTTCGCACTCATCCATTTATTCCGGTCGGAATCTAATTTAATCTGCTCGGAATCTTTTTCAGTATGTTCAGCCAATATATCCGTCAATAGATTCTTGATTCTCAGAATTTCGGCTGCTTCGATTTCAATATCGCTGGCCTGTCCCTGTACACCTCCAAGGGGCTGGTGAATCATCACCCGTGCATGGGGCAACAGGCTTCGCTTGCCCTTCTCGCCGGCAGCCAGTAAAACGGCTCCCATAGATGCAGCCATGCCCACACAGGTAACGGCTATATCACAGCGTACAAACTGCATCGTATCATAAATTGCGAGCCCGGACGAAACGACACCTCCCGGACTGTTGATATAAAGATTAATATCCTTTTCATGATCCTCAGATTCAAGAAACAACATCTGGGCGACAATTGAACTGGCTACAGCATCATTTACCGGGGTACCCAAAAAGATAATCCGGTCTTTCAACAGCCGCGAGTAGATATCATATGCTCTTTCACCCCGGCTGGTCGTTTCTACGACCATAGGGATCAAATTGCTCTGTATCTGAGAAACATTTTCCATATTCGGCATTTCAAATAGCGGTTGATTGATGGACATAGATTTTTTCTGTAATCTGATTAAATTCTATCTTAGTTGCAATTGAAAACTATTCCTGATCCTCTTCTGCTTTCACTTCCTGCTGTTTTTGAAACTCCTCCTTCGAAAGCTCTTTTATTTTTACCGTTTCTTCAAGTTTTGAGATGATTTTTTCTTCACGGATATTACTTCTCATACTTTCGAGCTGATTCGGATTTTGAGCAAAATACTGTTTTATCTGATCCACGGGCATTCCATACCGGGCTGCTTCCCCGGCCAGGTATTCGTCAATATCCTCGG
>SLOU01000250.1 GCA_007132385.1 Balneolaceae bacterium | reverse complement strand
CCTTCACAGGAAATATTGATAAGTCCGGCGGCAAGCACAATAATGAGACAAGAGTTTATTTTTCTGATCATAGCAGTATATTTAATAATGGAAAGCTTGTATCTGTGTATTGATCTTAAGTTCCTTAAAAACGATAAACAATAGAATTAAATTAATTCAGATGGTAAAAAAAGTTTCTATTACCAGAAAAATTCTGGAAACGGAGCTGAAGATGTTGAAGGATACAGGGTGTGAGGTAACCATATGCCGAGAGTGTTGAATCAGGCTACCTCCGATGTTGCTTTTTATTGTTAATGCTGGCTGTGGCCCGAAAACCGGGGTGGCTACGGGTTTCGATTTATGGACAAAGTGCCCGGGCAGCGGCTTTGTCTTCCTCCGTTAACTCGATCTGGGTAAAATAGGATTGATCGGCCATCAGTTCAAACATGACCGATTGTGGGTTGGACACATGGTCAATCCCGAGTGCATGGCCAAACTCATGGGCCAAAACCAGCTCCAGTTCATGAAGGGTCATAAACTGATAAACCGTAATCATACTTTGTCCGCCTCTGCGTTCATAGGTTCCGCTCACAAAACGGTCCCCGGTCGAAAACTCGCTGTTGTAATCGGCAACCAGCATGTTCCGGTCATGTATAATTTGGTTTAAGCTGATTGTCAGATCGTTGAGTTTATCGACCAATGTATTGAGCTCATCACGTTTGTCATCTTTGATCTGCAGCATCTCTTGCAAGTTCGATCGGGCAGCCCGGAGCTGGTCCCATTCCGGCTCTGAAAATCCCCCGGCTTCGTTGATTTCAAGTATCCAGTCGTTGAGTCGATCAACTCTCCCCGTATACACGGTTTCAAGTTGCAGGTACTCTGCCGATTGCTCCACATATTCTCTCATCCGGGCGTTGTGTTGTTCTTTAAGCTGATCAATCAGAGCTCTTTTTGATTGCAGGGTTTCACGTAATTGCAATTCAGTTCTCGATCTCTCCTGGCGGTCGTCGTAGACCAGTTGTACCGTGACACCACCCTCTTCCAATTGACGGGAATTCAGGCTGTCTACCGCTGTTGCCCACAGATTCACTACACGATTCATGGAATGAATGACATCATCTTCAGAAACCTGGAATTGAGGATCAATATATCCGACCGACCAGTTGAGTAATAATAAACAGGGTTCGTTTTCCCGCTGAACCTGACGATCTAAATCCACAGTTTCCGGATAACCAATATTGGTGATATTCAATATTTGTTGAGGCACCGGAATTACCTGACTGAGAAATAAAGGCAACAAAATGAGTATGGATAAACCCATTTCAAATCGCCAATTCACACGGATAAGAATGAACAGGACTAAACAAAAGATGATTGAGAAACCGGCTGTACTCACTGGCGGTCGATTTTTATTGGAACTGTAAATATGTAAAAAACTGTGTTTTCACTTCTTAAAAGAGCGGTATTCGGGTGATGAACGTTTTCTATTCCGGAGAATTCAAGTTAATAATATAGAAAAAACAGCTGATTTGATTTTTAAAAATGCCAGCAAGGGGATAACCAGGAACCATACCGGCCAAACATCAAACCGTGAAATGAGAAAATATAGATCTCAATTATTCTTGAAGTTTTGCAAAGGCCAGCTCCAATATGAGTAGATATTAGTTATATATTAATAGTACTATAAATACTATTAGTTAACCTTTACATGTCTGATTAAAAAAAGATTTGGTGAAGCGGTCCAGGTGGCCTTATATTACTTGGAGTTACTTCAAACAAAAGCCCACCAGGAAGTAATTTACGTGCCAGAAACGTTCGTCAATTCTAATGGTATCGTGTCAAACATATTCTTGCTAAAAAGACAGAACCTGACGTTTTATGAAATCTCTTTCTTCTCTTACTGACGGGCTTCAACAAAGTGATATCCGAGCGGTTACCGCACGGGTCAGAGCTGTAAACGGTATCAACCTGGGACAAGGTGTGTGTGACATGCCCGCTCCGGATGCCATTAAACAGGGAGCCAAATCGGCGATTGATCGTGACAAATCCATCTATGCTCCGTATGACGGGGTAGAGCCGCTGAAAGATCGAATCAAAGAAAAAGTATCCACTTTCAACAAGATTCCAATCCAGGGACCTGAAAACATACTGGTTACGTCCGGATCCACCGGCGGTTTTGTCGCTGCTGCTTTTGCACTGTTTGATCCCGGTGACGAAGTAATCCAGTTTGAGCCTTTGTATGGCTATCATAGTAAACTGCTGAAACTACGAGATGTGAAACAGAAAACCCTGCCGCTTCACCCGCCTGGTTGGGAGATTGATTTTGATCGTCTCGAGTCGCTTATCACATCAAAGACCAAAGCGATTGTCCTTACTACCCCTAATAACCCGTGTGGCAAGGTATGGAGCCGCAGGGAACTGGAACGGCTGCTGGACCTGATGAACAGACACGACCTCTACGCTATCACCGATGAAGTATATGAATATATGACCTACGAAGGGCGCAGCCACGTCTCACTCGCCTCGCTGGATGGTGCATTTAAGCGAACGATCACTCTGAGCAGCTTTTCAAAGACTTTCAATATGACCGGCTGGAGACTTGGATATGCAGCCGGCCCTGAGAAGATTATTGAAAAAATGGGATTGCTGAGTGATATTATTTATATCTGTGCGCCAACCCCCTTGCAATTCGGTCTTGCCGATGGTTTCGCAACCGATCCCACCTATTATGAAAGCCTTCTCAGGGATTATACCGCAAAACGGAGCCGCATGTGCAAGGCTCTCGAAAGCGCCGGATTCGAGGTACCCTGGCCAGAAGGCGCTTATTACGTATTTGCCAGTTTCAGACCGCTGTCTGGTCAGCCCGGATTTACCGACGACCGGCAGGCCTGTTTTACGCTGATCGACCGCACAGGTGTGGGGTCGATTCCCGGCGGTTCGTTTTATACCGAACCGTCTGACGGTAGGTATCTGCTGCGATTTTGTTTTGCAAAAAAAGAAGAGGAACTGGAGGAAGCCTGTAAGCGGCTTGAAAGGCTTTAACATCGCGGAGAACCGGTTGCCTGGCACCCGGCCGGGAAAGATGGTGATCACCAGTACATCAAGCTGTCAAATTTCCTCTCTTGACTGTTTCGCAGTACGGCTCATGCTTTCCCATTTCGGGTTCATCAAGCTGAGGTATCCGGAAAGTTTATTTTTTGTAAATTCCAGCATTCTGCAATACAAAACATTAAAACAACCTTAAGTTTATGCATTGGATTCTTTATTTCGCAAGTCTACTTTTGACTTCAGCCGGGTTTTCGGCAACTGCATCTCAGCCGGCAAATGGTTTAAATGACAGTTCTGCTGAACCTGTCACCATGGCCGTTGCCGGTTTGTCGCACGGGCATGCTCACTGGATCTTTCAGGATCATTTTGCGGCCGGTGATTACGTGATCGGGGTTTATGAACCGGATGAGGAGTTGGTCAGGCAGTTTATTAACAATTACAATTTGGACCGTGACCTGTTTTTTGATGATTTGGATGAGATGCTCGACGAACTGCAGCCGTCGGGATTGCTTGCGTTCGGGGCGGTTTACGATCATTTATCGGTAGTGGAAGCCGCTGCCCCCCGTGGAGTACACGTGATGGTGGAGAAGCCGCTTGCGGTCAGCCTAGACCACGCAATGCAGATGAAAGCGCTGGCCGAAGATCACGGGATTCATCTGCTGACCAACTATGAGACTTCCTGGTATCCCAGTACGGAAAAAACCAAACAACTTTTCACCCAAAACCGGGAGGATTTCGGTGAGATCAGAAAAGCGATGTTTCATCACGGACATATGGGACCGAAGGAGATCGGAGTCGGCCCCGAGTTTTTGGATTGGCTGATTGATCCCGTGCTCAATGGTGGAGGTGCGCTGATGGACTTCGGCTGTTACGGGGCCAACCTGATGACATGGCTTACGACCGGTGAGCAGCCGCATACAGTGACGGCTGTCACCCAGACGCACAAACCGGAAATCTACGCGGAAGTGGACGATGAGGCTACCATCATTGTGACCTATCCCGAATCTCAGGCGATTATCCAGGCATCCTGGAACTGGCCAATTGATCGTAAAGATATGGAGATCTACGGGGTCGATGGTTATGTAAAAGCTCCCGCTTCGGATGTGGTTGACATTCGAAGAGGCGGGGAGTCGGAGACAGTGAGTCATACGGTTAGTGCAGGGGAAGTGCAACTGGAAACCGATCCGTTTCACTACTTTGCCGGGGTGATCCGGGGGGAGATTGAGATGCCTCCTTACAGTTTGTACACACTGGAAAACAACATGCTGGTCATGCAAATTCTTGAAAGTGCCAAAAAATCCGCAGAAACCGGACGTACGATCGAGCTCGAGTGAAAGATATGTTTGGTGAAAAGTTGTTGTGCCGTATAACTCAGTAAGTAAGGAACCCCAAAAAAATTAGAACAGAATGTCTAAATTCGAATTTTTAGGAATACATTAAATATAAAAAGCTGGATGAGCACAGGTGGTCTGAGCGGGTTAGTCTCTTTTTCGAGAGCAGCCTCAAAAAGCTTTACCGGGTACTGTTTATTCATTTTGCCGGCAGGCAGCTGCAGAAAACTACCCAAGTAAAGAGGAGAGGAACAGGGGATGAGTAAATCAGCTCTCAGTATTCGGGTATTTGCTTATTATCTGTTTGGGCTCGGTATTTTATTAATGCTGGTGCCAAATCAGTTCCTCTCACTATTCCAGATACCGGAGACCCGTGAGGTCTGGATCCGGGTTGTCGGGATGCTGGTATTTATTCTCGGTTATTATTATTTCATGGCCTCCGGAAAGGAAATGTACAACTTCTACCGGTGGACGGTGCATGGCAGGCTCGCTGTGCTGTGCTTTTTACTGGCTTTTGTTGCCTTTGGATTTGCTCCTGAAGTTCTCATTTTATTTGGTTTGGTTGATGCTTCTGCGGCTTTGTGGACAGTTTATTCTCTTCGCAATGATGTTCCTGACAAATAAAAAAACCAGGATTTGCAATATCTGCTTCCAGTTAATAATATGATCAGGAAGATATATATTGAGACATTATAACCTTTCAAAAAATAATACAGCTATGAGCATGAAAAACTGCTTTCAGTCACTTTGTACACTCTTGGTTGCTATCTGTTTATTGTCTTTTCAGGCGCTGCACGCTCAAGATAATGTTATCGCACTATCCGATCCGGTCGTCATAACCGACGACTATGAAATCTACGGAAGTGAAATCAGTGATGATTATACGGTTGCTTCACTAAAGGTGATGGAGTCGCGCAATTTTGACCAGCAGAAAGAAAAGGAGTATTACTTTGAGGGGACCCTTACGGAAGTTTGTCAGGCACGCGGTTGCAATTTCGTGTTGGATGACGGGGAGCGTCATGTGAGGGTACGTTTTAAGGATGATTCTTTCTTTATTCCTACCAATACTTCCGGAATGAAATCACTGGTTCGCGGTACGTTTGTCCAACGGGACAGCCAAGCGGGACAGACCGCTATGGTCGAGTTACTTTCGAGTGCGATCAAAATTTATAAGTGATTGAGATTTTTGCCTGACCAAAAAAATGGTACTGTCATGGGGATGAATTTTTTTTGTAAAGATATGTTTCTGCCAAGACTAAAATAATTGTATTATTGTTATAAGTACACAGCAAAAGATCAGCCTAATTCATCAGCTTGTTGGCAGATGAAGCGGAGGACCCGGAAGTTGGGGCGTATTTCGATCGGTCGAAACGGGCATCTATCAGCCCGAGCCCGTCAGCTAACTTCGCAGGCATTGATAGAAGATTGAGCGTAGCGATGTACGTTTTCGGTCTTCACTTCACATAGAGTTCAATTAAAGACATTTGAAACGTACATGAGTTTAGAAAACCAAGACTTCCTGCTCACCGCAAATAAATTCGAAATACCGGAGTCGATCCAGGATTGTCCAGGTATTCAGTTCGGTAAAAAACGTGTAAAATCGATACTGTTGAGTACGGATCTGGCCCATATACAGAACATAGTCTCAGATGCGATTATGACGATTAATCCATTTGAAAAGGCCAATAAACTCGACCGCGTAATCATTGAGTTTAGCAATATACCCGTTTTTTGCGATGTTGGCGGCGGGCTGTTGCGGGAAGAAAAAACAATCAGGCTCTCCGAAGGCGCATTTGAAGCCGGAGCTGCCGGTGTGGTGATTACCCGGCCAACGTCGCCGGAGATTATTTTCAAGATTCGAAGAGAAATTTCAGGCCCTTGATTTATACGGTAATGTTCGACAGTGAACCGGTTTGTGATCTGAAAGATGCCGGGATCGATATTTTTAATGTGGTTACCGGAGAAACCACTGCCGAATCGGTACAGAAAATCCGGGAAGCACTGCCCGATATGCCTATGATGGCAAGCGGCGGGTCTTACGATTATACGATATCGCATACAATTCGCATGGGAGCCGATGCCATTGTGTTTAACCCACCTACAGCTACCGAAATTTTAAGGTCTATTTTTGATAAATATCGAAATGACATGGTATGAGGCAAAATTTTTTAAGTGTCTTACCCTTGCTTGTCCATAAAGATTTGCTGGTACAGATACTTCGTTGATGGGCTTTTGTTTGAAGTAACTCCAATCAATATATGACGATTTACCCCACACCACCAAATCTTTCTATTTATATACTGATAACAGTAATCTAACACATATTAATGTATGTTTAATAACAAGTAATTAAACTTTATACAAAGGGTTTTAATTCAAATTGATCCCATTACAAGCAGATCAAATTACCAGATATGTTCTTGTTGCACTAAAACTGGCAATGGCAGAGTAATATGATGGTGTTATGCATTTCATAATGATGGAGCCAATAGGCTATGAAATCAATCATTTGAATTTCTTAATTATTATAAAAACACGTCCTAAAACACACTATTAGAGTAGATTAATTATAATTATTCTGTATCTGTCTTTATAATTAATCTGTATAGTTTAGTAAACATTAAATCAGGGTGTGATTAATGAATAAAAACTTTGAACATTAATCAATTAACGAAATCACTAAAAAAGTGGACAAATGAAATCTACAAACGGACACTCATCAATTAGGAGTATAAAAGACACATCTGTTAGTTTAAAAAAAACAAAATCACCGCATATTTATGCTTTGCACTATCAAGGCAAAGTTTTGGGGCACGTTGATACAAATGAAGTTGATGATATTCGATTCATTCCAACACCCAAGAAAAAAGAATTTGCATTGATTGAGATGGAGAAAATTGCTGAAGCTTTGAAGAAAGCCCGCCAGATGAAGCAGCATTTAATGAATACTCTCGAAAGGTTTATCAATTAAATTGACTATGAAAGGGTTGCTTCCGATCAATTTATCAATATCGGCTTCCCGCAAACATGTTAGTTTATAAGACCTGTACATGTCAGGGGGTCACGTTCAGGTGGATCGGTGGGGAATTCTAATTGTCGTTGATCAGATCGGCCACAGAGAATGTGCTTTGAGGAGTTGTAAGCTTCATTGCCCCGGATAGTTACTATTTTTTGGAGTTTTATAAACCATTTTTTGCGGGTTTAAAATTTCTCATTTCTTTTGTGCAAAATGTCTATCTTCTTGTTGCCAAATTGCATCCATAACAGGTTGTGAGCGGAGGACCCAATTTTTAGGGGTGAATTCTGAAACACAGGTTTTGGATAGGGCTAATTCTCTCAGCCCGAACCCGTCAGCTAACTTCGCAGGCTTTGAGGGAAGACAAAGGACCTTTCTTTTGTAGCAGCTCCTTTGGCTTCTGAAATATAAACTTGCTTTCAGAGGAGCTGCATCACGCACACAACTATGTGATTACGTACAGACTTCACCCATAAATTACCATCACCGGTAATACAGGTGGATTCTATAGCTGCCTCACTATTGCAAAACCACAGTAATCATGTTGTTTTCTTTTATTTCAATTGCATCAGAACCCATTCTCACGTTCGGGTTACTCTTATTGCTAATTCTTATTGTACCGATTCTCTTCCAAAAAATAAATTTACCCGGAATCGTAGGATTGTTACTTGCAGGTACCATTGTAGGCCCAAAAGGTTTTGGACTCATTGAAGCTGCCGGTGTCATTGATGTGCTTGGAAAAGTTGGCCTGCTCTACTTGATGTTTCTTGCCGGGTTGGAAATCAACTTGGATCAGTTTAAAAAAGAGCGAAAAAACACCGTTGTTTTCGGAGCACTCACCTTCTTTATACCACAAATTCTTGGAACGCTGATATTTTTCTGGATGGGCTATTCAATAGCCGCCTCCATTCTAATTGCAAGCATGTTTGCGTCCCATACGTTAGTCGCCTATCCCATTATTACAAGACTGGGGCTGATGAAAGAAAAAAGTGTCGCAGCCGCTGTTGGAGGAACAATACTAACCGACACTGCCGCACTCCTGGTTCTCGCAGTCGTGGCAAGGTCAGTTGAAGGTGATCTCGATATGATGTTCTGGATCACATTAGTCGGCCTGTTTTCCCTCTTTATGATTTTCATGTTTATAATATTGCCACGGGTAAGCTTTAAATTTTTCAAGTTTATCGGTGAAAAAGGCCGTTATACATACGTATACGTGATTGGTATGATGTTGATGTGCGCATGGCTGGCAGAAGTTATTGGCATTGAAGCGATTGTTGGTGCATTTATGGCCGGACTGTCATTCAACAGGCTTCTTTCGAACAAAGGCCCGCTCAAAAATCGAGTTGAATTTTTTGGCGATGCTTTTTTCATCCCCCTCTTTCTCATCTTTGTAGGAATGCAAGTTGATGTTCAGGTACTGATAAGCAGCGTTGATGTTTGGATCGTTATGGGAGTGATGACTATTACGGTAATTTTTACAAAATGGCTTGCTGCTTTTTCCAGCGCCCGGTTACTCAACTTTTCAAATGACCAGGCGTGGATGATCTTCGGACTTACCAACTCGCAGGCAGCAGCGACACTGGCAGCAGTTTTTGTAGGGATGGAAATTGGCCTGATTGGCGATGAAATACTCAACGGTGCCATAATGATGATATTGGCAACCTGTATCATCGGGCCCATAGTTGTAGAAAAGTATGGATACAGGATCGCTGATGACACAACACTTGAAAGCGAAGATAAAATTTCAATAAGACAGCGTATTTTATTGCCGCTGGCAAATCCTGCCACGTCAGCAAGGCTGGTTGAATTTGCATCAAATATAAAAGTGCAGAAAAAAGACCCAATCTATCCCCTGTCGGTCATAAATACATATATGGATGCGGCAGCTCAAAGAGAAAGAGCTCAAAAGATTCTGAATTTAGCAAGTGGCCAGATTCATGCAGTTAATGCTGAAGCCTCACCGGTAATAGAGACCAATCTCAATATTGCTGAAGGAATCAGAATTGCAACTGAAAAACATGCAATCACGGACATTGTCATTGGATGGAACGGAGAAATAACAACTTCGAGCAGGGTATTCGGAAGCATCGTTGATCAAATGCTTAGCACAACAAAGCAACAGGCATTTATATGCAAACTCGACCAGCCGATCGCTACGTTCAAAAATATTCGACTTGTGATATCTGCTAAAAAAATCTCGAGTAAAAATTATCAACATTTGTTTGGCACATTACTCAGATTAGCAGAAAACCTGAATACTCCCGTGGAGATTTTCCACCTTGAAGAGGAGAAAGAACAAATTCAAAAAATTATCAGCCTGATTTCTCCGGCTTCAAATCTGACACTCGTTGAGTTTAACACGTTTGACACATTGATGGAAGAAATCACAACAACTACAACGGAAGCCGACTTTTTAATTGTTACCAATGAGAGAGGTGGAAGTTATGGGTGGGCTACTGGAACGAACCTTATTCCCCGGATTCTTGCTTCAAAAAGGCCGAAAGCAAGTTTTGTAATTGCATACCCTGCATCTGATGAGTCTGATAGTTATTTAACTGATATTATCTTTTCAAATTAAAATAGTTTTTAGTCAATCTCTGAACCACAATATACACCCGAATGTACGATTAACCTGGTTATAGCGAGCCGCCGGGAAGAATGCCTTTCTTGATATCCTTGTCCATCCGGCGGCTCACCTGTTTGCATCAGGGAATAAAAATCAGAAGTCGCTTGTCTATGCTCGTTATTGTTCTTATTCAACACGACCAGAAAATGTGCAAATAACCGGCCGATTTCCTCGAAAACTTTTTTATTTCCGAGTGCAACCGAATCACTGACAGCCTGAAAGATTTCTTCCGGACGAATAGCTTCCAGCAAACTTTCAGTAACAGTTGAAATATTGCTAAGATTAGACCGCTTTAAGACAAACTTTACGATCAATCTGACGGCTACTCGTATTTGATCCGAATTCCGGAACTGATTATCAAAAGTTCTGACCAGGTACTCCTTCCGAATAGGTTCTCAGCAACTCTGTCCAGGCCTTTGATTGAACCAATGACTTTCTGTCGAATTCCTCATGGGTTTTTTTGGTCGTTGATTCCGATTCTGAAGATTCCAAAAAAGCATTTGGATCAACGCCATAGATCAGGATCGTACACTTTCCGGTCAGTTCTGTTCGGGTTTCCAAATCAGCGATCGTAACGCCTCTTGTCTCAATGGTTACATCGAACTGCGACTCTGCTTTTCCCTCAACTAATCCGGTTCTGAACTGATTTGTTAACTCATCTATGGATTTAGTCTCACCCAATAAAGCAATTTGTACCGGATCCCCATAATCATCAATCCCCTGGGCTACTTTTCCAAAAATCCAGACCGACTTGGGAAGTATATTCAAAGACTCAGTATGTTTTTTAAGAGTCTCAAGAAATGAAAGGTAACGGTTCCATTCTGATTTGAACAGTAGTTGAATACTTTCAAAAAGCGGATATTCATTTCTGACCTTGACCAGTTGCTGCCGGCCGCTTCCTGTGTAGGAGAGAATCCCGGTTTCCAAAAGCCGGTTTGCTACATCATAAATGCCTGTCTTCAAAGGCACACGTGTCCTGGTTAGCACTTTTTTTGAATATCTGAAGACTGGCCATTCCCTAAACGAATTTCTGGAAGATTTCCCCACAGTAACCAGGCAACAAGCTATTCAGGTGCTTGGTAGATTTAAGGATCAATTACTTCAGTCACAATGATCACGGTTTTGTTGGTGGATGAGTGCCTTCCTAAAAGATTTGCTGGTTAAGCTACTTCGTTGACGGGCTTTTGTTTGAAGTAACTCCAACTAATATATGACGATTTACCCCACACTGCCAAATCTTTCTAATTATATACTGATAATAATAATCTATCCTATGTTAATATATACTTAATAACAAGTAATGAAACTTTATACAAAGAGTTTTAATTCAAATTGACCCCATTACAAGCATATCTAATTGCCAGGTATGTTCTTGTTGAACTATCAGCATTGAAACCTTGTAATGCGATTAGGGAAATCATTTATGCAACCGTGTTCCGGATTGGAATGACATTGTACAACTGAAAACGGACGTGCATAAAGGATTATCCGGATTTCTGGGCCCGGGCGAAGCAACTTCGTCACAACTTACACTTTGAGTTTGTAAAAATTTCTAAGTCGAACAATCGTTGACTATATTGTTTGCACAACAATAAATTTTTCTTCAATAAAAATGGCTTCTCCAAACAATCTTATTGAAAGGCGGAAAGACGTTCTTGGTGGAACGCCTGTTTTTAAAGGTACACGTGTTCCGGTTAGCACTTTTTTTGAATATCTGGAAGCGGACCATTCCCTAAACGAATTTCTGGAAGATTTCCCCACAGTAACCAGGCAACAAGCTATTCAGGTGCTTGAGAGATTTAAGGATCAACTACTTCAGACGAAATGATCAAGATTTTGTTGGATGAGTGCCTTCCCAAAAAATTGAAGTATCGAATTGAGGAATTAGATCAGGATTTCTTTACAAAAACTACTCCTGATATGGGATGGGCGAGCCTTTCGAATGGAGAGTTATTGTCAATGGCCGAGGGAGAATTTGATGTTTTTATAACCAGTGACAAAAACCTGAGTTTTCAACAATCTATCTCCTCTTCTTCAATCCAGGTCGTATTATTGAAAGCCAGAACCAATATCTATGAAGATTTATTTCCACTGGTTGAGAAATTACCATCTGTCATCAAGGCTCATAAACCCGGGAAATTCATAGAAATCGAGTAGACGTTGCTTTCAAGCGCAACCACTCGGCCTGGAGGCCCTGTTCCTTTCTGAATTGAGTCCCTGATTTTTCATGAATTAGCTTTTGGGATCTGTTCACTGACAATGCCAGAGTATTATGGTATTTTGCACTACATATTAATGGAATTGTAACCTTAGTTTTAAATGGGTGATCATTCCGGATTAAACACGTAGCCCCATGTCCACCTACCTCACAAAATCCAAATTTGTCCATGCCCTAGATTGCCCTACGAAATTGTTCTACCACGATAACGGGGAATACAAGAGCAGGCTCGAAGACGACGAGTTCCTGCAGGCCCTGGCCAAGGGCGGCCTTCAGGTTGGCGAACTGGCCAAACTCTATTTCCCCGGCGGACATGATATCCCGATGAGGCAAGAGAAGTCTGTTTCTTTGAAGCAGACAAACGAATTGCTCCGGCAAGAGGAGGTGACCATCTACGAGGCGGCCATTCAGCATGAGCATTGTTTTGTTCTGGTGGATGTGCTTGAGAAGAAAGGCAATCGCATCAATCTGATCGAAGTTAAATCCGGATCCTGGGAGCCGGGTGAAACGTTTACTTATGCCCGCTCGGATTTTATCCACCGCGACTGGCAGCAGTATCTGTTTGATGTGGCCTTTCAGACCTGGGTCATACGCAAGGCTTTGCTGGGATATCAGGTTGAGCCGTATCTGATGCTGATCGATAAGACGCAAAAGGCGACAATTGACGGACTTCATCAGTTCTTTAAGGTCAAAGAGGAAAATGGACGAAGCAGGGTTGAAGTCAAAGAAGGAGTCAGCCGGGAGGATCTGGGCGAGCAAATCCTCCGGCAGGTTCACGTGGCAGAGTATGTGGAAAAGATCCTGAACAGCAAAGGACGAGAGCCGGAAAATGAACCCGAAGCTGCCGGGTTTGATGAATGGGTTGATGCGTTGGGGCGCCATTTAAAAGATAATACCAAATATCCTGTCACAACCGGCTTTAATTGCAAAGACTGCGAGTACCGGGTTGATCCCGGGCAGCTGGACGATGGAGAAAAAAGCGGCTTTGCCGAGTGCTGGCGGTCCGCCCACGGCTGGACGGAAGCTGACCTGAAGAAACCGCACATTTTTGATATCTGGAACGAACGAAGAACCCGGACATACCTCGACCAGGGCGTGTACCATATGGAAGAGCTGATTCCCGGGATGCTGAGGGCAAAGCCCGATAACCTGTATCAACAGACAAGCTGGGATAACGCTCAGCGGCAAACGGTCCAGATTATGAAAGCTGCCGGCCATCACTCCCGGGAGGAAGCCGTCCTTCCGGGCCTGTTTCAGGAAATGGAGAATTGGACCTGGCCCTTGCATTTTATCGATTTCGAAGCGGTGGCACCGGCGATACCCTTTCACAAAGGCCAGCGTCCCTACAAAAAGACGCCATTCCAGTTTTCCTGTCACAGCGTGTATGAAGATGGCAGATGTGAACACAGCGCCGAGTGGATTGAAAAGCGTCCCGGCGCGTTTCCCTGTTTTGATTTCGTGCGGGCGTTAAAAGCGCGGCTGGAAAAAGACAGCGGTACGGTTTTCATGTATCACCATTTTGAAAATACGGTGTTGAATGATGTGATTGACCTGCTGCAGGAACGCAGACCTGATGATGCCGAAGAACTGACCGGCTGGATTCAGACGATGACCAGAGGGGGTGAACGCGAAATGGTTGATCAGCAGAAGCTGGTGCTGAAATACTACTATTCCCCATACATGGGCGGGTCCAACAGCATTAAAGATGTTCTGCCGGCCGTCTTGAACGAGAGTCCCCGGCTCAAAGAAATATATACCAAACCGTATTCCGGCCTTAGCATTAAGGACAAGGTCCTCTGCAAGGTTGACGAGAAAACCGGCAAGCTGTTAAGTCCTTACAAACTGCTGGATCCCATAGGATATGGCATACCTGATTATGAAACCGGCGAAGCATATATTGCCGAAGGGGGCACCGCCATGATGGCCTGGAGCCGGATGCAGTTCGATGATGTCTCTCAGCCGGAACGGGAAGCCGTTTTTAAAGCCCTGCTGGAATATTGCGAGCTGGATACCCTGGCAATGGTGATGATTTATCAGCACTGGGATTGGCTGAGAAATAAAAGTTAGTCACTCATTTTAGCAGCCAAATTTTGTTAGCAATTAAATTTTTGAGTTGTAATGTTATCTTTACCAGGGAAGGTAATATTATGTCATAATGATTAACTAAATTTACCCTTATCCTACTCGGGTACCATATAATCTTTTTATGCAGCGAGTAAAAATAATAATTTATTGTTTTTATTGATTCTATGAATTTTTATAGATTATCGACAAAGTAAATAATGAATTAATATGGAACTTTTCCTTAACGACAAGGAAATTAAAAACCTGATCGACGAAAAAAAGGAAGTCCCTCTTGAATTCGTCAATACTTGAAAAGAGTTGTTGATAATGGAGAAGTGAAATAATTTCCCGTAAATGACCGGGGTATATGCCAGCCTCTTATCAAATCCTAGTCCGAGTCCCAAACCCTTGCAATTAGATTAAAATGTAATAGTTTAAATTTGATATTAGTAAGAAAATCACCATAGAAAAGCTGACGAAAAAGGAGAAGATTGAGCTAATGGAAAAGTTATGGGTCGATCTATCCTCATCTCCGGATTACACTCCGCCTGAATGGCATGGTGATGAGTTGGCTCGCAGAAAGGGCGAAGTATCAGATGGAAAATTGAAATATACTGACTGGAAAAAAGCCAAAAAGGAGATTCGAAAAGAGGTTTCATGACCATTCGGATTCTTGAATCTGCCAAGAGAGATATAACTAATGGATTTCATTTCTATGAACGGCAAGATCCGGGCCTTGGTGACTACTTTCTGGATTCCATTTATTCGGATATCAATTCATTATTGATTTATCACGGCATTCATTCCGTTAAATTTGAAGTTATCATTCACCTCACCCCACTCCACAAGCCGTTGAGGTTTTTCTTCAGACTGTTTAATGCGTTCCCTGACCACCTCTTTACGTTTATCCGGGATTTCCTTTTTTCTGATACTTCGAATCCAAGTTCTTTGACACGCTTCATGAAGAAATCAAACTTTTTATCCGGTATTTTTAGTGTTTCTTCATTCATAGTTTATGTATTTACAGGTCTCTTTATCTTATAACGTTATATGAAATATGAGTCTATTCAAATGTTAAACAAGACGATATGGGTACTCGTTAAAAAACGTGCAAGGAGACAATTTTTTTTAGCACTCTCAAAATGATATTTACAATCTCTACATGTCTGTTTCTGAAGAACAAATAAAAGTTTTCCGATCCCTTTTCAGGGGCAGGGAAGATATTTACGCACGGCGATGGATCAAGGCAGAAAACAGCGGGTATATGCCTGCCTATGAAGTTGATTGGGACAGGTTTGAAAAATACAAGGCCCAGGGGGGAACGTTTAAAGGTTTTAAACATAAAAAGCCTGCGCCATTAACGGATCAGGTGATACGACAACATCTGTCAGGGAAAGAAACCATCGGTATTTACCCTCTTTTGAAAGACAATACATCCTGGTTTATCGCAGCTGATTTTGATGGAGAGCAATGGATGAGGGAGTGTTTAGTTTTTTTGGAAGCCTGTAAAAAACATGATCTCCCCGCTTACCTGGAGCGTTCCAGATCAGGAAACGGCGGCCATGTCTGGATCTTTTTTCAGACGCCTTGTCCCGCCTGGAAAAGCAGGATAATACTATTTCACTTGTTGCGTGAGGCCGGCATATTATCAGATTTTGATAAGGATGCCGGTTTTGACCGGTTGTTTCCCAATCAGGATATGCATACCGGAGCCGGATTCGGCAATCTTATCGCACTGCCGTTGAATAAGAAATCGATGGAACAGGGAAATACCTGTTTTATGGATCCGGACAGGGGAGATCCGTTTGTCGATCAATGGAGATTTTTGCAGGAAATAGAAAAAATTGCCCCTTCCCGGATTGATCAAATATACAGTACAATCAAGGGAAAACAATCTAAAGTGTCTGTAGTAAACGAAGAGCCTGCAAATAAGCTAAACATCACCATTGACAATCAAATCCGGCTGAGTAAAGAACAGCTTGACTCGGAACTTGTCACTTTCCTCAGAGAGCAGTTGAACTTTGTCAACTCCGACTACCTGATCAGGAAAAATCTTGGCCGCAGTACGTTTCAAACCGAAAAATACTACAAACTGATCGGGGAACAGGACGATAAAATCAACATACCTCGTGGATTTTTAGATGAACTTGTTGTTTTCTGCAAAGAAAACGGGATTCCATATAAGGTAGTTGATAAACGTCAAAAACTTAAAACTGTAGATTTCAATTCAAATATAAAACTTTATCCGTTTCAGGCGGAAGCCCTTGAAACGACGAATAAAAAGGACTTTGGTGTCATGGTTGCCCCGCCGGGTTCCGGCAAAACAATTATGGGGCTTGAACACATCGCCCGGAAAAAACAGCCCGCTTTGATCATTGTTCACCGTAAACAGCTCTTCGATCAGTGGGTGGAACGCATTCAATCGTTTCTGGGCATACCGAAAAAAGATATCGGTCGCTTTTCCGGTTCTGAAAAAAGAACCGGTAAACAGGTCACTGTGGGAATGATTCAATCTTTGAACCGCAGTGGTGAGAATGCGGAAATCCCGGATACGTTCGGCACAATTATCGTTGACGAGTGTCATCACATACCTGCCAAAACATTCAGAGAAACGATCACCCGGTTTTATTCATACTATCTGTACGGCCTGACGGCCACCCCCATGCGTAAAAACAATGATGAAAACCTGATTTATGTATATATCGGCAATATACTTTCCGAAATCAAATCCGATTTTCTGGATGATACAAAAACCAAAACAATCCAAATCAATATCAGGGAAACAGACCTGCAAGCCCCATTTGATTACCGGATTGATAACTATGAAACGCTGTCCAGAGTTCTCGTCTATGATACCGGACGGAATCAGCTTATTGTCAAAGATCTGGCAGAAGTAGTCGATCAAAAAAAATCAATTCTCGTCTTAACAGAGCGAAAAGCTCATATCGATGTACTGAATTTATATTTGAAAGATCGTTTTGAAACGATTGCTCTGAGCGGGGATGATTCCAAACGCAGCCAGGAGTCGAAAATGGGGCAAATCAAAGCAGGACATTTTCAAATCGTACTCACAACCGGTCAGTTCTTCGGGGAAGGGATCGATATCGACCGGTTCGACTGCCTCTTTCTGGTTTATCCTTTTTCTTTCAAAGGCAAACTTATTCAATATATCGGTCGGATTACCCGGTCGGATAAACTGCCGGTTATCTACGATTATCGTGACAGACAAATCGATTACTTTGAAAAGCTGTTTAAGAAACGGAACAACTTTTATGAACAGATCCGGAAGGCGAATCAAATGACGCTGGAATTCTGATTAATTTTTAGTCGTTTGTTACAAAAAATATGTAACTAAATGTATATATTTATCAATATCAAAGCCGTTAATGGTATAATTTAATTACAATTATCTTTAACAAATGAGTGAAAAGTCAACAAAAAAACTGATTGAAGAGATTGAGTCTCTGCCTGTGGAAGAACGTGCCAGTATTGCTGATTCGGTTTTAAAATCCCTAACCCCGGTTGATCAGCAAATCGAAGACATGTGGTTACAAGTTGCAGAGAGACGGCTCGAAGAATTAAAATCAGGAAAGACAAAACCTGTTAGTGGTCGAGAGGTATTTGAAAAAATTCGAAAACGCTTCTCTAAATGACCTACAGTTTCCACCCAGAAGCTGAAGAAGAATTTAATAAAGCGATAGACTATTACGAAGAGCAGCAGGCAGAACTTGGTTTGGATTTTTCAGTTGAGGTATACAAAACCATTCAGAGAATAGCTGCCAACCCCAAATCGTGGACATCACTTAGTAAATCGGTTCGAAGAGCGCTCGTTTATCGTTTTCCTTTTGGGCTGTTGTATTCCCATGATGCTGATTCAGAACATATTTATATAATCGCTGTCATGCATCTCCGCAGAGAGCCTGATTATTGGAGAGAGCGGGTAAATAACGATTGAGATAATGCATACGAAAGAAATTGCACAAGATACAATCCGGATTCTGTAATAGGATTCGTATCGCCAAAGCACTGCTTTGGCAACGCAAAGCGAGCAGATGAATCAGTCTAATCAAATTGCACGGGCACATTTACACATGATGCACATTTTATAGATGATCAGTGCTAATTTATTAAGTACGCACGGGAGGATTCGAACCGCCAAAGCACTGCTTTGGCAACGAAAAGCGAGCTAGAACATTGATCTATAGTAATGCATCTGGACACATTTAAGTATGCACATTTTATAGCTGATCAATGAAAATTTACTGAGTACGCACGGGAGGATTCGAACCCCCGACCTTCTGATCCGTAGTCAGATAAAATAGCCGTTTAAATGAAATGAGAGGGGTTTTTTGCTCCTCCATGTACCCCCATTTGTACTACCGGGAGT
>SLOU01000253.1 GCA_007132385.1 Balneolaceae bacterium | reverse complement strand
TTAAAAAAAACCCGGGTCACCCTTAATCAATAGTTATAACTAAGAGAAGGATCATCAGGATTCCTTACAATTTTTTAAAATAATTTTTAGTGTTGATAAATTTTTACGTTATGATTGCCGTGTTTGTCCGTTATTATCTTTAAAAAATCCCGGTTTACCCGACTGCAATGACAACCGAATCACAACAACCTATCGAAGAGCAGGACCTGGAAGAATATACCCGGTATGTGTTCGAAGTGCCAACCGGACACCATGAGCAGTTGCGTCTGGATAAGTACATCACGCAATTCATCCAGAATGCTACCCGAAACAAAGTTCAGGAGGGCATACGAAACGGATGGGTCCGGGTAAACGGAATGTTGGAGAAAGCGTCGTATCGTGTCCAGCCTGGTGACCAGATTGTAATCGTTATACCTAAAGCACCGCCACCGCAAGCCGTCGCCGAAGATATCCCACTCGAAATCGTTCATGAAGACAATGACCTGATTGTTGTCGACAAGCCGCCGGGCATGGTGGTTCATCCTTCTTACGGCAACTGGACCGGAACCATGGTCAATGCACTGCTTCACCATACGAAAAAACTGTCATCTCTGAACACTGATGTTGATCTGCGGCCGGGAATTGTCCATCGGCTCGACAAGGGAACGAGCGGATTGCTTGTCGTTGCCAAAAATGATGCCGCACACCACCATCTCTCCAGACAGTTTGCTGAAAAATCGACAGAAAGATCCTATCGGGCAGTCATTTGGGGCTTACCGAAGAACGATACAGATACCATTATTCGACCGCTTGGACGCGATCTCTCGAATCGAAAAAAAATGGCGGTAGTGGCAGAGGGATCAGGAAAAAAAGCAGTCACACATTATACTGTGCTAAAACGTTATGACCATCTTGCTCTCGTGGATGTCACCCTTGAAACCGGGCGGACTCACCAGATCCGGGTTCATCTGTCATGGCAGGGCCATCCTGTACTCGGCGACCCGGTTTACGGCGGCAACTCTGTGCGTTACGGTCCAAATACCGGCAGCCGGAAAACCATGTTTCAAAATATCTTTTCCATTTTGGGTCGTCAATGCCTGCACGCACAGTCACTTGGTTTTGAGCACCCCTCTACGGGAAAGTTTTTACAATTTAAGTCCAAGATTCCCGCTGACATGGAAAAAGTTATAGATAAAATCGACCGTTACTGTACCGGAACATAAAAAGAACCCGAAAACTGTTACTTACCATATACCATACCAGTTTAAATTACAGTTCCTGACCAAAACAACGCTTCCAAATGAACAAAGAAATCCGAATTGACGTCACTCTTGACAATATGAATGTTCCGGAAAAAATCCTCTGGAATGCCGACGATGCCGAGGCAACAAACATACCGGTTAGCGCGATGCTTTTGTCGCTCTGGGACCACAATAACAAGGATACGCTCCGACTGGATTTGTGGACCAAGGATATGAGTCGTGATGAGATGAAGATCTTCTTTTTTGAGACAATGAAAACGATGGCAGATACACTGGAGCGATCGATTGATGATAAACGTATTGCTGGTGACTTGCGTGATTTTTGTGCGTATTTTGCTGAGAAAATGGACATCGCCGTGAAGCCTGATAGCTAAATGCAACGAAAGTTGATTGAAACCGGTCGGATTCTATCCGGTCTCATACTCGACTGAAACATGTGCCCTGGCTTAACACTGAATGAACACTGAATGAACACTGAATTGAACCGGGCAAAAATACAACCTGATCTGGTTTTTACAACATCCTAATATTTCACTGTCTCTATGTCAATTAAAAGTATTCTTTATGTAGAGGACGACCCGAATATCCAGATGCTGATCCGATTGTTCTTGCGTAACGAACCGTATGAAATCATTACTGCGGATAATCCTGAAGAAGCACAGGATGCTTTGTTGTCACAGTCTTTCGACATCATTATTGTTGATCTAACCCTGCAAAAGGATGGCGACGGAGCGGAGCTGATCCGCACGATCCGTAAAATGCCAGGATATGAAGCGATTCCGATTTTCGTATTCAGCGGTTTCGATGAAAGCCATTTCAGGAAGTACAATATCGACGGACTCATTCAGCGATTTATCCGAAAACCTGCAAAAAAAAATATACTGATTGACACGATCAGGAGATTTCACGATACAACAAGGAGCCAAAAGTGACAGCGCTCTCCTGCTCCCGCTCATCCCACAGACTGTAACTGGTAACCGTCCCTTTCAACTCAGGAAGGGCCGTCAGTGCCGTATAAAGCGGTGGAAATCCACAGATCCGGTAGGGGTCATATGTTTCCTTCATCAGCTCTAGTAACACCGCGTTATCTCCTTTTTGTGCACAATTCAGAAAAGTACGATCGAATGACTTCACTTCTGTAAATAATTCCGATGCTGGACGCTGATCGCCGAACTTCCGTCCGATATGCGCCAAATCACCCGATATCAAAAAAATCGTACCCTCGTCATTACCATACTTTTTCCTGAGAAACGCCGCCATTGCCTCCACTTTCTTTTCGATGTCACCGGACTTATGGTAGTACAATTCTTCCAGTGAGCCTACCAGCATAGGTACCAGTTGAAACGAATGTGACCATAGATACTGTAAGAATATGAGGTGCAGTTCAATACTATGCTCATTCCGGTGGGCACGATCCTGAAATGAACAGCCACAATCAGAGGCGTGATCCTGAAGCTCATCCAACGCTCTCTGATCGGCCGGAACAACTCCGAGCGGTGTCTCAAAATTTTTTCGGGTCACTATGAACGGTTTTCCGTCATAAATCGGGTGAAACATACCGGCATAATGTGATGTCGCCAGCAGCACGACACGAGACGGACGTAGATCGGCCAGTGGTTGAAATGCAGGGATATAGGAGTGCAAACCAACCCGGGGATCGATGTGTGGAGCAAACAGGGCTTTCACCTTTCCGGCGTCCTCCACACCTCTGTCTTCTACATCCCGACCTGTATTCCCGATGCAAAAAGTTTTTCCGTTTGAAGAGAATGCTTTGCCGAGCATATCTTTGAGAGCGATGGGGTCTGACGGATAAGATTGACCGGCGCAAACCGGCGGACGCACGGTTAATTCTTGAAAGTTGGATTCAAGCTTTTCCTTAAAATGATGAAACCAGGGAGAAAGCAACAGGCGAGCTTTGTCAAGACGACGAACAAACGCCAGCAGCTGTGACTCTTCCACATCACTACCGTATCGTTGCAGTTCCTGCCGGATATCCCTTACCGAATAATTGCCATTTAATAGAGGAATCAGCGCAACGATCTCTTTATCCAAAACAAACGGTTTCTCCAGATATCCTTCCGGATCATGAATATAAATCAACTCCTTGGTTTCATGAGTAACAGGGATCATCTCCACACCTGATCGCATCGGAGGCAAATTTTTATCGACATAGTCGACCAACTGCACCATTTTTCCGTTTTGTTTTTGATTTTTTCTCATAAGGATTATTAACGGAAGTCAAACCATTTGCATTTCACCATATCTGATGAAGCTTTTTCTTGTTGCACCACAACACATCTTGCCATTACTCATGTCAACATCACATCAAATTCTCCGACTAATTTTTTTCACGCATTTTTTTACAAATACAATTACACCCGTATTTCACACACACAGGATGATCCGGCGGATTTGCAAATCGCGCCTTGCAGGCTGCACGGCCATGCGCAATAAATAAATGAGAGAGATTGGTCCACTCCTTCTTTGGGAAAAGCGCCATCAAATCGCACTCGATCTTCACCGGATCCTTATGCTGCGTGAGTCCGAAGCGGGTCGCCAGTCGTCCCACATGTGTGTCAACAACCACTCCTTCATTGATGCCGAATGCATTTCCCAGCACGACATTTGCTGTCTTTCTTGCGGCACCACGCAGTGACAGCAATTCCTCCATCGTTTTCGGCACTTCCCCTTTATACTCATCAATGAGCTTCCGTGCCGTTTCCTTGATGGCTTTCGCCTTGTTCCGGTAAAATCCGGTCGAACGGATTGCTTCCTCGATCTCCTGGATAGGGGCTTCAGCAAAATCCTGCGGTGTTGGCCATGTTTTGAACAGATCTTCTGTGACGATATTCACCCGGACATCGGTGCACTGGGCGCTCAATATTGTCGCGACCAACAGTTCAAATGGGTTGGTGTAATTAAGTGCACATTGCGGATTGGGATAGTGTTCATATAGCTCGGTCAGAAGTTGTTCTGCCCATATTTTTTGTTGTGTCGACTTCCGGGGCAGTCCGATAGTTGATTTCCGTGACTTTCCGGTTTTTGTTTTCAAAGGTTTTCCTTTCACTTCTTTTCGCGTCTTTTCGAATGTGGCATTCCGGGGGCTTTCTGCGGTTGTTTCCCGTACCTTGTCTGTGATTGCATTCCGGGATTTACCGGACGATCGGTTCCAGGATATTTGGGTGTCGGATTTTCGGGAATTCATTTTACTGCATTTTACTGTCGGGTTTGCTCTGATAGGCAAACCGCAATTTTACAAATAAATATCCGCCATTACAAACGTATCCGATGCCATTTAGTAATGCCGGGTTGAGTGACGGGATCATAACTTTTTTAATTACGTATTGCTACTTGTTGTCTTAAAAAATATCTTCGAAACTAAAACTTTTCATGTTTCGAATTGAAATATGACCTATCCCGATTCCACATTTTCCAATGTTTTTTATATCACCGTGGGATGAATTGCATAATCGACAGAGGTATATGGCTGATAAATCAATTGCCGCACAAGATTTTCAGAATGTAAAGCCTGAAACAGGTTTATAAAAATGAATGATTTTCTGTCACTACCCAAGATTGATGCTCATATCCACTATAACCATTCCAGGGATTTGGTATGCAATCTTGGAAAGAAATATGGATTCCGTTACCTGACCATCAATACGGAAGTTCCTTTTTTTCCTTCTGTAGATCATCAACGTGACATTGCTTTGAAGATACAAGCACGTCATTCGTCAATACTCGATTTTATTGGTACATTCAGAACATTGGGATGGGAGTTACAAACCTGGTCCGACCAGGCAAAAATGGAGATCACGGAATCTCTGAATTCCGGAGCCCGCGGTATCAAAATATGGAAAAACATCGGAATGATGCAGAAGGATCGAGCCGGCAACATGATTATGATCGATCATCCCCAATACCACATGTATCGGCACCCTGAGTTTCCTTCGTATGATGATCAGATCCGAGCCCGAGACAGGATGCTCGACAAGCATCCAGGACTGCGATTCATCGGTGAACAGGAACTTGCAGATAAATTGACCAGTCGATGGCTGGATCACTGGAATTTCTTTAATACGGACAAATTGCTCCAAAGTGGTGACTTTACCGGCGTGTTCCGGGGACTGAACTTATCCCAAAACATTTTGGAGAAGATTTATCACAAGAATGCAGTAAATTGGTTCGGCTTATAACCCGGACAAACACCTAT
>SLOU01000254.1 GCA_007132385.1 Balneolaceae bacterium | reverse complement strand
ATTTTTTCATGCCTGGCGTGCGATTTGCGAACCCGCTGCCTTTTTTTATTCCAATGCTCTTCTTCCAGATTTATCTGCAGCCGAATATATCTTGATTCACGTTGATTGGTTATTCGCAGATATAAGGGGTGCTTATTTTTGTCTTTACGCTTCTTCAGGTAATAGGATAGTGTAGTCATTAGGCTGTGTTTAGTTAGTGTTAATAATATACAGTAAAGATTACTGTAGTATTATTAAGAAGCAAATGAATATTTCTGGACAAAGAAAAAGCTCAATCAGGAACACTTTTTGGCGGCTACCAGATAGTCTATAATATTAGATCAGTTCAGGTCCAGATAGTTTTTCTGATAACTCACCAATTTTTACTGGAAATTTAGGAATGATGGCATCAACCTGTATTTCTGCAGCTTTTTCCAGGATTTATTCCAAATGGATCACAAAAAAGATATCGGCGCGCCGTTCAAGCTGGTATGCTGGAAGGTGTCGCCAATTGTCCATCAAATGGAAATAGTTTATTGATTGGAATAGGAGTTGCGAACAACTATTGGAAAACCCATTATAATTTAAACCAGGAATCACCCACAATTACTACTTATAATATAGGAATCGTAATTAAGGTTTTTGTAAAATAAGTTAATCAACTCACATAAATTGCGCCAAGTGCGAGATAGATATCATCCACTTATTGAAATATAAACTTTGAACTTTACAGATAATTTGCAATATTTGTTGGACAAATATTATATATATGTATATGGAAGATTTAAAGATTAAAAATCAAGCGGTTACCCTGGTTGATCAGGTAGAACAAAAATTGTTTAGCTATATAGCGGGCAAGAATATGAAGGTTGGGGACGCGATTCCCAATGAAAATGAACTGGCGGAGGCTCTTGGCGTATCACGAAGCGTTTTGCGGGAGGCTTTAAGCAGACTGAGAATGCTTGGAGTTATAGAGTCGAGAACCCGCAGGGGAATGGTGTTGAGCGAGCCCAACATGTTTGGCGGGTTACAGCGTGTAATCAACCCGATGATTCTCGGAGAAGATTCACTTTTCAATCTGCTGGAATTCAGAGTTGTCCTTGAGCTGGGTATTACAAACAGCATTATCGACAACGTTACCGACGATTATATAGAAGAACTTGAAGAAATTGTAGAGCGGGGACAGGCCTACAACCTGAACTTTTACCGGGCCGAAAGTGAAAATCAATTTCACTCCAAGTTATATGAAATCACGGAAAATAAGAGTATAAAACAATTCCAGGAGATTATCTATCCTGTATCTTTGTTTGTGAGAGATAAATTCAAAGACTTTTTTGAGCCGATAAACAAAGAGCTTCTCCAAAATGGGGCGCTGGTAACCCACAGGGATCTGCTGGATTTAATAAAGGCCGGTGATAAGGATGGGTTCAGAAAAGGAATGGAACAACATTTTGCACCCTACAGCAAATTCCTGAAAGCAAGCAAAAACGGAAAAAATCCCAATAATCTGAATCATACAATTGGTCTTGAAACATAACATTCCATGAGAGCTGGTTTATTTTTTATTGTAGTTATTTTTTGTTTGAACCAGACGGCTCAAGGAATTGATAATGATAAACTATTTCAAGAATTACTTGAATGGCGGGTGTTTTCTGAATTGCCGATGATTTCCGGCAACGAGAAGCAGCCGGGTGTAGCCGGGGCGTTTTCAGGGGTGATTGAAAGCCATCTCATTATTGCAGGTGGTGCTAACTTCCCCGATGGGCTACCTTGGGAAGGAGGTGCAAGAACTTATTGGCGGGATGTTTACATACTGCCGCTCGATGGTTCAAAAGAAAAAGAATGGATAGTGCTGCCGGATGCCTTGCCAAAGAGTTTGGGATATGGTGTATCAATCTCCCTTCCTGGGGGGATTTTGATGATCGGTGGAATGAATGCAGAAGGAGTGTTTAACGATGTTGTTTTGATGACACTCGACGAGTCGGACAACAGACTGTATTTTGATGAATGGCCATCCCTGCCCGTGCCTCTGGCCAATATGACCGGCGCAAGAGTCGGCAACTATATTTATATAGCCGGTGGACAGGAAGAACTCGAAAATCCATCGGCTACGAACCATTTTTTCAGGCTGGATCTTCGCAACAGGAATGCAGGCTGGCAAACACTGGATTCGTGGCCGGGGCTTCCAAGATCGTATGCAGTTTCGGCAGGGCAAAGTGACGGATTTGATAATATATTTTATCTGTTCAGTGGAAGGGATTATGGGACGGATAGGCCTGTAGAAGTACTTTCAGACGGTTATGCCTACAATCCCCGCTTGAACTCATGGGAAAAACTGGACAGACCTGATGGACCGCAATTTCCGGTGATGGCCGGAACAGCCATACCTTCCGGAGAAAATCACATCATTTTTGTGGGGGGTGATGACGGTTCGCTTATGGAGCGTCAAATTGAGCTGCAAAGCCGGCTGGACACACTGCTTTCAAATATCGAGGGTGCGGAGGCATCTGAATCTATTGATGCACTGAATGCTCAGCTCATGGATCATTTGAATTATCATCCCGGTTTTAGCCGCGATGTTTTGTATTATCACACAATCACCAATACGCTTACAAAATCTGGTGAAGTTCCTTTTCAGGTACCTGTAACCACCAATATTATTGAAGCGCAAGGCCATTTTTTGATACCAAGCGGAGAAATCAGACCAGGTGTGCGGACTCCGGTTATTCTTTCTGGTGGATTTCTATCCAATGTTGACAGAAGCCTGGGCTGGATCAATTCACTGGTGATAGCCGTCTATTTTCTGCTGCTTGTATGGATGGGCTGGTTTTTTTCAAAACGCCAGAAAAATACAGATGATTATTTCAGAGGGGGAAAACGGGTTCCCTGGTGGGCAGTAGGAATGAGTATTTTTGGCACGGCTTTAAGTGCGATTACGTTTATGGCCGTTCCGGCCAAAACATATGCCACAGACTGGAGTTATCTTTGGCTGAATGCAGGAATTATTGCTGTTGCGCCCGTCATCATTTTATTGTGCATACCATTTTACAGGTCGCTGGATATAACATCTGCCTACGAATATCTCGAAAAACGATTCAACATAGCAGCACGACTAATAGGAAGTGTATCCTTTATTTTGTTTCAAATTGGCCGTATGGGCGTTGTCCTGTTTCTTCCGGCCATTGCTTTAAATGTGGTTACCGGCATAGATGTGATGCTATGTATCGCGCTGATGGGTGTCTTCAGCCTCGCCTATACTTTGCTTGGCGGTATTGAAGCTGTAATCTGGACTGATGCATTACAAGTGGTGGTTTTGCTTGGCGGAGCTATTCTTGCATTGATTTTGATCTCGCTGGATGTAGATGGCGGATTTTTTGAAATCATTTCCATCGGGATGGCAGAAAACAAATTCCATTTAGGAGATTTAAGTGTCGACTTTCAAAATCCGGTAATGTTGACAGTGGTTTTGTCCGGAATATTTTCACCACTAATCACATATGGTACCGACCAGGTAATGGTTCAGCGTTATATGACCACAGAAACAGAAAAAATGGCCGGAAAAAGTGTCTGGACCAATGCATTGTTGACCATACCTGCTACGCTGATTTTTTTCTTTGTTGGAACTGCTCTGTTTGCATTTTTTACAGAAAATCCGCTGTTATTAAGTCCAACCGTTTCAGGAGGGGACTCCATTTTTCCCTGGTTCATTTTCACTCAGATGCCACCGGGAGTGGTTGGCCTGTTAATTGCAGGATTGTTTGCTGCGGCAATGTCAACTCTAAGTAGTAGTATGAATTCTGCAGCAACGGCTTATACAATTGATATACATTTCCGGCTGGGTTTACCAAACAACATGACTAATCTAAAACTTGCACGGATTGTAACGCTTATTCTTGGAACAGCGGGAATTGCAATAGGCTTACTAATGGCAACGATGGATATTGTGTCGTTGTGGGATGAGTTTCAGCGGATTCTTGGGTTAATTTTAGGAGGAATCGGGGGGCTTTTCTTTTTAGGCATGCTAACAAAAAGGACAAACGGGGCTGGTGCAATCATCGGACTGATTGGCAGTACTATCTTCCAGATCTGGGTTTATCAAAATGGTGTTGTACATCTTTTACTGTTCACTGCAACAGGTTTTTTATCGTGCTTTGTGATTGGATATGTTGCAAGCCTGATGCTGCCCAAAAAAGATAAAAATATTACTCATTTGACTATTTTTCGTTTGTGGGAGTCTAACCAAAGTATTTCCGAGAGGAACGATCTGTAGTTTAGTTATAGATACATGAAACATGTGAACTGAGAGTGAGGATTTAACAACTAATTATATTAAAAAAACAGACAAAAAAATGGAAAATTTCTTTTTAACCGGACTTATCGCTGCACCCTTTACACCCATGAACCCAGATGGAACGATTAACCTGGATATGATTTCTTCCTATGCTGATCTTCTTATAGAGCAGGGGGTGAGTGGTGCATTCATTTGTGGTACCACAGGTGAAGGAGCTGCAATGAGCATAAGCGAAAAAAAGGCTGTTATCGAAGAATGGGTGCACTGTTCAAAAGGTAGGCTAAAAATCATAGCGCATATTGGAGGATTATGTCAATCCGAAAGTATAGAGTTGGCTGCACATAGTGTAAAGGCCGGAGTGGATGCCGTTGCGGCAATGTCTCCCTACTTTTATAAACCACTAAGCGCTGAGGATTTGACTTTATTTTTTATACCGGTAGCTGCCGAAGCCAATGGTATACCATTCTACTACTATCATATTCCCTCCATGACAGGAGTTGATCTACCAGTTTATGAAATTTTAAAGGTTGCCGAAAAGATGATTCCAAACTTTGCCGGAGTTAAGTTTACCCACTCTAATATGATGGAGTTACAGCAATGTATGAAAATCAGCGAAGAGCGTTATGAAATACTGTTCGGATCTGATGAAATCCTATTATGCGGCTTGAGTTTCGGGGTGACCTCAGCCGTGGGCAGTACCTATAACTATATGGCTTCGATATACCTTGATTTAATCGAAGCTTTTAACAGCAATGATTTTACAACCGCCAGGGCAAATCAACTCTTTTCTGTTGAGGTGGTAGAGGTTTTAAATAGAAACGGCGGACCACTTAGTGCAGGTAAGGCAATCATGGAAATGATTGGGATAGACTGCGGGCCGTGCAGGCTTCCGATACGTAAAATGACGAAGGCTGAAAAAGCATCATTACGGCAAGAACTTCTGAATATTGGTTTTTTTGAAGAGTCAAAACATGAATTTGTGGAGGCACGGTAGTAAAAATCACCTGATCTGAATTAAGAATTATGAAATCCTTTTTATCGAATTAAAAAGCTGTGTTAGCTCGTCTTTTTTAGCAAGCTGTGTTCAAGTCACTAATGCAACAGCGCGGTGTTTTAAGGTTTGTTGAATAGGTGAAAGGTAATCAAATTTTCGAATAGGTCGATTGTTGAGGTGGCGTTCGATTGTTTTAATTCGT
>SLOU01000069.1 GCA_007132385.1 Balneolaceae bacterium | reverse complement strand
TGATATAGACCTCCTTGACCGTTGAGTCAAAGCTTTGGATAACATTTTTAAGAAGATCATGGGTCATTGGCCGGGGCGGTTTGATGCTTTCCAGCTCCAGGGCAATAGCTTGCGCTTCAAACGTACCGATAATAATCGGAAGGCGGCGGTTGCCTTCCACTTCATTCAATATCAGGGCATAGGCTCCACCGCTGCTTGGGCTGGTTGACAGGCCCAGAATATCCATTTTAATTTTGCTCAAGGTATTCCCTTATTTAGAGTTAACATTACCCTCACTGAATTTAATGATTTTTCAGTAACGAGATAAACCTGTATCGGGAGATTTTTTTCGGCTGAAACAGAACCAGTTTACTGATACCGGGAAAAATTTGTAACACTTGCCGGCCGGTATTCTCTATACAATGTAGCATCATATGTAGAGGCATTATAAGGCGATTAAACCATTGAAGGTACCGGCTTAAGGGTATTTCAGGCGATAACGATGAAACCGGCCGGATAAAACCGACTGCAATCTTCCCGCGATTCTGTACTAAAAGGGGAAAATACAGGATAAATAATACGAATACAGGGCTTGAATTAAATTTCTTTTAATAATGAGCTGATCTATTGCGAGTTTCCCGAATCGGATTAAATTAGTATGAAATGCGTGCTATTCAGGAAATTCCAACTCTGACAAATCAGGACGACATGAAATATCCAATATTTTCTGTCCTATTGATTCTCATGGGTATATCTACCTGCATGGCGCAAAGTGAGATCATGGTTGACAGTCATTACTTCACTCGATCCAATGGACTGGATGTCTATGTTAACAACACAAGAATCGGTACAACCCCTCTGACGTTTTCACTGGCTGCAGGGCGAAAAAGTGTGGTTGAATTCAGAAACCAGCAGGGAAACCGCGTTTCCCAATTCAACGTTCAACCCGAACAGGTTAGCAATATACGAAGCTTATCGGCTACTCCGGCGTGGTTCGGTTCCGCCTCGCAGCATCCCGGATATCCCGGCTACCAGCTCACAACATCCGAGGCTGAATCCCGGTCATTATCCATTAGCCTGAACAAGGCCAAAACCGAAGCTATCGATCACTTGTCGCGTACCCGAAGCGGCAACAGGACCGCTGCGGCCGGACGCTCGCAACATCTGTCACAATCCCTGCAGGGAGCACAGATTCTGGAATGCCATATCTATTTCGACGGGAACGGCTACCGTACCTACCTGCTGGTTGGCCTGCAAGATTGAGAAATAAAGCAAACAAATCCTTACCTTTCCCGCTGAAACAAGAAACAATCCCCAATGAAAAAAAGCGGGTATATAATCCTTGCAGTTGCCGTTCTTGCCCCGGTGTCCTGTGCACCCGCGGAAGAAGAGCAGTTACCGCCGATTAAAGTCCGCATGACAGAGGAAGTGCATGAATCGCCAGACTGTTATACCGATGAAGGCCCCTGTGTAACAATTCACTTCATCTATCCGGAATTTACCGGAGAAGGCGGGCTGCTTGACAAAATCAGGCAATGGACGGCCGAACAGATGTATCAATCGGATATCGGCGACACGAGCGAGTCCTCAGAAGAACTCGCCGGGGAATGGTATAATGATTATAACGAATACGCTGAAGCGATTGACGACTACAATATTTCGTGGACACTCGAGCGCCGTGTGGAACTGGTCTTTGACTCTCCGAACCTGATCAGCCTTCATTTTAATGAATTCAGTTTCACCGGCGGAGCGCATCCGGTTCAGATCGACCATTTTCGCTCGTTCGAAAAACCCCATGGCGATAAAATCCACCTGGATGACCTTACCTATAATCAGGCGCAGTTCGACCGTCTGACCGCCCTTGCTGAAGAACAATTCCGGTTCACCTATGAGCTGCTTGAAGGCGAAGATATCGAGGAAGCCGGCTACTGGTTTGTCGACGGAGAATTTCATCTTCCCGATAACTTTGCATTTACCGATTTTGGCCTTCTATTCTACTACAATGTCTATGAGGTAGCCCCGTATGCCAGTGGCCCAATCTCTATCGAACTTTCCTATGAGGAACTGGAGTCGATCATCAAGCCCCGCTGGATGGAACTTGAACAACAACTAACCTATCATGAGCTCTGATAACCGGTTCGACGCAATCGTTATCGGGTCAGGCCCAAACGGGCTTGCGGCTGCCATACGTCTGGCACTCGAAGGGTTGTCGGTTAAAATATTTGAGGCAGAATCAACGATCGGAGGCGGCACACGCACCCTGGAATTGACCGAGCCGGGCTTTTTGCACGATATTTGTTCTGCCATCCACCCGATGGCATACGCTTCACCATTTTTGAAGAAGCTGCCGCTGGGTGATCACGGACTGGAATGGATTCACCCGGAAGTTCCACTTGCACATCCGATGCCAGACGGCAGCTCTGTTGTGCAGTTCCGTCAGATCGGACAAATGAAAGACGAACTTGGCCGGGATTTTCGTTCCTATGAAAAACTCCTTAGGCCGCTGATCGATAACTGGGAAAGCATCACACCCGACATGCTTGCACCACTCCGTTTTCCCTCCCATCCGTTTCGCATGGCTATGTTCGGACTGAAAGCGTTGCAGCCGGCAAACAGAATCAGTCGGCGCTATTTTCAGACGGAACGAGCCCGCGCGCTTTTTGGCGGAATCGCTGCTCACAGCATCCAGTCGTTAGACAAGCCCCTGACCTCTGCCATCGGTATGCTCCTGGGTGCAGCAGCACACAGTGTCGGCTGGCCTATGCCCAGAGGCGGCTCGCAGATGATCACACATTCGATGGCCGATTATTTTGTTTCCCTGGGCGGTGAAATCGAAACGAATTTCAGGGTAGAAAATCTTGAGATGCTGCCAAAGGCCAAAACCCTCCTGTTCAGCCTGACACCCAGGCAGGTACTCGATATAGTTGGAGACCGTTTTCCGGATTCATACCGCAAAAAACTACAGAAGTACCGGTACGGATCCGGAGTTTTTAAAATCGATTACCTGCTTAAGGAGCCCGTACCGTGGTCGGATTCCCGGTGCCTGAATGCCGGCACCATTCACGTCGGGGGAACCTATGAGGAGATCGCTGCCTCGGAAAAAGCGATGAGTGAGGGCCGGCATCCCGAAAAACCGTATGTACTGATCGCACAGCAGAGCCTTTTTGATGACTCCCGGACCCCTGACGATCGGCACACATTATGGGCGTACTGCCATGTGCCCAACGGATCCACCCGGGATATGACAACCGAAATTGAAAACCAGATCGAACGTTTTGCACCGGGATTCAAAGATGTAGTTGAAAAAAGAGTAACCCGCAATGCGTCGCAGTTTCAGCTTTACAACGCCAATTATATCGGCGGGGACATTAACGGAGGCATACAGGATATCTGGCAGCATTTCAGCCGGCCGGTCTCATGGATCAATCCGTATGCCACGCCGGCCAAAGGCATTTACTTTTCTTCCTCCTCCACACCTCCCGGCGGTGCTGTCCACGGCATGTGTGGATTCCATGCGGCTCAAAGTGTACTCAGGCGGGAGTACAACCTTCGCCGCCACGACTGGCAATTCTCGCTATGATAGCCTCCGAAATAAACTTATTTTTCAGGCATGTATGGAATATCCTGTTCATGAATCGATAAACCAGCCACACAGATCCAGACGCACCACAATTCATGATTCGCAACCTTATTGAGTTTACCAAAGAGATTACCTTTCTGTCACCAGGTACAAATCAGAAGGCCGGTTCAGGATTGTGGAATGCCGTCACGATCGGAATTGCACTGCTGGTTTCCATACCGGTACTGACCGTACTGGTTAATATCTTTATTCCTGCCGGAGAGATCTGGGCGCACCTTGCATCCACCGTACTGCCCGACTATATCCGCAATTCCATCTGGCTGATGCTCGGGGTTGGCGCCGGTGTTTTCGTCCTGGGAGTTGGAACCGCCTGGATAGTCACCATGTGCGAATTTCCGGGCCGAAAGTTTTTCGACTGGGCGCTGATCCTTCCCATGGCAGTACCCGCCTACCTGATGGCCTACACCTATACAGAATTTCTTTCCTTCACCGGCCCGGTACAATCATTACTTCGTGATCTGATGGGCTGGGGGCCTGGTGATTACTGGTTTCCGGATATCCGGTCGGTAGAGGGTGCCATCCTGATGATGTCGTTCGTATTCTATCCGTATGTCTACTTGTTGTCGCGTTCCGCTTTCCTGGAACAGTCGGCCACTTTGCTCGAGGCAAGCCGCAGCCTGGGGGCGACCCCCTTTGAGAGTTTCTACAAAGTGGCCCTTCCCCTCGCCCGTCCGTCCATAGCCGGGGGTATGGCCCTGGCGCTGATGGAAACACTCAACGATTTCGGCACGGTTGATTATTTTGGGGTACAAACTTTCACCACCGGTATCTACCGCACCTGGTTCGGCCTTGGCGAACCAGTAGCCGCTGCACAGCTCTCGGCTTTTCTGCTGATGTTTATCCTGTTTTTGATCCTTCTCGAACGCTGGTCCAGAAGCCGGATCAACTACCAACAGGGCGGCAGCAGCCGTTTCAGGCATCTTAGCACCTACAAACTCACAGGACTGAAGAAATGGGGATCCTTCACCGCCTGTTCGATTCCACTGCTGTTCGGGTTTTTGATTCCGATAAGTATCCTCACCGAAATGATGATCAGTAATTTTGACCGGGCGGTCGATTACCGGTTTTTCCGGTACGGGATGAATACGCTGCTCGTGGGCGGAATCGCCGGCCTGCTGGCTGTAATTGTCGCCCTGGTGATGGCCTACGGAGTCCGGCTCAATCCCACACTGGCCACCCGAATCTCGACACGGATCGGTTCGATGGGCTACGCCATACCCGGATCGGTCATCGCCGTCGGTGTGTTGATCCCGTTCGGCTGGTTCGACAATACGCTTGACGGATGGATGCGCACCGCCTTTGGAATCTCCACCGGGTTGATATTAAGCGGTACGATCGTCGCGCTGATCTTTGCCTACCTCGTCCGGTTCCTGGCCGTCTCGTTTACGACGGTAGAGTCAAGCCTGTCGAAGATCACCCCGAATATGGATGAAGCGGCCGAGGGGCTCGGATACCGTTTCGGAAAAATACTTCGCAAAGTGCATATTCCGATGATGAGCGGGAGCCTATTTGCCGCTTTTATACTGGTCTTTGTAGATGTCATCAAAGAGCTGCCGGCTACGCTGATTGTCAGGCCGTTTAACTTTGATACGCTGGCCGTACAGGTTTACCGCCTTGCGTCCGATGAGCGTCTGGCTGAATCTTCAGGAGCGGCCCTTGCAATTGTTCTTGTCGGGATCATCCCCGTGATGATTTTAAGCCGGTCGATGAGCAAGCTGCGGGAAAAAAATGCCGAAGAATGAGGCAGGGGCAGGATGCGGGCGACACTGCGTGTCGCGGATACAGGATGCAGGTGGCAGGCGACACTGCGTGTCGCTGGATACTGGATGCTGGATACAAGAAGCAGGATGTTCGTGCCTGCACGACTCGACACCTGTATCCTGTATCCTGTTGCCTGTTGCCTGTTGCCTGTATCCTGTATCCTGC
>SLOU01000084.1 GCA_007132385.1 Balneolaceae bacterium | reverse complement strand
TGCAGTAGATACCGCCCGGGAAGAGGGGTCGTTGGTTACAGTAGGGATCAAACCGAACCGGCCTGAGACAGGTTATGGCTATATTCAATTCGCTCCGGTTTCCGGTTTTGAAAAAAGCGGGGAAAAAGTATTCAATGTCAAAAATTTTACTGAAAAGCCCGACCGGGAAAAAGCGGAGATGTTTTTGGAATCGGGAGATTATTTATGGAACAGTGGTATGTTTATCTGGAAAGCGGAAACCGTTTTAAAAGCGTTTGAAGAATATCAACCGGATATTTACAGCCAACTCGATTCGTTGAGAAAAAAGAAGATATCACAGGATGATATCAGCGCATTTTACCAGGCATGTCCGTCGATTTCAGTCGACTACGGAATTATGGAGAATGCTGCGCGGGTTCATGTGCTTCCGGGAGATTTTGGCTGGAGCGATGTCGGCAGCTGGAAAGCAGTACACGAACTTTCCGATAAAGATGATTCAGAGAATACGGTTTCGGCATCTGCCATCTCACTACAGGGGGCCAAAGGCAACCTGGTACGAAGTGAAAGTGGAAAAATCATCGCTTTGGTGGGAGTGGAGAACCTGGCCGTTGTAGAAACAGACGATGCCATTTTGGTTTGTAACCTGAATCGTTCGCAGGACGTAAAAAAAGTAGTAGAACATTTAAAAAAGGATCAGGAATTGAGAGCTTATTTATAAGTTTGTGGGTAGAGGGAGGCTGACCGGCAGGCATACAATAAGGATATGTAAATTTGCGATACTTCCTGCCAGGTGCCAGGTGCCAGGTGTAAGTGGGAATCTCAGATATCGATACTGAGCTGATCAAATGCGAGGTCGACGTGATCGGGCAGTTTTTTACTGCTTTCATTGTGATTTACGTAGACATTCATATGAATCAGGTAGGTTTTTTCAACTCCAAGCTCCTCTGAAAGTTTGACAGCTTCCGGTATGGTGAGGTGGGTAGGATGTTCCGGAGCCCATCGAAGTCCGCTCAGTACCATTACTTTACAACCCCTGATTTGTTCTTTGGTTTTATCCGGAATTTTTTTGGTATCGGTCATATAAGCCAGATCACCAATTTTGTATCCGAGAATATCAATGCTGCCATGATTGATTTGAAGCGGATGGATCTGTACACCCCTGAATTCGAAAGGCCTGGTAGCAATTTGTATGTCAACCGATGTGGATCCCGGGTATTTGTTTTCACCAAACATATAATCGAACCGTCTTTTGATGGCCCGGGCAGTTCGATCGGACGTATAGAGCGGAATCGGACTTTTCTGAGCGTAATTGTAGGATCTTAAATCATCGAGGCCTGATATATGATCCATATGCTCGTGAGTAATGAGAACCAGATCAATTTTTTTGATACCGGCACGCAGAGTTTGAAGTCTGAATTCGGGGCTGACATCTATCAGGATAGATAAACCTTTGTACTGAACCCAGGCAGAGCAGCGGTAACGTTCGTTGCGTGGGTCTCCATCCAGCATTTCACTCCCGAATCCACCTGCTACGGGGACACCCATTGAAGTGCCGGTGCCTAAAAAAGTTAGTTTCATGCTTTGCGGATCGCCTTAATCATTGTCCGGATCACCTGAAAAGTACCATCAATACGGCCTATTGTCCGTTTTTTTACTCATCCATTCTTGACCAGATATCAGCAAGTTCCTTGCGAACAGCCGGTTTAATAAAAAAATCTTCCGTTTCAGCCGATTGTAAAACTCTGGCTAAAATCCCGATTTGAGACTCTATCGGCCGGTTTTTATTCACCACGATCAGTTTATCTCCTTCCATTACACATGAATCTCCCCGAAAAGCTCCTCTCTCTTTTCGTATACGGTAACCCGCCTGTTCACAGAGGGATTCCAGTTCAAGAACGAATTTATCCGGTTTCATTAGGTAAATGTAATCAAAATGTGATTCCAAGTGTAATGGAATGTCCGTTAAAATCGTAATCAAAGATATCCTCGTCAATGGTATAGCTTTTGTGATTGTAATTGTATCCGAGCACAAGGCCATTACTGCCAATAGCATTTAGGATTACCATACGGGCTTTTCCCTCCAGCGAAAAAATTCTGCCGCCAAAAACACCCCCTTGGGAACTGCTGAAACCGATTCGGGGGACAAGCTCAACTGACGTCAGAAGAGAATTGCGTAAACGATACTCGGCCGCTCCACCCGCTCCTGCCTGGAAAGCCGATTGTTGAAACTGTTGCGTAATTCCGTCTCTTTGAGTACGAAGGAGGTCGATATTGATTTGTACGGGAAGCAGCAGGCGGTAAGTTTCGGATTGTGACAATACAAAGTAGTTGTAGATTGAAGCACCGAAATTGACATAACTTTGATTCTCCATTCCGGTCAGGTTACCTGCCAGTCCGAGATAAACGTTGATATCCGGAGTTTCGAATTGGGCTTTTAAAATTCCATTGTCAAAGTCGGAGCGTTCATTTCCGGCAGTTTCAGGATCTCCCTGAAATTGAAATTCAGCAAATTCCCATCCGAAAGAGAGGGAGGTATAGCGAAAATCAAAAGCAGGCCGCTCGTCCCTTTCTTCAACAGAAAACATCTGGGCGTGAACGGAATGAAAACTGAGGACTGTCAACAGCAGGGTAAGAAAAGAGCTTGTCAGAAGCGTCAGATAATTTTTTTTCATTGGAACGTTCTTGAGAACAAAATTAGTTGAGTGTGAATAACTAAAACCGGTAAATGTATGAAATTATTCATTGGAATTATGCTGGTATTAACCATGGCGTTGTCAACAACGGATAAGAAAGCAGGTTCAGTCTATGATTTTACTGTCGGTTCCATTGACGGTACCGAAGTTAATTTGTATGAATATGAAGGTAAAGTATTGTTGATCGTAAATACTGCATCTGAATGTGGTTTTACAAAACAATATGACGATTTACAGTTGCTTTATGAGACGTACAAAGATGAAGGATTTTATGTATTGGGATTTCCGGCCAACAATTTTGGCGGACAGGAGCCGGGAACGAATGAAGAAATTCTGGAGTTTTGTAGGGTGAATTTCGGGGTTGACTTCCCTTTGTTTTCAAAGGTATCCGTAAAAGGTGAGGATCAGCATCCGTTATTCAGTTATCTAACATCCTCCGGGAATCCGGACTTTACAGGTGAGATTAACTGGAATTTTGAAAAATTCCTTGTAAATCGGAACGGAATTGTTGTGAGAAGGTTTAAAAGTAATGTATCACCTGACGATAACAAACTGACAAGTGCGGTTAAAGAGATACTTTAGCATAAAGATTTTTCCCTAACATACATCCCATCACCATCCCGATAGAGGGCTACAGATGACATCTGTAGCCCTTATTTATTTCAAAAACACAGAACACCGTACTCTCAGTGCATGTTGGTTTATTTAAACCGGTAACTGGAATGTATAAATTGAAATAGAAATAAAAAATATTGACATGGGATAAAGTTCCTTTTTATATTGCGGTTCTACAATAAACTGCTGGACGGTTCAGTTAACTTGAAAAACAGAAAGTCCTGAAGGCCGGTTTGGTTAATTTGATTATCTGTACTTTTGAGAAGTCAGCTCTGCCGTGCCAGTTGAAAGGTTGTGGTTTGTTGATTGAAAATTTGAAAGGTTCGGTCCGGTAGTTCAGCTGGTTAGAACGCCTGCCTGTCACGCAGGAGGTCGCGAGTTCGAATCTCGTCCGGATCGCTTAAAATAAAGCCCTGTATTGCAATAAGTTACAGCAATACAGGGCTTTTTATTTCTGTTATTTAAAAAAGGAATATTCAGATTAGAGTAACAATAGAGAAACAGAATATCCTTTACCCTCACTTTTTTTCAATTCTTCACAGACTTAATTTGAGCAAATTTCTGTAAGTATTCCCAGCCAAACTATTATTTAATTCTTTTCTGTCAATATCCCTGGATTCTCCACAGTTTTAAAGTTCGTAACTTGCAGGGATATTTATCTTATTGACCCGCAATTGGATCCTTTTTCTTTTTTTAACAAAAAATACAACTTTTCAAGAATGTAATGCAGAGCACGTCTGAAAGCATGAATTATTAATCATTTTTTAAATTTGAAAAAAATCTTGATTTGGGCCCTTAAGAAAGCGATTTTAATAAGGTTCACCAGTATTTAATGTACTGTTGATTGGTATTGGAGGGAACTTGATCCATGTTTCAGGAGTATCAATGATACAAATAGTTGCATTTTATTGGATCTGTTAACATTCAAAAACATTGATATTTCATTTAGAATTTTAACTAATCACCTTTATCCATTGATAGAGGATTTCTTTTAAAAATATGTCATTCGCCATGAAAACTGCAGCAATATTATTGTCAATATTATTAGGCTTTTCATCGATCTCTTATGGGCAAGCCGAACCTCCGTACGGAATGAGTGAACTGGAAGCCTATTCTGTTTTTCATGATGCTTACAGAAGCGGAGATTATGAATTAGCCGTAACTTTTGGTGAATGGATGCTGGAAGCAAAGCCCAGACAGATTCAGGGGCATGGTGGTTTTAATCTTGTAAGACAATTCGAACGTTTTATTACTATCTATACGGAAAAGGCTCAGGAAGAAAGTGATCCGTCGGCAAAATCGAGGCTTTTTGAACAGGCACTAGGTGTGTTCGACCTGACGGCTGAAACCTTTGAGGAGGATGAGATTGATCAGTTTCAGTGGACGTACCGCAAGGGGCGTTTTTACCAGGAGAACCACAGCGACCTGGACGGAGGGATTCAGAACGCCTATGAGTATTATGAGCGCGCCTATGAGATGGACCCGCAGCGTTTTGCCGAGACCAGCGACGGTTATTATGCGCGCGTATTGCTCTCACGTTATGTTTCCCAGGGAGAGCGTGATAAGGCCCTGGCGTTCATAGAAACGGTGGAAGGTCATGCGGGCAGCTCGCTGAGCCAGGAGATAGAGGAGGCTCGCAATGAGCTGTTTCAGGATCCGGAGGAGCGGATCGGTTTTTTGGAGGAGCGCCTGGATGATGCCGAAGACCGTGAGGCGGCCCTGAGCGAACTGGCCACCCTGTACGACCAGGTGGGCGACCGCGATCGTGCCCGTGAGATTGCAGAGGAGCTGTATGAGTTGAACCCGAATTTTGAGAATACGCGCAAGCTGGCGGATTTGGCCCTGTCGAACGCCGAGTATGGGCAGGCGGTGGAGTATTTGAGGGAAGCGCTGGAGCTCAGCCCGGATGAGTCTGGCAGGAAGAATGTTGCCCTGGAGATCTCGGAGGCCTATCAGAACCTGGGCGAGTTGCAATCCTCGCGGGAGTATGCGCGCCGGGCGATTGACCTGGACAGCAGCTTTGGGGATGCGTATATGCAGATCGCCTCGATCTATGCGGCGGTGATCTCGCGTTGCACTTCGGGCCGGAGCATAGATCGTGACGACCGTACGGTGTACTGGCTGGTGGTGGATTACCTGGAGCAGGCCAAGGAGGCCGACTCATCAGTGACCAACCGTGCCAACCGTCAGATTGAGTCCTACCGTCCGGTGATGCCGAGCAGCGAGGACAAGTTTTTCAGGGGATGGGAGGATGGTGAAAGCTTTCACATTGGTGGAGA
>SLOU01000087.1 GCA_007132385.1 Balneolaceae bacterium | reverse complement strand
GAAATCCTGCGACGCAAGTACCGGAATTATATTCAGATGGATGACCAGGAAGCGGCAATATCCGAATTGAAAAAAATGAACCATATTGATCCTGACAACCTGGGTACACTGCATACTCTGGGTCAGCTGTATATCGAGATGGATGAACTGAGTGAGGCCTTGGATGTTCTCATGCAGGCCAAGGAGCGTAATCCGCGCAATCCGGAAACACTAATTTTGTTGGCTGATATCTATATGAAGCAATCCCAGTGGGATCGCCTTGGTGATACGTTTGTATCGATGATTGAAGATCCGATGTTTTCGGCGAGCCAAAAAATGGAGCTTGCTCGATTTCTTTACCTGACCCATGAGTCGAATCCCAATCAGCCTGTGCTGACTGAACAGACCCGTCGGGTTTTGGAGAGCTTCAGTGTCAATGAACCGGAGTTCGGAGAGGCCCATTTACTGGCAGCCGAATTTTTACTGAATCAGAATGAAATGGATGCAGCGGTCCATAAACTGGAAAAAGCCAACGAGGTGATGCCGGGAGATGAAGAAGCATGGCGGCAGCGTTTGCAGTTGATGTTTTCCAACGGGCAATACGAGAAAGTTATCGAAGCAGGCCGGCAGGCCGTTGAGCACGTGGGCGATGATGCATTTATTCATTTCTTTGTTGGCGCTTCGTTTATGATGAGTGATGCCTACGAGGAAGCAGCCGAATGGCTGGAGCAAGCTACTCTGATGCCGTCACGCAGGGATTTCAGATCGGTGGTGCATGGTACCCTTGGGGATGTACTCACAGAACTGGACCGATGGGAAGAAGCTGTTGAATCGTACGAAACAGCTTTGAGGCTCGACAGTTCCAACCACACTGCAATGAACAATTTTGCCTACTACCTTTCACTTCGTCAGGAACGTCTTGATGAAGCCGAAGAGATGGCTCTTACGGCAATCAGTTATGAGCCGGAGAATGCAGCCTACCTGGATACTGTCGGATGGATTTATTTTAAAAAGGGTGATTATGAGAAAGCAAAGGAATACATTCAATCATCCATCGCAACAGGTGATGCAAGCGCCGAAGTATATGAACATATGGGGGATGTATATGAACAACTTGAACAGATATCAGAAGCTAAAAGATGGTGGCAGAAAGCCCTTGAAGAAGATCCGGACAGAACCTATTTGCACGAAAAAATTCAATAATTGACTCAGAATATTCGATCCATAGCGTGTTTCCTCCTGGTTTTGATGCTCATGATGGGTTGTCGTACCCATCATGAACTGATTGAAACCGGTGAGCTTACCGAGGCCGATATATCAGCAGATCAATTTGTGGATATGCTGCCGGATTACACCGGTTCGCTCGAAACCGTTTCCGGAAACGGGCGTGCATTTATCAGTCAGCCAGGTAATAGCGACAGGGTTTCGATCGATTTTCATTCCAACCGGGAAGAAACACTGATCACATTTCGAAACCGGATCGGCATTGAAGGAGGACAGTTGCTCGTGAAAAACGACTCGGTGCTGGTCTACAACAGAATTGACAAAATTGCCGAGCAGGTATCACTCAGTGATGCCGATCTGACGGAAGTTGGGTCTCTGGCTACCATTAACCTGGTAGAACTTTTTCACTATCCGCTCGACCGCGGCAGTGTGGACCAGGTATTTCAGGATGAACGTTATTACGTGGCATCAACCACCGATGGATCCCGTATTACTGCTGAAAAGGAAACGGGTACGATGGTTGATTTACAAATCGCTTCAGGCTCTGATGCCCCCTACAGCCGGATCAGTTATGAGTCGTATGAACGATTAAACGGTTTTTATCTACCAAAAAAAATTACCATTTTTAGTGCAGACGGCAATACGCGTGTAACACTGCTGGTTCGCCAGTTAGAGGTAAACCGGCAACTACCGCCACTTGAAATTTCGATCCCCGATGAGATACCGATACTGGTGCTATGACCCGTAAAGCCATAACTCTTCTCATATTCCTGTTTGCTTTTGCAGAAGCCTCTGAATTGCTGGCCCAATCGGGTTTTGAACAGCGACGTTCCGAAATCAGGCAGCAGCAGGAGCAGACACGTTCGGAAATTGATGTTCTTGAGGAGCAGATTCAAAACTATCAAAACCGTCTTGAACTTGCTTCCAGGCGGTATCAAGATATGTACAGTCAATTTGAGGAGCTGAGCCGCCTGATCACATTGCAGGATGAACAGCTTCGACGGATGGAAGAGGAGCAGCAGCAGATCAGCACCGAAAAACGGCTGATCGAAGAAAACCTTGACTCCCTTGAATTAGAACTCGATGAACTGATCAACCGGTATCAGTCGATACTTCGCTATCTTTATAAACATGGCCGGGAGACGGAGGTGGCACTGATTCTTACCTCCTCGTCGATCAACCAGCTTTTGGTAAGAGCGCATTATCTGAACCGGTTTGATGCGTACCGTGAGCAGCAGGAACAGGCGATCCGATCCAAGCAGCAAGATTATGAGCATGCCCGGAATGAGCTGGAAGATGCAAGCGGACGAAACGAAGAGAGTTTGGCCGGAATTGAGCAACAGAAAAGGGAACTGGCTCAGAAAGAAGAACAGCAGCGGCGGAATATCGATCTGTTACAGCGGGACCTTGACTCTATCGAACAGGAGCTGGCTCAAAAAGAAGAAGAGCGAAAGCAGCTCGAGGAACTTTTTACCACGCTGAACGAAGAGTATGAAGATCTCATCCGGCGGGAAGAAGAACGCCAGCGTCTCCTTGCCGAGGCAGAGCAGATTGAGGATGAAGAGGAGAGACAAGCAGCTATTGCCCGTTATTCCACGCCGGTTTACAGCTCTTCGGTGGTGAGCAACGAAGAGATGGAGGCTTTTGAACTGGCATTTGAGGGGGCAAAAGGGCAGTTGCCCTGGCCTGTAGATAGCGGGACGGTTATTGAACGGTTTGGCGAGCGGGTTCACCCGGTATTTAATACACGAACCCCCAACCTCGGTATCGATATCGCTTCTCCCTCGCGTTCACAAGTGCAGGTGGTGAACGACGGTTATGTACTTCGGGTTCAGCCAATAACCGGTATCGGAGACATGGTTATGGTACGTCATGGACGATTTATCACGGCTTATGGCAATCTGAGTGAAGTATACGTCAGAAGCGGACATGTTTTGCGCAGAGGGGATGTGATTGGATTATCGGGTGATGAAAATTCTATCCGGGGAGAAGTACTCTTTTTTGTAATACGTGACGGCAGTGAAACGGTGAACCCTGAATCCTGGATTCAACGGCCGACTCCCTGATTCGTAACCTCAGGGGCTTTATAAAAAAAATCAGCTCTTAATCACCGCCGCAAACATCCGGTGAGACTTAACCCCGGCGCTTTCTTTATCATTTCTAAGTGCGATTCTATATCTTTGGCTTTTTAATCAAAAAAAGGATCTGCTCGGATGCAACATGGTGCTCGGTTATTTGCTTATACTACATGGGTGGTGATGATCTCACTGGCTATCATCGTATTTACCAACCGGTTTCTTGAATTTGTCACCGATCCCGGATGGATCGGCTTGGTAACGCTGCTTGCCTTCGGATTTGTTTACCTCAACCTGAGCTATATTTCCGTGAAACGGTTCGTCCGTAAAGTCTTTGAGCAAACGAAATTGCATTATGTGCTGGCACTGTTGATTTTTCTGCCCCCGGGTTTTTGGGTTGGATTTATGAGCGATGAGATTGAAGGTTCCAGGTTGATTACTATCGTTGTGCTGGCATTTTCGTGTGGACTCGGTGCCTATTATGGCCATAGAAGCGGCAAGCGCCAGCAGAAAGAGTACATCGAAAAACTCCGCCAAAAGCAGCAGGCAAAGGGAGAATAATTACGGTCTGTCCGGGGAGTGTACTCCTGTTTGTTTGGTTTTACCCACCATCCATTGTCCGGTTTCCCGGCAGTGACCGTTCTCCCAAAATTTCATCACTCACAATCTGAAGGCTGCGGCTGGTGGTCTCTTCAAATAGTTCCGATTTGCGCATAGCCCCCCAGATTTCAAGTTGTGGATCTTCCTCGGTCGTCAGGCCAAGCGTGATGATATCATTGTTGGTGCGGATATCTATTTTTCTGACGTTCTGATAGTGACTTCGGTCGAGTCCGTCGGCTACCCGCAATATACCGCTCAGTTGCCGGATCCGTTTTTTTATCTCCGAGGGCAGGCGGCTGTAGTATTTATGACGAGATTTTGGTGTAGAACGGCGGTGATATCGTGCAACATTGGCAATGATTTCGACTTCCTCTTCCCGGAACCCTCTCAGATCAGCATTCCGGATAAGATAGAGCGCGTGCTTGTGATGTTTACGATGCGAGATATAATAACCAATATCGTGCAGATAGGCGGCGTAGGTCAGAAGTTCTCGGTCGTGATTATCCAGGCCAAGCTCATCCTGGAAGGAATCAAACATTTTCAGAGCGATATGTGCAACATGGGTAGAATGCTCTTCGTGCCAATCGCATTTTCGCAACAGTTCAAAAATACTCCTTTTGCGGGGATCTGAATCTTCTGGAAGAAGCTTTAAATCAGCCAGTTCTTTTTTGATATATCGCAGGACAATACCCTCGCGGAGTGCCTGGTCGGATATCTTGATCTGCATGATTCCGAATTGCCGGATGAGGTAGTCAACCAGTACCAATCCGGCCGGAATAATATCGACCCGTTTCTCATCCAGCCCTTTTACTTTTAACCTCTCTTCCGGGTTCATCGGGATCATTCTTTCGTAAAGCTGGAAGAACTGTTTGTTGGTAAAAACCATCTCATTCAGTGACAGGTTCGTGCCGAGGCCGTTCATTCCCGAAATCATCAGGGCGATATTCTGCATCGTGCCAGAACTTCCGATGATCGTATTAGTCCGGTGCATGGCAAATGACTGTGCTACTTCGCTGAGCTGCTTGCGATAGTGTTTGTGAAGGGCTTGGATATCTTCCGGTTTGAGAGGGTCGTTGTTCACAATATCGGCGGTCATACGGGCGACTCCGATTTTTTTGCTGGTCAAATAATAAAAGGTCTCGCGATTGCCCAGGATAAACTCCACGCTGCCTCCGCCGATATCAACCATCATCACCGTTTGTTCACCCAGCCGAACTCCGTGTCTGACGGCATAACCGATCAATTCAGCTTCCATTCGTCCCGGAATAGCATTGATTTTGACTCCAACTTCATCAATGGCACGCTGTATAAAATCCCCGCCGTTTTCTGCTTCCCGGATTGCACTGGTAGCGTAAGCAAGGATTCGTTCGGCTCCCTGATGATCACTCAGTGTTTTTATTTTCTGGAGCGCTTCGATCCCCCGGTTCATAGCCCCTTCCGAGAGCCGGTCACCGATCCCTTTCTCAGCAAGGAGCACCATCTCCTTGAGCTTGTCGATGGTGTAAAAACTGCCATCGTTATAAATATCAACAATGACGGCATGAAAAGAGTTGGTACCAAGGTCGATTGCCGAGATTCGGCTGATCACCTTCTTTTGGGGTTTGGAGTTCATAATCAGCAAAGTACCTGTAAATGATTAGCTTTAGGTAATGTAACGAGATATTCGGAAAATCGAAGCGATTATTTTTTTGAAAAAAAGTATTCTCAATAGCCT
>SLOU01000259.1 GCA_007132385.1 Balneolaceae bacterium | reverse complement strand
CGGGTAAGACCAAAACCTGTTGCTCCATCTATCCGCCACATTTACGCCTGCAGGATCCCGGATAACCGTAGGACTTTATCTTGTTTAGCAGACTTATCCTCCTGCATCGCCTCTGTATGTGGTTCCTGTTCGTCGGATCAGAGCGTTGCCGCAGGCTTTCTTCAGATTCCTCCTCGCAGAGGACACCCTTGCCATTGGCTAACTCTTCCCGTTATCAGGGCGTGTTCGGGACTTGCACCCTATAGATTCTGCGCCATGCCGGGCACACCAAAAAAAGCCGGTAACCCTTGTGGGCATACCGGCTTTTTTACGTTTTCAGCGGAAGGTCATTCCTTTCCTTTTCGGACAAGTGCTATAACAAGTCCGATAATAACAGCAAGTGCGACGATGAAAAGAATCAACATCAGATTGGATGTCGGTACGGCCGCAACATTCCAGCCGCCTAGTTGCTGGTCAATATCCGAAACCTGTTCATAAGTCAGAATATTTCCGGTAAACAAGGTTTCACCCCAGTTTGCTTTTACCGTGTTGTTCCAGTACTGAGAGAAGTTTCTGTATTCTTCGAGATCTTCCTCCCTGTTCTGTTCCTCACTCCTTTCCGTTGCACTGCTTACATAACTCTGCAGTGCGTTGTAAAATGCATCTGCACTGCTGAAATTGTCGAGGTCGATATTATTCTGTGCGAAAGAATCGTTTATCGCTCCCCAGATTCTGTTATCAATAGCAGAGTTCCAGTTTGAAAGAAGATCATCAACTTCCTGCCTGGATTGAACAGGGGCATCAGCATCGAAAATTTCAGTTAAGCGCTCACCCATACTATCCCAGAATTCACTGAAATAGACATGTTGAGCTTTCATTGCGAGATAATCTTCAGCGGCCAGATCTGTTGCCTGGTTGGCGTAATTTACATATTCACCAAGAATTGTTTTAATCAGGTCAACCGGACTCTCGTCGAGTTGTTCTGCCGCTTCTCTGAGTTCAGCTGCTGTTTCAGAATCAACTGTTTCATATCGTCTGAGAAGATCATCCAGAAATCCAGCTACAAACTGATCTCTTTCTTCCAGATTTTCACGATACTGTTGTACAAGGCCAGAAAGGCGCCTTTCATTCGCTTGAGAATCGCGGATTTCACGTTGCAGATCCTCTGCCCTTTCGTCCATTGTTGCAAGTTGCTGCCTGAACTCTTCCAGTTCTTCTTCCAGTTCTTCAACCCGCTCATTCAGTTCCTCAATAGTGGCAACGTTTTGTTGTGCAGCACTGAAACGTGAACGCAGATCGTTAAGCCGTGAACTGTACGTATCCGGATAAATGGCTGAATTGATAATATCGGTGTGTTCACCGTATTCAGCTTCAAGGGCATCGATTCTATCGGATACCTCATCCAGATCCTCACTTGAAACTGCATTATCAATCCATTCTGTTATTTGATGATATTCAGCCCGAAACTCCTGTTGTATTTCATAATCTGATTGCTGTGCTTCTACAGTTGTATATGAAGCTGTTATCAGAATCAGTGCAATAAGTGTTGAAAATGTTTTTGTCATTGAATGTCTCATTGTTATCCTCCCATCCTGCCTTCTTCATTCACACGATAAGAATCCCCGGTAGCAAGATCAATCACCTCGATGTGATCTCCCCGCTGGTTAAATGCCGGTTGCCCCAAACTATCGTCTGTTAGATTTATAATTCGTTTTAGATCCAGTTCACCTTCACCGACTTCGAATACATATACATTCGAAAATCCGGCAGCTGTAACGAAGTAATAACCGTTATTGTTACGGATAAGACGAATAGGATCAGCTGAAGTTACATCTTCTTCTTCGAGAATGGGTGCAACGCTAAATGAGATCGCATATCGCTGATCAGTTACGACATTATCCGCATCCGGAGAAAGAACGCTCTCTATCGGCTGAGAATAATCGACGTTTGAAATCGTAAGCGACGGACCGCAAGCCGCTACGCTTATCATTAGCGCAACACTTGTAATAAGTGTTGTGATATTAGATTTTGCCATGATTATTATGGTTGTGAGTGGTTTTTGTTCAAGTTTTGCAAACAAGTTATGGTTGGATGATACTTTTCAGCAAATAATTTTAGTATAAGTAGTTAGATGCTTCAAATGCCAAATTAGGATACAAACTGTTCAGTTTTTTATTTTTATAACTGTTAAGCTGTCTTTTCTGCATTGGTATCAATTGAACATGAAAATAACATTTTAAAACTGAATCAAGAAATAATCAGTAAAATTACAAATTTACAATTTTTAATGCTGATTCAATGCCTGCTCTTTATAGGGAGTTTTTCTTTACAGGTTCCAAATATTGATGCATAAACAATTCTTTCATGTTTATGTAGCAGTTTTAAAAATCAAATTATTTTAGTTCAAAAAATCTTCCATCTCTTAATTCCAACTCGAATGGATGTAAAGAGATACTATCATTCGTTATGGAAAATAATTATAAGAAAGTTAACTTATTGCAAGTCTGTCAGTTCTATTCATTACTAAACATAACATTTTTTATGAAATGTTAAACGGAAAAGACCACTCATATTTAAATTTTCATTTCAGGTATATGATGCAGGCATTTCAGCTTGCTGAAAGAGCATCTGAGGAAGGTGAAATTCCCGTCGGAGCCATTGTAGTGCAGGGAAAAAAGGTGATTGGCAAGGGATATAACCAAATTGAAAAACTAAATGATCCGACTGCACATGCAGAAATGATTGCAATTTCAGCTGCCTGTTCAACCCTGAAAGATAAATTCTTGAGAGACTGCACGTTATATGTAACCCTTGAACCCTGCCCCATGTGTGCAGGTGCTGTTGTATTGTCAAAAATAAATCGTTTGGTTTTTGGTGCTGTCGATGAAAAATCAGGTGCCTGCGGTTCTCTTTTCAATATTGCAGCAAATAAAAAGCTGAACCATCAGGTCGAAGTGATCCAGGGTGTCATGGAATCTGACTGCAGTCATTTGCTCAAAGATTTTTTCCGAAAGAAACGCCGGTGACCCCATCCGGCCGGGAATTTCTGACTGTATTTCCTTTTATTTTAAACAATAGTGATTCAATTCCCTGACCCTCTGATCGGACAGAATAGAAAAATTAGATCATGTTGATACCTCGAAGGCTCTGCTTCCTTGAAGTACATTCCAATTCAGTTCCTCAGAAATTTACGTTTGACTCTTTCTATTCGAGCATTTACGGTTCTTCGACCACTTTCAGTGATCAACGGCATCATATATTTGATAATCAGAAATATAAACAATATAAGTCCGAGCAATATCCAGATTGCATACTCCTGGTAGACATCCAAATAATCGATCAGTGTTTGGCCGATAAGCATACTTAATCCAACCAAGATCGGAGCCCAAACCAGAATTGAAATCATAAAATAGAGTAGAAACAGGCTAAATCGTGCCCGGATCATCCCTGCACTGAAATAAGTTGGGAAGCGGGTACCTGGCAAAAAACGGCTCACAAATATGATGGCAAGGCCACTCTCTTTAAAAAGTCGCTCTGCATCACGTACATCTTCTTCTTCTATGAACCAACGAAATGGCACCCACCTAAGCATGGGACTCCCTATCCATCTACCGAGCCAATAGATTGTAATATCAGCAACTAAAATTCCTGCAATGCAGGCTGCCAAAGCCGGAAAGAACCCTAAAACACCTTTTGCTACTAATAGACCGGCTCCGATACAAGCGATATCTTCACTTACCAGAGTTGTCATGGCAAGAAGGGTCAGCATTAAAACAAGTGCCAGGCCAGTCAGCGAAGCCGTATGAACATCTCCAAAAGCTTCCTCTGACAGTTCCCGTCTATCTTCGGGTGCTTCACTTCTGGTCAGACTTTCCCCTGCTTCGCTTTCCAGCAGAAATTTCGTGATTAACTCTGCAATCGCTCTTCGTTCAACTTGAAAAAGCAGGTGATCGCTATTCATGAGTATCAACTCCGACTGCGGCAATAGCCTGTGAAGTTCTTCCGCATTCTGGACGGGAATATAGTTATCCTGTTTGCCGTGAATAACTTTTGCCGGGTTTTCAAATTCTCGAATCAGGTTTCTTACAGGACGGAAATCGGATTCGTAAGTGGTCTGTAGTGCATGGTACTGGTAGGGAGTCTGATAAACCCAACCAAAATGTGGAACCAGGTAATCAATAAACCAGTATACCGGAAATTGTAAAGTCAGAAGCGAACGGTTAAGGGTATGGTTGCCCAGAAGTTTTAACTCCTCTACACCTGAAGCAGACAAGAGTACCAGGGAGTGTGGTTCATATTGTCTTTCTTTTGTTAAATAAAAAGCAAGGGGGCCACCGTCAGCATGTGCTACCAGATGATATTCCTGAATATCAAGGTAATCGAGCAGGCTGGAGATGCTTTTTGCTGCTGACCCAAAATCCTTTTTCTGAGAAAAGGTTGTTTGGCCATACCCGGGCCGGTCAGGGATTATAACTTCAAAGCCGGATTCGTTCAGCTCATGTGCCAGATCCAGTAAAGACGGGGCCGGATAAAAATAGTCGTGCAGAAGTATAACAGGTTTGGCTGTGTCAGTGTCGGCTTCCAAGTGATAAAAGGAGATCTTTTTGGTCTCCGCGGAATCTTCCAATATCGGGAAATCCTGATCATGGTCAGCTTCAATAACCTTTTGGTGTTTATGAAGCAGATTCGGAGTATCGGTAAAGTATACCAGGCTCCATGACATTATAAGTAATAATACATAGGTAGCGCCTATCCAGGCAAAAACAGGAAATATCCTCATGATTTGTAAACCAAATCTTATCAGGCCGTTTTAAAACTTTCTGTCAGTTGACTTGCTCCTTTGGAAGTTTGGACACGGGTTTAAATTGATTACTGATTTTTTGATGTAATTTTTCTGCAAGTTTTTTCCGATCAGTTTCATGTACTGTATCATTTGCAAACGTCAGAATGCAGTATATCTTTTTATTCCCTGCCAATTTAAAAAAATGGTTCACAAACGAAATCCCTCCCCACCAGCAAACGCTTTCCGATGGATGGGGGTCGTCTGCCGATGTCCGGTATGTTATCGAGCAGTAGTGCACTGGGAAATCACTCACGGCCGGGTGCTGCAAAAGCGATGGACGGAAGGATAACAACTCTTTTCCGTCTGATGTGGTTCCTTCCGGGAATAGGACGATACCCTGGTGATCGTGCAAATGGTCTGATATCAGCTCATTGACCCTGGCAACATCCATCTTTCTGGATCTATCGATAAAGATGAGTCCCATGGTTTTAGCCATAGGCCCGATAACCGGCCAGCTTCCAACACCCTTCTGAGTTATAAAGCTGCATTTAATATATCGGTAGAGTGGAATGATATCGATATAGCTCAGATGATTGGAAACCAGAAAAAAAGGGGGATCCGGAGGTTTGCCTTCGACCCTTATTTTCATTCTTAAAATAACGATGACACAATGAGCCCATAGTGTAAGCAATGGGTTCCGCCAAATTTCAAAACGGATCCTGAAAATCCATGTAAAAAACAGCCCGATCACGTACACCAGGTAAAGCGATAACGTAACAATTGCAAGTAAGGTCAAACGGAAAAATACCCTTATATTTCTCATAGCGGAAGGTACTGACTT
>SLOU01000216.1 GCA_007132385.1 Balneolaceae bacterium | reverse complement strand
GATCCCAAACGAATCCTCATATTATCAGGTAAGGAAATGGCCAATGAAATCAAGGCACTTTTTGATCTTGGGATTCATGATTATCTGCAAAAACCGTTTAATATAGATAATCTCATGATTCGAATTGATCGCGCTCTTTCTTCACTCCCGCCGCAATGAGTACTGTGATCGATACATATGCAGTAGTTATTATTTTTATTGTCTTGTTGATGCTTACTGCGGTTGTAATCATTCTGATTTGCTTTGCGACAATTCGGCGATCCTTTTTGGCACACAGGGAAAAACAGTATCAGCAAGCTGAAGAGAAGGTCAGTGATCCGCTCTATGCATATCTTGATGATGAAATTGACTTGAATGCATATTCTGATGTGTTGCAAACCCGGTTTGAGATTGAAGCGGCATATCAGCTGGTAAACATATTGATCGATAATGTGAAAGGATCTCAGCAAAAGAAGCTGCGATCTCTGCTTGAATTACCAAAATTCAGAAGATATTTCTTTGCACGCTTGCGTTCACGAAAAATAATGCATGTGGCCCACGCATGTATGTACTTCTCCCAGAAAGGGTTGATTGACAAAAATGCAATCCGAAGAATGTTCGTCCTGCAGGATCATCCATATAACGTGATTTTGTATGCTTCCACTTTGGCATTGGTCAGTACGGCCGAAAGTGAAACACAGGATGAAGCTTTGAAACGATTCTTGCGAAGGAGGAATAATGCCTCCATGGCCATCAATGATATTATTTTTAAATATCATTCACATCAAATTGATAGTGCGAGATGCGCACAGGTCTTGCTTGAAGCCGTCAAGGATGTATCCATTCCGGATAAAAACAGAGCGGCAGTGATAAGTATGTTGCCCAGCCTCGGATTTTATCATTGTTCTGATGATTTAATGGAACTGCTGCGTTCTGAAGTAAGTCAGGACCGGACGGGCATTTTGACCTCCGCATTAATCAATGTATTGAAGGAATTTTTCTATGAAGGACTCGAGAAAGAGATTGTCCGGCAGGAATTGTGGAAATCCGGATTTCAACAGGTTCGTCTGGAGGTTGTTCACTTCTTTTCCAGATTACATGACGAATCATATCTGTCCACTTTGATGGATCTGGCCCATGATCCGGATATTGAAGTCCGCATAGCCGCTCTCAAAGCATTGATGAAAATTCAAAAAAAAGTCCGGATACCGGATGAAAATTTCCAGGCTGATATTTTACCGGAATGGCAGGAAATGAAACGAAGCGGGGAGGACTATGTCGATAGTTAATGAATTCCTTTTATTCATCAATGTGTTGATATTGCTTTACTTTATCGTGGTAAATGGTGGTTATTTATTCCTGATTTGGTGTTCATATCGAAATATTCAAAAATTCAGGGATGTTGACAAGATTTTTAAAATGACCGGTGTGTATAATACCAACTTATATAAACCGGTCAGCATCATCGCACCGGCATATAACGAGGAACAGTCCATCATTAATTCGGTAAACTCTCTTCTGAATATTATATATGCGAATTTCGAAGTTATTGTGGTCAATGACGGCAGCAGTGACAACACCTTATCGTTACTTATTGATCATTATGGTCTGAAACCGGATCACAGGTACCGGCCCAAATTTCTTTCACATCAACCCATCCGTCAGATATATTCTTCTCCCCGTTATCCGGTTTTGATCGTCGTGGACAAAGAAAACGGCCGTAAAGCCGATGCGTTAAACGCCGGCCTAAATATTGCATCCAATGAATTGATATGTGCAGTGGATGCCGATTCCATTCTCGAACCCGATGTCATTACCAAAATGCTTAGAGTCTTTATGGAAGACGAAACTACAATTGCTGTTGGAGGTGTGGTTCGGGTGGCTAACGGATGTACCTTTAAACATCGAATAGTGGAAAAAGTACTGCTTCCTCAGACTTTTTTGGGTCGGATCCAGGCTGTGGAATATCTGCGTGCATTTTTATTTGGCCGGGTTGGGTGGGATTACCTGAATACGTTACTAATCATATCCGGGGCTTTTGGTGTTTTCGACCGCAAAGCTTTGATCAAGGCTGGTGGTTACTTGCATAATACGGTAGGTGAAGATATGGAGTTGGTCTTGCGTATGCATAAATATCACAGGGATCATAATATTCCATACCGAATTCGATTCATCGCCGAACCGGTTTGCTGGACGGAAGTTCCCGAGGATTTCAAAACATTGTCCAGACAAAGAAATCGCTGGCAGCGCGGGCTCGCCGATACCCTTTATCGTTACAGAAAAATGTTTTTCAATCCGGGTTATGGAAGGATCGGAATGATCGGTATGCCCTTTTTTTTCCTGGCCGAACTGCTCTCTCCATTTGTGGAGTTGGTGGGATTGGTCATAGTCGGGTTTTCCTGGTGGTTTGGGGCTATCAATATATCGTTTGCCCTTGTTTTTCTTGCCGTTGCAATCATTCTGGGAATGATACTTTCAGTCAGCGCTCTGTTGCTTGAAGAGATGACGACTCGACGTTACGACCGTTCAAAAGATATTATTATTTTAGCCGGTTACGCACTTCTGGAAAACCTGGGTTACCGGCAGATCCATGCCTGGTGGCGGCTGATGGGTCTACTGGATTACCTCAGGGGAAACAAGGCCTGGGGGATGATGGTCAGGAAGGGAATTGGTGGTTGATCCATTTATTCATTCTTCCAACTCACCTGACAAATCATCCGGATCCGAGAATTTCAGATGGACATGGCCAACCAGGGTCTGTGCAGGTGTGGTATAATGGTTATTTGTGTTGTCAAGCATGATTATACGCTTGAGTGGAAAAGGATGGGGAAAGATATTTTTTTCATATTAATTCCAGCAACGATAAAAAGGCAGTGCAGGAAATAATACATTCAAATGAAAAAGGCTAATCCCATGAGTGTGTCTGTAAATATTACCTGCTTGAATCATTTTGCTTTCGAATTATCCAGGCGTGCTTTGCCTTTAGTCCAGAGTAAAAATGAAATCATCATAGCTTTAAAGTTCATAATTTCTAAACAGTTAGTGATTAACTTAAAGTTAAAATGTTCTGGCTGATCAAAGCATGGATTGGCAGCAGCAAGCCGGTAGCCATTGGAACTGAAACCAGAACAGTTACGATGGTTCTTCCTGATGAGCTGTCACAAAAGGCGGACCCGGAAGTTATGAATAATCTGTCCTAATTGTACATAATCAAAGAGAATTTGAATATCTTAAAACGTTTTGGACAGCTATGATTGTAACTAAAACCTTCCCATGCTATAGGACCTAACTTCGCGGACAACTCAACCCTCGCAATATCTATATATCGATTATGTGCTTGCAGACCGCTGTATACCAACCTTTGTCAAACAACATCATTGCAATTCCAGGTAATTCGGTGTTGATTCTGTCGAATTCAGATTCCAGAGTATAAACCTGGTATTAACTTTGGAATATTCGAAGTTTACTACAAAAAGGTGTCTGATTAAAACTGACTGCACCATCTGGCAATTGAAATCTGATTTTTTAACAGCTGAGAAAATGAACAATAAACTGCCATATAAGTCTATACCTGTGATTTTGACTTTCTTTTTTTTACTAACCGGTGGCTTTACTCCCGTTCTGTGCAATGCTGGAACTGAGGATGATTCCGGTTCAGATTTCCATGATATCCGAAATTTCGGTGCTGCCGGTGACGGTATTACCGATGATACTGACGCTATTCGCAGGGCAATAATGGAGTCAGGTGGAGCTATTCGCATATCTGGCGGAATCTACAGGATTACCGAAACGATAGAAATCCCGATGGCTACTACAAACAGGGTAAGCATTAGTGGTGATATGGGGACAGGTACGGTTATGATGGCGGGCGCTGGGCCGGCTTTTCGTTTTGCAGGGACACATCATGGCACCGCAAATCCTGCTTCTGTTACTGACGAAGTCTGGAAGCAGGAGAGAATGCCGGTCGTTGAGAACCTGGAGATCATGGGCGATCACCCGGAAGCAGACGGGCTGGAATTTCTCTATACCATGCAGCCCATTGTGAGAGGGGTATTAATTCGAGAGGTTCGTCATGGGATTATCTTGCGTGAACGAAACCGAAATTTCATACTTGATTCCAGTCACATTTACAGTTGCAGTGGATCGGGACTTTTGTTGGACCGGGTTGATTTACATCAGGCAAATGTTCAGGGTAGCCACATCAGCTACTGCAAACAGGGAGGAATCCGCAGCATTGGAAGTCAAATCAGAAACTTGCAGATCACTGGAAATGATATTGAATACAATTATGATCCACAGGCTAATCAGTCAGCAGATATCTGGATAGATGCTGCAGAGGGAGTTGTTCGAGAAGGTACTATAAGCGGGAATACTATTCAGTCGATCCCTTCACCGGGAGGCGCAAATATTCGATTTTCAGGCGCAGAAGAATCTTATGACAAGACAGGACTCTGGAGTATAACAGGCAATCATGTAAGCAATCAAAACGTTAACATTCATATCGATAGCGGCAGAGGTTTTGCAATAAACGGCAACTCAATTCGAGGTGGTATCAATCGTAGTTTACTCCTCGAAAACAGCCGAAATATCGTTTTCAGTTCAAACTCCATTGATAATAATCCTGACTATCGGTCAGATGCTGGAAATGGTATTACCGTTCAGAATAGCCAAGGTGTAATCCTTTCTGATGTTCAGCTGGAGTTGGCAGGGAACGTTGAGAATCGGAATGGTGCCGTGGAAGTTATGAATTCAAAAGAAGTATCGGTTACGGGCTGTCAGATTTTTTACTCCTCACTCACTGGTATTTATGTTGAAGACAGTCAGAACATTCAGCTTGGGCAGTGTCTGATTCAAGAAACTGAACGGGAAGGTCAATCTTCAGCGATCGTAGTAACAGGTAGCTCACAAAATGTGATCATTCTGAATAACCTCACTTCCGGAGAGATCAATGCGGAACCCGGAACATCAGTAATTGAGGGTAATCACAAGCTTGAGTAAGTGAGACTGCCATTTTACCATTCCCTATGCCGTATTATTATATTGGTGGAGTGTCGCATTTGCTATAATGACATGAAGTAAAGAGAACTTTATTTGAGGAGGTCCACAAATGGAATTGCAACAAATAATAGTAAGTTAACCCTATCTTGCAGCTTGAGTCAATCGGGCAATACAGCCAATGTTCGAGCAAGTGATGAATATGGTAGCACCATGTGACATTAACAGAAATAAAACAGATGAAAAAACAAAAAAAGGATTATACACGACGTGAGTTTATCAAACATAACTCCCTGGCTGGTCTTGGTGCTGTTTTCACCATGGGTGCTACATCGTCCCTGTTTACCTCGCACGATTCTTCTTCCTGCCGGCAGGTCTGCCAAAACGGCATCCACCCATATGGGTGAATCCAACGGACTGGGTGTTCAATCCGGTGGAAATGAATCGTGTTACGGTTTTTCACAGGATTATCCGGCGGAGTTTCTTTTTGGTGCAAACGCTGTTCCTGATATGCAGGGTGCCATTGAAGAGTAAGCATCCTACCAACCACGTCTTTCCTGGCAGGGTAATTCCGGTGTAGTTTGTGGATAAAAAAAGCCATGAACTCAGAAAAAGCACAACGAATGTTCGCCTTGGTAGATCAATG
>SLOU01000278.1 GCA_007132385.1 Balneolaceae bacterium | reverse complement strand
CCCTACGAGAGTGTGTATTTCATCAATAAAAAGGATGATTTCGCCATCGGAATCGTCAACTTCCTTGACTACCGCTTTCAGGCGTTCCTCAAACTCACCGCGAAACTTGGTGCCCGCTACCAGTGCACCCATATCCAGGGCTACAATACGTTTGGTCTTTAGACCTTCCGGCACATCTCCCCGAACGATTCGAAGGGCCAAACCCTCTGCAATTGCCGTTTTACCCACACCAGGCTCTCCGATCAGCACCGGGTTGTTTTTAGTGCGGCGGGTTAAAATCTGCATAATTCTCCGGATCTCCTGGTCGCGGCCTATGACCGGGTCGAGTTTATTTTTTTCTGCCTCTTCGTTAAGATCCCGCGCATACTTTTCAAGAGCGTTGTAGCGACTTTCGGCATTCGGATCATCCACCTTTTGAGATCCTCTGACATCCTGTAACACCTTTCTGATCTGCTCTTTGTTCACACCGTTCTCTTTCAGAAATGCACCAGCGTCATCCCTGCTCCCGGCAATGGCCATCAGGATATGCTCCGAACTTATATATTCATCACCAAGCTGATCCGCTTCTTTTTGGGCCGAATCGAACAATTCCTTGGAATTATTCGACAGGTACTGTCCTGAAACGGAAGCCCCTTTGACAACCGGGAAGGAATCGATTTTCTGATCCAGTTTTTCCCTTAACGGGTTGATCTGTACACCAATCTTTTTCAGAATGGTAACAACCACATTGTCTGAATCACTTAATAATGCCTTTAAAAGGTGCGAGGGTTCTACCGCCTGGTGATTTTCATTTTGTGCCAGTTCCAATGCTGCCTGAACAGCCTCTCGTGCCTTTATTGTAAACTTGTTCAAATTCATAATATCTCCGGTTGGATTCTTTTTCTCTTTGATTTAGTATGTTGCCAATATCATACCGAACCGATACCTATGCCTTTCTTGCAGTTTTTACAACCTCCTGTTATGACGTTTTTTCTTTAATAGCGGATTCGATCACCTATCTGGCAGAGTTTTTTATATATGACGAAGAGGAATACGTAGTATGGTACAGAATCCAGGAGGATCTTGAAAGAACTGCACACAAATTAAACAGGAGAAGAGAATTCGGTGTATAAAGAAGCCAGAGCCTGAGCTCACATTCAATGAATACCTATCTGATATTGTATCAAATGGAAAAAACCCGATCATGATTTGCTGTTATGTAATAAAACAACACATGACCGGGTTTTGCGGGATTGTCAGACAAAGATGTGTCTTTGACCCTTGATGTCTTTTAAATTATTAGTTAAGTGACTATTAACTATTTATTTGGTTCAGGAATATCAGGTAAGCTTAAACCAGTTTAAACAGGGGTTATTTATCGTGTGATGATAGTTTTTTACTTTCATATGCCCTGTTTGTTACCTGGCAGTAAGCTGACTGTCCCTGACGGTTTCATCAATAATCAAAAAGAGATTATTCGCATCTGTACCTTCCGAAACGAGAGATGTCAACTGATCAGTGTTGAACTCTTCAAAATTTCGATAGTACATTAAAGTGAGATACGCTTTGTACCTGATGACATGTGATGATCCGTAGTTAATGGTTTCAACCAGTTTTTCATTCAAGCTTATCGAGCTCAAAGCGGGATATATCGTCTTAAACTCAATGGCATTTTTCAAAGTACTCTCAACAATCTCGCTGTAATCAGATTCAAGCCCATAAAGCAACGCTCTTTCGAGTTTCTCCAATGGTATTTCTTCCGGTTCAGCAGTTGTTGTTTTTGTTTCTGCAGATCCAGTATATGCTTCCACAGAAGTAATCATCGTCATTGAGCCCAAAAGAAAGGTCAATGCAATTACGGTTATTGTTCTTATTGTTTTCATGTGATTCACGATTTGTTATGGTTTGTTTTTAAACTCCTTCATTAGAGTTCGATTATAAGTTATGACCATAACAACAAAAGAAGCAATTTATTCATCATTAATTAATTGTTACGAAATAGATGATTATGACATATTTTCATTTATATCGAATTAAAAGCACTTCCAAATAATTTTCCCCTTCACATTAAATTTACATTTAAATAAAATACTTTTTATGATGTCAATTTTTCCTATGAAAAAGCGCTTGCATGTATATCAATTATTAAAAGCGCTTACAAATCATTATGAAATTTTAACCAGATATCATGACAAATATACATGAGAAAATTAAAACAATGCCAATTTTTTAGAAGCGCTTTCAATTAATTTTTAAGTAATATTTTGATAATTGACTTAATATTTTATGTATTTATCTACTATATACCGAATCATTTTTTGTTAATTGAGAGTAACTCATGGGTTAATTCCACGTACAATCCTGCTGGTTCCACAGAATATGATTATCCGCGAGGCAATGGATGTTAAGGTATGAAATGGATAAACCGGTACATTTTCCAGGCAAATTACAATTGTTTATTTTATCTACAAGAAGTTTGACCCCCGCATAAGACAGGAGGAACCATGGAAAAGAAGTTTGCAAATCTAATTATTCAATTAAAAAAAGGAGATATCACCAAGCAGCCTGATATAGATGCCATTGTAAACGCGGCCAATGCGGAACTCAAAATTGGAGGAGGGGTAGCCGGTGCCATCCACCGGGCAGGTGACCCGGAACTGGAGAGGGAAACACGCCCGCTGGCTCCCATCTCTCCGGGTGAAGCGGTCATTACCAATGCACCAGGGTTGCCAAACAAGCACGTCATTCACTGCCTCGGCCCGGTATTCGGAAGGGACGAACCGAGTAATCGACTGCTGGCCGATTGTTACCGAAATGCACTGAAATGTGCGGAAGATAAAACTTTGTCATCAGTCGCATTTCCTGCAATTTCAACCGGTGCATTCGGTTTTCCAATGCAAGGTGCAGCAAAAATTGCATTGGAAACTGTCAAGAATGAAGTTGAATTTCTACATACAGTTCAACTCGTACGTTTTGTGCTATTTGGCGACAAAGCCTATAATATTCATAGCGAAGAGCTACAGGAGCTCTGACAGAACAAAACGGTGATAGATCCGATCAGCTTCCGTTACCATAAATATCATTGAGTACTCCGGCAAGCCGAACACCGGCCTGAATCAGTCTTTTTTCCACGATATCAAAGTTATTGTAGCGATATTCCCATCCAATCTGCCGATCGTCGGGAAGATCGTAGATACAGTCGCGGTAAGAGACCGATTCCATTGCCCAGTCCCGGACAGATGAATCCTGCCACTTTATAATCTGTTCTTCAGTCGTATGATTAATTTCCCTGGCAAGTTCGGTGTAACTCAACTGAAAAGAATTAATCATATCGCTGTCCCACACTCGGTGGAGGTTGGAATTTTCACCCATCCATCTGACTCTTACGTCGTTACCACCACGGTCTTCCCCAGTTCCCACGTGTAACGGCTGATGAATATCGCCAACCATATGAATCACCATCTTCAATTTTTCCCTTTCTTCGTGCTCATTGAGATTCCCTGTTTTCAGCTCCCCAATTTTTCTCTCCAGCGCTTCAATTATATCACCATTCGGGTTTTTTTCAGCCTCCTCGTAAGTCTCACCAGGCGGGATAGTCACCCAATGCCAGTCGTGCGTGTGGTCATAATCCGGATCAGAACGGATGTTATCCATCCAGATACTCGCAATTGCCAGGGAAGTATTGCCAAGTACCCGGTTAACTCCTATCGCTGCTTCACCGGCAAGATAATGTTCAGCTATTTCACCGGTAATATAATGGCCAATTTGCCCCCAGTGTAATTCAACGCTCCATTCCGTTTTAACTTCACTTTCACTGTCAACCGATCCGAAAGCATTTAAAAACAGGATGACCGACATACAAAAATAATGCATGATCTTTCGTAAGTGGTTTTGTTCCTAGAAAGGCTAAATATTGGGAATCCTTCTGTGAATATCCACATCAGAAATGACACCCGCTTAGATGAAACGGTAAACTGGTATGAGACGTGTCTGTGATTGTCCTTACCAGCGATGGGAACTCTTGTTTTAGAGGAAGTGAAATTTCGGTCTATTAACTTCTTTCCTTTTTAAGTTTACGGAATAGCTCTCTCTCTTCGGAATTCAGGTTTTCCGGGATTTCAATCCTGACCCTCACATAAAAGTCGCCTCTTCGCCCTCCCGATTTCGGTACTCCATGGCCACGCAGCCGGAATAATTTACCATTCTGAGTTTCGGGCGGTATGGTCAGTTTTACTTTTCCTTTCAGTGTTGTTACGGTCGTTTCACCACCAAGTACAGTTGTATACAAATCGACCGGATGGTCATAATAGATATTATTGCCTCTTCGTTCATAGCCCTCTTCAGGATTAACCCTGATTTTCAGATATAGATCTCCCTTTTGTCCGGTCAATGACTGTGTTCCCTGCCCTTTCAGCTTCAGACGTTTACCATCTTCTATTCCGGCTGGAATATTTACCTTGATCCGTTCGCCATTGACCCGGAACTGCTTGGTTGTACCTTCGATAGCTTCTTTCAACGAGATGTCAATAGTCGCTTCGGCATCCCTCACCCCCTTAGAGGATTCAAACCTTCGGCTTCGACTGTCAGGTTGTCGCTGCTGACCGCCAAACGGATCCCCTCCCCCAAACAGGCTATCAAAAAAACTGGAAAACGGACTTGCTCCCTGGCCACGCTGGCCGCCCTGCGAACGGCTACCGCCAAACATCTCATCAAAATCGACATTTACGCGGTACTGGTGGCCTTGACCCCGGCCCGCATATTGAGACCAGTCAAAATCCTGGGCATCACCGCCTGCACGTTCATACTTTTTCCAATCGGAACCCGCCTTGTCATACAGTTTTCGTTTGTCGGGATCTTTAAGCACCTCATAAGCCTCACCCAAATCGGTGAATTTTTTTTGAGCCGTGGGATCATCCTGATTTTTATCCGGATGATATTTGGCAGCAAGTTTCCGGTACTTTTTTTTGATCTCCTCCTGCGAGGCGTCCCGATCAACACCCAGTATTTTATAGTAATCTTTGTATTCCATATTCAAAATTTCCTTTCATTATAATGATAAGCAAAAGCAATGCCAGCAACCTGTATTTCGAGAATATGACAATCTATACGCCTAATTGTCGGGATTATTGAGTTTAAAGGCCTTATTCAGAGGGGTATTTCCGTTATACTATGACGGACTTTCATTTTTCACTGAATTAAATCCATCCGGATTGACAAATGAATATGCCAGTCAAATTGATTACTTTTATTCGTCTGCAGATATTGGCCTCAGTTTTACAGGACATTCCACTTTTTGAACATTAATCGCATCTGATAACCCATTTATCATCCGCTTATTATGCAAGTTTACCTCAACGGACAGTACCTGGATCAAACAGAAGCAACTGTATCTGTTATTGACAGGGGATTTATATTTGGTGACGGACTCTATGAAGTAATACGATCTATTAATGGCAATCTTTTCAGGGAGAAGGAGCATTTGGACAGACTTAATGAGGGTCTGAGCGGGATGAGGATCAAACTTCCTGCCAATCTTTTTAACAGCCTGTCTGAAATCAGCCGAAAATTGCTTTTCCAAAATAAATTAATGGAAGGTGAAGCAACCATATATATTCAAATTACCCGAGGTGCTGCCTATCCACGGACTCATACTTTTCCGGAACCGAACGTTGACCCAACTGTCTATGTTTCAGCTGATACATTTACTCCTCATACCCGGTTGCATCAAAGAGGAGTGGATGCAATTACAGTATCCGATCTGCGTTGGATGCGATGTAACCTGAAAACCGTTCAACTATTACCCAATGTCCTGGCTCGTCAGCAAGCATGGGATGCCGGGGTAAACAATGCACTGATGATCCGTGACGGAGTGGTCACCGAGAGTCCGAATGCCAACATCTTCGCAGCGAAAGACGGAACACTTTTCACTTTTCCCATCTCCAATTATATCCTCAATGGCATCACCCGCGGAGTGGTACTTGAAATATGTAAAGAGTTACAGCTGCCGGTTGTCCATCAGCCCGTCCGAGAAGAAGAACTCTATGAACTGGATGAACTTTTTTTCACCGGCAGCACCACTGATATCCAGCCGGTTATTGAAATCAACGGGAAAAAATTAAACGGAGGCAAACCCGGCCCCATTGTCAGAAAAATTCAGGAAGCGTATCAACAAAGATTATATGCATCTGTTGAAAAGAAAAAATAATATCATGGAAGCAGCATTCCTCCAAGCCACATGAATCAAAATCTTCCCGATTCATAACAAGGCTGCCTGCGGAGAGGGTTGTGTAAATTCCATCAAATTTCAAACTTAAAAACAGATAACCTCATGCATTTCGAAACCAAAGCGATTCACACCGGGCTCGACAGTCCAGACAATACTGGCTCGGTTGTACCCGCTATCTACCCAAGTACTATTTTTGAAATCGATGCGGATGGCCGAAAGAAAGGTGATTTCCATTATACCCGGCTCGACAACCCGAACCGCCGGCAACTCGAGCATCTGATCTCCACACTTGAAGAAGGAGAGGGTGCTCTCGCTTTTTCCTCCGGTGTAGCGGCAGCTTCGGCAGTCATGCAGTCTCTTCAACCGGGTGATCATATCCTGGTTCCGGAAGATATCTATGCCGGTAACCGGATGCTGATTCAAAATATACTGATCCCCTGGGGTTTGGAAGTGGATTTTATACGAATGGATCAAACCAGCCGGATTGAGCAGGCACTTCGGGATAATACCCGTTTGATCTGGATTGAGACTCCATCAAATCCGCTAATGAGGATAAGTGATATTTCTGCGATATGTAAACTGGCTTCAGACCGGGGAATTCTTACCTGTGTGGATAACACCTGGCCAACGCCGGTCAATCAATTACCACTTAAGCTTGGTGCTGACCTCGTGGTTCATTCCACGACGAAGTATTTTGGCGGCCATAGTGATCTGCTCGGAGGCGCAGTGGCAGCCCGCAAAAAAGATGACTTTTTTGAACGTGTACGAACCGTGCAATGGACCGGCGGGGCGGTACCGTCACCGGCCGACTGCTGGATGCTTTGCCGCAGCACACGTACGCTCCCGTATCGCATGAGAGGCCACAACGAACATGCAATGATACTGGCCCGGTTTCTGAAAGATCAGGCGAGGGTCAGCGAGGTCTACTATCCCGGCCTGGATTCACATCCGGGACACGCTACAGCCAGGAAACAGATGTCCGGGTTTGGCGGAATGATCTCATTTCTGATTGACGGTAATGCCGGCGACGCCATAAAAATCGTAGGCCGTTCCGAATTGATCAAGCGAGCAACAAGCCTGGGTGGGGTTGAGAGCACCTGGGAGCACCGCCGCAGCAGTGAAGGAGAAAATTCGGTGACTCCCGAGAATATGATTCGCATCAGCGTGGGCCTGGAACACCCCGAAGATTTGATTGAAGACCTGGCGAAAGCGCTCAGGTGAGAATCTCGCTTTTTTAGAGAAAAAAGCTGAAAATAGCGAGTACTATCAAAAATATTTTGTCCACTTTGTTTGTATTCGATCCCAATCAAATACAAACTAAACTTATGATTCATCCTTCCGCTTGAACACTGGGCTGAACTCCCGGAACGGCAGCTCATCCCCTGCAAACTCTTTGCCTTTTTCCCGTTGCATCAGCAGTTCATAGACCACTTTATCACTTCGGTAATACCGCTTTTGGTAGTAAACCGGTTTATTTTTCACCGTATAGGATTGACGCTCGATCAGAAGCAGCGCCGTTCCTTCGTACACATTCAGCTGCCCGGCGAGATTGTCCCTTTTTTAACATTTCATCAAATTATTCTTAGTCTGTAAACATGCGATCATCTTATCCGTGCCACCTGCAACCTGTATATAGACAGGATGCATTTCAGTTGACGCATCAATCCCGAATAAAAAATAACAATCCCCTGCTAATTTATCAATACGTGTATCTACATGTATAGAAATACAGAGTCTCGATTCTTCCATAGCCTGCATCCTGGTACATAGTCAAAAATACAATAATAAAATCAGGCAAAGGATATTTACAAAACACCAAATACCAGAAACATAATCTCGTTAAATCAACAATTCTGATCCGTTTTCAGGCCGGAGTTGGTATTTTGTCCGAGACTAACCTAAAAGTTTAATATACTGAATTGCGGGATTTCCGATGTTTAACGAATATCCCGGAGAACCAAAGCGTAAAAATTTATCTCAATTGTGTATACTATTGTGCTGATTTTGAACTTTCTAAAAGTTCTTAATCAATTGATTTTCATATTCATAACTTCTAATAACAGAAACGGATTGACTGGTAATGAAACCAGAAATTGAATTGGAATATTACTTGTATTGACAAGTAGTAACAATCTTTTTATATTACCCTAAACCGAAAAAGAAAACATTCTTATTATGCTTGACCTTTTATATGAACCGTGGCCCTGGTATGTGGCCGGACCCGCCATCGGACTGGTGGTACCGCTGTTGCTTCTTTTCGGAAGCAAACAGTTTGGAGTCTCTTCCAATCTGCGACATATCTGTGCCTCCTGCAATATCGGTAATGTCGAATTTTTTAACTATGACTGGAAAAAAGCGGGCGGATGGAACTTTACATTCCTTGCGGGCACTGTGCTCGGAGGATTTCTTGGTGGGTATGTGTTTGCCAATCCCGAGCCGATTCAGCTTGCTGCTGCTACCATTACCGACCTGCAGACACTCGGTATACAGGACTTTTACGGTCTGGTACCGGATGACCTTTTTAGCTGGGAAGTGCTGGGAACCGGAACCGGGTTAACCGTTTTGGGACTGGGAGGATTTCTTGTTGGCTTTGGCGCACGGTATGCGGGGGGGTGCACCTCCGGCCACGCCATCTCCGGGCTGTCCGATCTGCAACTTGCATCACTGATCGCCGTCATAGGTTTTTTTATCGGCGGATTGATTATGACGCACCTGATCTATCCATTCATCCTCTAAAAAAAGTTTTAAACTCATATGAAATTCACAGATTTTTTGAAATACTTGATTCTCGGAACCCTTTTCGGATTTGTACTGATAAAATCCGAAGTCGTATCCTGGTTCAGAATCCAGGAGATGTTTCGGTTTCAGGACATTCACATGTATGGAATTATCGGCATAGCTGTAATCATCGGTATCCTATCTATACAGATCATTAAAAGAAATAATCTCAAAGATATGCAGGGTACTCCGATTTCCATCCCACCCAAAGATTCCTCACAGGTAACACGTTACCTGATGGGTGGGGCCATGTTCGGGCTTGGATGGGCATTGCTGGGAGCCTGTCCGGGACCAATGTTCGCGCTACTTGGCAGCGGCCTGTCGATCATGCTCGTACCAATTGCTGCTGCAATCGCGGGAACGTATACCTACGGAGCACTAAGAGATAAACTTCCACATTAATCGAATTCTTTAAAATTACAATACACGATCACAAATAAGAATCTGATCCAAATTGTACTGTAGTCAGGCACTGGAAGATATTAAAAACCGTAAAACAAGAGTTTAAAATCAAACCAAATAAATCGGAGAAATTACCATGTATTTCAAACAAATCTTTGACGAAAAACTTGCACAGTACGCTTACCTTATCGGCTGTCAGGCCAACGGAACTGCTGTAATCATCGATCCTATGCGCGATATTGATACATATATCAATGCCGCTGCCCGGGAAAACCTGACCATCGTAGCTGCTGCCGATACTCATATCCACGCCGATTATATCTCCGGGCTTCGGGAGTTTGCCGAACGCGGCGTCAAGGTTTACGCTTCAGACGAGGGAGATAGTGACTGGAAATATGAGTGGCTGATCGGAAGCGATTATGATTATGAACTGATGAAGGATGGTGACAAGTTCCAGATCGGTAATATTTCGATCAAAGCGTGGCATACACCTGGACATACTCCCGAACATCTCAGTTTTCTGGTTACTGACGGAGCGGCCGCTGACGAGCCGATGGGTATTGCTACCGGAGATTTTGTTTTTGTAGGCGACGTTGGACGCCCTGATTTGCTGGAATCGGCCGCAGGTATGAAAGATGTAATGAAGCCGTCAGCTCGAATTTTGTATGGCAGTGTGGAAGCGTTCAAAAACCTGCCGGAATATTTGCAGATCTGGCCCGGTCATGGTGCCGGAAGTGCCTGCGGAAAAACGCTGGGAGCTATTCCTGAAAGTACCGTCGGTTATGAATTGCGTTATAACAACTCCCTGAAAGCAGCGACATCTGAAGACCATTTTGTCAATTTTATCCTTGAAGGCCAGCCAGAGCCTCCTCTTTATTTTGCCCGGATGAAACGCGACAATAAAATCGGCCCTAAACTGCTCGATGGCCTGCCTCAACCCGGTAGACTAACCATCAACCAGTTGAAAAAGGAGGCTGTCGATCGTAAGCATACGATTGTCGACACCCGTCCGCGCGAGGCCTATATCAGGGGGCACATTCCGGGATCTATCCTTTCGCCGCTAAACAGGCAGTTCAATACCGTTGCAGGTTCCTACATAAGGGAAGAGGAGCAGATCATACTGATAGTGGAAGAACACCAGTTGAAAGAAGCGGTAACCGATTTAATACGCATTGGCCTCGACCATATTGTCGGGTTTGTAACACCCGCTGATGTTGCCTTGTATGCCAGCCGGGGAGGCAGCCTCGACATCCTTGAAGTGATCGATTTTGAAACTGCGGACCAGCGTAAAAAAGACACCGGGAACTCCATCCTCGATGTCAGAAAAGCATCCGAATACGATGAGATACACTTCCCGGGAGCAATAAACATAGCACATACCCGTCTGCTGGATCACCTTGAGGATCTACCGGAGGGGAAAACATGGATGGTTCACTGCCAGTCCGGCGGGCGGTCAGCAGTGGCCTCAGCACTGCTCAAAAGCAAAGGATTCGATGTACTCTTTATTGAGGATAACTTTGACGCATACAAACAACATTTAGCTGCCGTAATCTGAATTGAAAGGTTTAAAAGCCGGTTTAAATCCTGAACTTTCGATCTTATGTTCCCATAAATATCTATGACAAACTATTAACCCACAGTCAAAATCTCAGGGTATGCGGGCAGCCGGCCAATCATGAATAATAAATCTGCACTATACCGTTACATCCCTTTTCTGGACTGGATCCGGTCTTATTCGGGGGATGATCTGCGGGGAGATGCAAATGCAGGCCTGACAGTCGGAATCATGCTGATTCCCCAGGGCATGGCTTATGCCGTGCTCGCCGGACTACCCCCGGTTTATGGATTGTATGCATCAATTGTGCCTCTGATCATATATGCTCTGCTCGGTACTTCCCGGCACCTTGCCGTAGGTCCTGTAGCACTCATATCCCTTCTGGTTCTGGCGGGAATCAGCGACTTTGCCGAAGCAGGCACTGAACGCTTTATCCAGCTTGCCATTCTGACCGCCCTGGGAGTCGGGGTTGTACAGCTTTTGATGGGCTTGCTCAGAATGGGTTTTATGGTTAATTTTTTGTCGCATCCAATTCTCGCCGGTTTTACTTCTGCGGCAGCATTGATAATTGCGGCAAGTCAGATTCGAAACCTTTTGGGAGTACCCCTCCCCCGTTCCAATCAATTACTTGAAATCGGGTTAGCCCTATTTAACCAGATCGGTGATATCCACCTGTTCACAACCATTATTGGCATCGGCTCCATTGTTGCCATAATTCTGATCCGCAGGTGGAAATCGACTCTTCCTGCATCCCTGATTGTCGTTATAATCACAATACTGATTACCTACCTGTTCGATCTTCACAACCGGGGGTTGACTGTTGTCGGTGACATTCCGCGCGGCCTGCCCTCTTTCAGCCTTGTCGGATTCGAAATTACAGATTTGCAGATGCTGCTTCCCACAATCCTGGTAATCTCGCTTATCAGCTACATTGAGTCGGTCGCTGTCGCCAAAGCAATTGCCAACAAGCGTGGGTACCGCATTGATCCCAATCAGGAGCTTGTCGCATTGGGATCTGCCAATCTTGGAGGTGCTTTTTTTCAGGCATATCCAACTGCCGGAGGATTCTCCCGAACCGCGGTAAATGATCAGGCCAACGCCCGTACTGGAATAGCTTCAGTAATCAGTGCAGGTGTCATAGCCTTGACAGTTCTCTTTCTGACACCGCTGTTTTATTACCTGCCTAATGCCGTTCTTGCCGCAATCATCATCGTCGCTGTATTCGGCCTATTCGACAACGAGGAAATCGTCCATTTGTGGAAAACCGACCGGCGAGACCTTTTCATGCTGATGATTACATTTTTTGCTACTCTATTTATCGGAATCGAAGAAGGAATTGCTGTTGGCGTAATCATTTCTCTGATTATGGTGATCTACAGCAGTACACAGCCGCACAGCGCAGAACTTGGTCAACTCGGATCTTCCAGTAATTTCAGAAATATTAACCGATATCCGGAGGCACGTATTGAAGAAGATGTCCTCATCTTCCGGTTTGATTCATCTCTCTATTTTGCCAATGTGGAACATTTTCGGGACAGCCTGCAGGCTCTGATAGAGAAAAAAGGAGCTACACTCAAGGTAATTATACTTGACGCCTCCGCAATCAATTCCATCGATTCAACCGGGATTCATATGCTAAAAAAACTTGTTAAAGATCTCAATGAGCGTGAGATTTCCCTCTACATTGCCAGTGCTATCGGCCCCGTCCGAGACAAACTGAAAACTGCCGGAATAATCGAATTGATGGGACAGGAAAATTTCTTTTTTGATTTTATAAATGCCCTCGCCTATCATCACGGTGATTTTGACAGAAAAAATGAATCTCCCCCTTACTCTCCCCTGCAAACTAACCGGTAATATCACAATTTAGTGCTAATCTCGTTATTTTGATACAAGTAATCGATCAACACAAACTAATTTTTAATCAAAACTGAGCCCGATGGCCTTTAAAGTATATTCATGGATTGTCATAGTGTTCACACTTGTTTTCATTGCCTGCTCAGCTTCAGGTGAACATGAAGCAGTAAATTCGACCGAAATCAAATCCCTTTCCGGGAATCATAATGGAATTGTTGTAGATGTCCGAACACCCGAAGAGTTTCGGGAAGGACATTTGGCTCAAACCGACTATCATATCGATTTTCTCGATGATGGTTTCGAAAATAAGCTGGATGAGCTTGATAAAGATCAAACCTATTACCTGTACTGCCGCACCGGCAACCGAAGTGGACAAGCCAGGCAAGTGATGAAAGAAAAAGGGTTCATAAGTGTTTATAATATTGGTGGGTATCAGGACCTTCTGGATGCCGGTTTGCACGCCAACGACGAATCCGATCAATCCAAAGTTAACGAATAAATCCTTTTAATTTATATTCCCAACAACCGTTATGAAAATAAACAATATCAATGACATCCCATTGTCCTACAAAAAAATTGAAAAGCTGATTTCCAGCGATGAAAGTGTGGTCGGAATCGATGCGAAAAAAACACATATTATCATCATTCATATGTTAAAAGAAATGTCTTTAAAAATAGAGGACATGGATCAGCGTCTCGGTACACTTGAACAAGAGATTAAAAAGAAGATCTGATGAAGCTCTCCTGTTTCTTACTGGTTTGGCTCATGTTTATTTGTATGTGTGACGAAAAGACAACTGTTGAAGGATATCTGCAATTGTTCGGTAGTGAACCCCTGCCTAAAATAGCGGTAATTTCAGAGGATCACGGACGGCTGTTACTGGATCTAACCTCACAAAAACGTGACAGCTTGTGGACAAATCAGAAGGGTCCTATTCGTATCACGGGCGTAATCTATGAAGAGAAATGGATGGGGCGAAAACAATCCTTTATAACAATGGATAAATGGGAATGGGTGAAAGATCCCGGTTAAAAAAGATTGATGCTACAGATTTAAACCAGATTTAATAAAGATAACACTATACTTTTTTATTATATGCAATTGAATAACTCTGCCCACGGAATTGCTGCTATTCTACTGCTGTTTGTGTGGATTCCCGGCCAGTCAGATGCTCAGGAAAAGCAACGATATTTCAGCCTGGAACATGCCCTGATGGCCGCCGGTAATATATCGGGTGAAAGTGGTCCCCAAAATGTGATCTGGATTAACGGGGGTGAAAGATATTCCTATTATCAATATAACAATGAAATTCACAGCCGCGAAATCAGGGCTTATACCCCTGCAACCGGTGAAGATGAAGTCATATTCAGCCCGGCTGAACATACTTTTCCCGGAACCGATCGTGAATTCGATTTCGAATCATTTCAATGGTCGGATGATTTTAATTTTTTGCTGTTTCAGACCGATGTCACCCCGGTCTACCGCTACTCGGGGATATCCGACTATTATTACTATTCGCTCGAAAGCGGGTCAATCGAACTTGTTGCCGATAATGCATTCACTGCCGAACTGTCACCGGACGGCCAGATGGTCGGATATGGCAGGGACGGTGAGCTTTTTGTTTTCGACCTGAATGGAAACCGGGAAACACAATTGACTTTCGACTCTGAGAAAAACTTTTATAACGGCCGCTTCGGCTGGGTATACGAAGAAGAATTTGGCAAAGTACAGGCCTGGGAATGGTCTCATGACAGCCGTTATATTGCTTACTGGCAAAGTGACGAGCGGCATGTGGAAAAGTTCGTTTCCACCGACTATGAAGGACAATACCCTGAATATACAGAAATACCCTATCCGAAAGTCGGCCATGAAAATCCGACTGTAAGAATCGGCGTAATGGATGTTGAAACCGGTGAAAACCAATGGCTTGATTTTGATCCCGGGGAAGGATACATCCCCAGGATTTATTGGACATCGAAAGAAAATAAACTTGCCCTGGTACATTTAAACCGTGCTCAGAATCATCTGCAGTTATACTTTTTCAATATCAACGATGGCAGCGGCCGGCTGGTCATGGAAGAAGAAACCGAAGGAGGGTGGATTGATATCTTTGATTTTTTTGCAGGTATTGACGACCTGTTTTTCTTTCCTGACGACCGTGAAGAATTTGTCTGGATTTCTGACCGTGACGGCTGGAGCCACCTCTACCGCTACAACTATGACGGGGAACTGCTGAACCAGGTAACATCGGGCGAATGGGAAGTAACGAACGTGCATGCTGTAAATTCAGAAACCGGTCGGATCTGGTATGAATCTACGGAAGTCTCACCGCTTGAAAGGCACCTTTTTTCTGTTGGTTTTGACGGTTCGGGCTCAAGACAATATACCGAGACTTCCGGCCGGCACTCTATCAGCATGGGACAGGACGGCAAGTATTATCTCGACCGCTACTCCAATACTGATACACCCACGCAGGTGGAATTATGGACCAGTCGCAACGGAGGTGAAAAACTTGAAAAGCTGGTAGATAATCAGGCCGTCAGGGATTATCTCGAACAACATGCCTACTCCCCGCGGGAATTGTTTCAGTTTACCACATCCGACAACCAGCAATTGGATGGATACCTGATCAAACCGTTTGACTTTGATCCTGATGAAAGTTATCCGCTGATTCTGAATATTTATGGGGGACCGAGCGCTCAAGGGGTTTATAATGAATTTGAGTCCAATGGCTGGATCCAGTATCTCGCCCAGAGAGGTTTTGTCATTGCCAATGTTAATAACAGGGGAAGCGGTGGATATGGCCGCGATTTTGAGAAAATCGTATATAAAAACCTCGGACATTGGGAAGCCAATGATTTTGCCGAAACGGCAAAATATCTTGCCGAGGAAAAATCATGGATTGACGGAGATCGGATGGCGATCCGCGGCCACAGTTATGGCGGCTATATGGCTGCCCTTACCGCGGTGCTGTACCCGGATTTATTTGCACTAAGCATAGCAGGTGCACCGGTTACCGACTGGAGATTGTACGACACTATATACACCGAAAGGTATATGGGCCTGCTTGAGGAAAATGAAGAGGGATACATCGAAAGTTCGGTGATGGCCCACGCCCGCTATCTGAAAGCCAATATGCTGGTAACTCATTCTTCAATGGACGAAAATGTACATATTCAGAATACCATGCAAATGCTCCGGGCGTTTACCGACCGTGGGATCGATGTAGACGTTCGGATATATCCACCCGGCGCTCATGGTGTAGCCTACAATCGCCAGAGTTATATTTTGCTACATGAGGTGTATACAGACTACCTGGAAAGACATTTGAAATGACACTTTCATACTTATCAAAATAAATCGTTATCATTGCCTTGTACTAAAAATATGAACTGCCCCGAGGCAGAGCCATCCGGGATATCAATCTGATTTCAATTTCTATCTTTTCCGACCCGAAGGGTCGGGGAATTAAACCATTTATGATTAAACCATTCAGGTAATTGAAGATCTTAATAGCTGGTGCCGGTGAAGTCGGCTATGAACTCAGCAAAGTCCTCTCTGAAGAACGTCATGATGTAACAGTTATCGATGAACGGCAAGATTGCCTGCAGCGTGTTGTGGAGAACCTGGATGTACTGACCGTCGAGGGTAGTGCAACCTCACCGCACACCCTGGTAGAAGCCGGCGCCAAACAAGCCGATATGATGGTGGCTGTTACAAGTGTCGATGAAGTAAATATTATTGCATCCATGATGGCAAAACGCCTGGGAGTAAAAACCGTCATTGCCCGTGTCAGAAATGTAGAGCTCTCCCGGCCGGATGCGCCTGTCCCCCCTTCCGAACTCGGCATTGATGTTTTGATTCATCCGGAAGAAAGTGCTGCAAATGAGATCCATCAGCTAATCAAACGTGCTTCTGCCAGTGACGTGGTTTTTCTTGCCAACGATCAACTTCAGTTGATCGGACTCCGGATTGAAAAAGAGTCTGTTGTCGCCGGCAAAACGCTCGCTGAGGTTGCCCGGAACTTTAAGGACCTCTCCTTCAGGGTCGTAGCTATTTCCCGTCGCGGAAACACCATCATCCCGCGGGGGGATAACCGGTTGATGGGGCTTGATCACATCTTTATTGTAACCAAAACCGAACATGTTAAAGAGCTCACACGTGCAGCCGGTCATACAGACGTAACACTTCGTCGAATTATGATTGCCGGGGGCAACCAGCTGGGACGTTTGCTGGCAAAAAAATTATGCGAAGACAAACAGAAATGGGATATCAAACTGATCGAACCGGATAGTGAGAAGGCCATTGAAATCGCCAACAAAAATGGAGGAATCCTGGTATTGCACGGCAATCCAACCGACCCGAATCTGCTGATTACGGAAGGTGTTCAGGAGATGGATGCGTTTATTTCTGTGACCGATGACGAAGAGTCCAATATTATCTCGTGTTTGATGGCAAAGCATCTTCAGGTTAAAAAAACGGTAGCACTCGTATCAAAAACCCAATATGTACCATTAAGTCAGACGATTGGTATCGACGCCATAGTGAACGTAAAAGCTGCTGCATCCGATGAAATTCACCGCCAAATACGCCAAGGAACCCTGGTAACCGTAAAAGCCCTGCAGGGGATTAAAGCTGAGATTATCGAAGTTGTAGCCGGTGAAAACTGCCAGATATCAGACCAGCCGGTTCATTCGCTCAAACTCCCCAATGGCATTGTTATAGGGGGCATCCTCAGGGGTGAGAAAGCTGAAATTGCCACTGGATCATCCGTTATAAAAAAGGGTGACCGGGTGATTCTCTTTGCCCTGCCGCAAGCCATCGAGAAAGTCGAAGAAATCTTCCGATGATCGACCGGTTCGAACAGAATAAAACCCGCCCTCGAATCGATTTTCAATTGGTATCCGGGATTATGGGCGGCTTGATTTTTTTCCTGGGTGTTTCCCTGCTTCTGCCTTTGCTCATCGCACTGATCTATAACGAACCTTCATGGAGTGCATTTTTGATTACGGGCCTCTCATCGATGATTGTGGGTGCTTTCCTGTTTTGGGCCTTCCCACCGAGGGCAGAACTCCGAATGCGCGAGGCATTTTTGATTGTTACCCTGACTTGGTTCCTTGGGTCCCTGATCGGCGCTTTCCCTTTTACGCTTTCCGGTACACTCGCTTCCTATACGGATGCTGTTTTCGAAACGATGAGCGGATTCAGTACGACCGGAGCTACTATTTTAGGCGGTACCACCCGCGACGGTATTCTGAATCCGGCCATTGAAGATCTCGACAAAAGCCTGCTCTTCTGGCGTTCGCTGGCTCACTGGCTGGGCGGGATGGGGATTATTGTTCTTACGCTGGCCTTATTGCCTTTACTTGGCATTGGCGGAATGCAGCTTTTCCAGGCAGAATATTCCGGTTCCACTTCAGACAAACTCACCCCGAGAATCCAGGAAACGGCTTTTTTGCTCTGGACCGTGTATATGGGGATGACCGGGGTTCAGTTTTTACTACTATGGATACACCCTTCGATGGACTGGTATGAAGCGATTAATCATGCGTTTTCAACGATGGCTACCGGTGGTTTTTCCACGAAAAATGCCTCTGTTGGCGCATTTGATTCGGTGTATATAGACATTATTATTACCATATTCATGTTTCTTGCCGCGATTAACTTCGCGATGCACTACCGGCTTTTTACCGGCAATGTGAAAAGTTTTTTTGAAAACCGGGAGATCCGGTTTTATACGATGCTCACCGCGCTTTTTATCGTTGGGATTTCTGGCGGTTTATGGTTGATTGACAATTATTCTCCGGGGGAAGCTCTTCGCTATGGCAGTTTTCAGGTGCTGGCTATTCTCACCACCACCGGGTTTGGTACCGACGACTACGCCCTGTGGATGCCCTTTACTTCATTTCTACTGTTTCTGCTCTTTTTTACCGGTGGATGCGCCGGTTCCACCGGTGGCGGCATCAAGATGATTCGCCTGATGATTATTACGAAAAATATAAAACGGGAATTCCGGCAAATCCTTCATCCCCAGGCTATCCTTCCCATCCGGGTTGGCAAACGTGTAATCGATTCCTCCATTCTTAAGACCATTCTCGGTTTCTTTGTCGTGTATTTCATTATTTTTGCCATCGGGGCTGTCATTATGAGCTTTATGGGGTATGACCTGATCTCGGCCATGGGGGCAAGTATTGCCTGCTTAGGGAATATTGGCCCTGCCTGGGGGGATTTTGGACCTACTGAGGATTACGCCCATGTACCTTATTCCGGCAAATGGGTTTTGCTTATACTGATGATGATCGGTCGGCTTGAACTGTTTACCGTCCTGGTGCTGTTTACTCCATGGTTTTGGAGAAATTGAATAAAACCGGATGATATTATTGACGATTGACTCTCAATCTCCTATTGGAATCCCGTACATCAAAATTTTCTATACTTTGTGTACTAATGTGAAATGATTATCTAATAAATATCTCTTACTAAAGAAATGATCGGTTTTACTCGTTCTCATAAATCTCATTATACCGGCT
>SLOU01000053.1 GCA_007132385.1 Balneolaceae bacterium | reverse complement strand
GCAAACCGTCGCAGTTCAAGTAGTGACCGAAATCCCATAGCCTTTAATTCAGAAAAGTATGCGGGATCCGAAAATTCTCCTTCGGAAATCTGCCAATGGGTAAAATAAGCTTCCTCAGCTGCCACTTTTACCGCATAGGTCATGTCGGTGTTACGGATAAAGGTCCACGGTGTGTTACAAAGTGACTGCAAGAAATCCAAAGATACTCCCGGCAGAAATCCGTTTAACACCAGAGTTGCAGCCGGATTGTTATAGGCATTTTGCATTACTTTTTTCAGGGATCCGCCCAACAGCCAATTGACATTCACAGATGTCGGATCGGCTTGCGTACCTCTGCGCATTGTATCATGATTGGCATATCCGCTGATCCATTTATCTCCAAACTGCAATATTTCCCGGATTCGCCACCATTTGGATACCCAATACGTGTATGTATAGGGAGTATTATAGGAAAATATTGTAGGGGCCCACTGGAACGGATGCACTTGCCGGTCCGTGATTTCGCGATAGGTGGCAGCCAGCTCCCAATCGTGCCTCGGCCAGGGACGGCCATCCTCAAAAATCATCCATGGTTTGTAGGTAATTCCGGCAGCCTCCTGCTTCATGTTGCTCATCATTTCGAGATAATCATCGTCGTAAATGACCTCTTCCTTTTTTTGATCAAACCGTTTGATATCCTGGGACGCATCAACCCGTAATCCGTCGAATCCCCAGTTCATTTTACGTCTCTGTATTTCCAGTATGATGGATCGAACCATCGGGTGATCAAACCGGATATCCTGGCCGTATATTCCGCTGCCGGCAAAGAACTCTCCGGGCAACAGATCGAGTGCCTGGTTGTCCGCGTGTCCGTAAACCACATCCAGGATCACCTTCATCGGCCTTCCTGGAAAACTGTGCAGCGTCTCAATCAGGTCGAGCAGTTCGTGCGGACGGCCGGTGGCCAGAAGGGAAGGGTTCACCGCTGCAGCTCCGAAGATTACCACATCATACCCCCAATTGGTAACTGCCGGCTTTTGAAGTCTGATGTTCACTTCCTGTTCTTGTGCCTGTGCCTGACTCTGTCTGTCCAGGACTCCGTTTTCCTCCCAGAATAGATGATTGTCGGGATGTTCGATGACCGGATCCAGTGGCATCAGCTCAACGGCGTCAAACCCGGTCAGATTTTTTTCATAAATCGTCAGGGATTCATCGTCCCTGATTTTCCGGCCGATTTGCCGGAAGGTTTCGTCCAGTGCCCACAGGGTTCCTTTCCGGGTTGCCGTACCGGGGTGAATCTCCAGCAGGTTTACAGATGGTGCAATACGATTGTCACTGTTCCCCGTTTCCTGCAGATCCAGATTCTGAAAATAGTCCGCATCTCTGCGCTCCGCAAGCACCCGCTTAATATTATACAACTCAGCCGGCGCATATATCCCATAGGGCAGTGACCATGCCATCGGGTCGCGGATCACTCGCATTGTTTCCCCGGGCTGTTTTAGATTAAACTGGTAAAAGGCGCCGAACCGGTCCCGGTCACCCGACGGGAGCCCTTCAACCACACATAATGCAAACGGGCCGACCGTTTCCATCGGAAATGTGATTCGTTTACAGCGAATCTCCTGCTCTTTGGTTTCATAGCGGATCTCATTCTGCGGAATGAACAGTTCAAGCTGAACAGCAGTTTCGGGAGCGTTTTCAATCTCCGGATGCCAGGTGAAAAAAGCAGCGAGCGTTCCATCGGCATGAGCCCCCATCCGGCGGGTGAACCAGCCAGAATTGTCATGATCGATTTCGCCGGCGTAGTTTTTTTCTGTTTGTATTCGGAGGGTGGAGGTCTTCTTAGGATGGATGGAGCAGTCAGGCATGTCAGAAAAATGTAATCGATTTCGTGAAGTTATAGTTCAACCTGCGTGTTTGTACGAAAAACCGTGCCCCGCATCAGGGCGGTGGTTTTCCCGGCTTGATTGGTTATGGTGATATTATATACACCGATTTGCCGGCCGAGATGTTCTTCTACGGCTTTCGCCGTAAGGAGATCTCCGGTATGAGAGGGCTTGACATAGCTTATTTTATTATCCAGGGCAAGGCTGACAATTCCATGAGATCCGGCAGCGAATGCCAGGGCACTGTCAGCCAAAGCAAAAATGATTCCGCCGTGGGTTACCCCAAATCCGTTTGTCATATTATCCCTTATCTCCATTTTCAGCAATGATTTGCCAGCATCAGCTTCAACTATTTCTACACCCATCCACCGACTGAAAGCATCATTTTCGAGCATATGCCGGGCAATAGCGAGGGGAGTATGTTTTTCACTCATCACTTTCCACTTTTCAGTTATATCTATTCATTATTCACTTCTGACTTCTCACATTCCACTCATCACTATACCATCCCAATCTTCACTTCTACCTTTTCACTTTCACTTGCCGTTGAAACTTCTTTCATAGAATGTTCGTTCTTCACGGACCATCTTTTTCAGAAGCGGATTCGGCCGGTAGCGGTCTTCACGGTACTCCACCTGCAGGGCGGTCATCTGGTCGAGGACATTTTTGATCCCGATTTCATCCGCCCATTCAAGCAAACCCTTTGGGTAGTTTACGCCGTTGACCATAGCGTGGTCCACATCTTCAACCGTGGCGATGTTCATATAAACCGCATCAGAAGCTTCATTGATCAGCATGGCGAGTATCCGGTCAAGGATTTTCTCGCCATGCTGGAGATCTTTTACCGGTTTACTGTTTTTAGACGGATCGTCATAATGGTAAAACCCGCGTCCGGTTTTGCGGCCAAGGAAGTTGGCTTCGATCATTCGTTTTTGGATGAATGACGGACGGAAGCGCGGGTCGAAGTAGAAGGCTTCAAAGACGGTTTCGGTCACTTTGTAATTGACATCATTGCCGATCAGGTCCATCAGTTCAAACGGCCCCATTTTGAACCCGCCGAGTTCCTTTATCGCCCAGTCGATGGTCGGTACGTCGGCAAAACCTTCCTCATAGATACGGAGCGACTCACCGTAAAAAGGCCTTGCTACCCGGTTCACAATAAATCCCGGAGTATCCTTGCTAATCGCCGTTATTTTATCCCAGGCATCGATCAACTCTTCTGATTCTGTGAGAATCGAATCATCCGTATTCAATCCGGGTATCAGTTCCACCAGTTTCATCAGCGGGGCAGGATTGAAAAAATGGATTCCCAGGAACCGTTCCGGTTTTTTCAGGGCTGATGAAAGTGCAGCTATCGACAGTGAGGAAGTGTTGGTTCCGATGATACACTGCTTCGAAACCATTCCCTCTACCCGGCTCAACAGATCCTGTTTTTCCTGGAGATCCTCAACAATGGCTTCGATAATCAACCCGCACTCTTTAAAGGGCGACATATGATTCACAAAATCAATACGATCCAGGATTCCATCAACCTGCTCGCGGGTCATCCTCTCTTTTTTAATCTGCCGGTTTAAAATACGGCGTAGTTCATTGTCCGATGTATCGAGCTGTTCTTCGTACGGATCATACAGATAGACCTTGTGTCCGTTCGTGGCCGCTACCTGAGCGATACCCGTGCCCATCGTTCCTGCTCCGGCAATGCCGATTTTTACATCCTGATTCATACTTTTCTATTTCTGTGTTGGTTTGCTTGTGTGAAATGGTGTACTTCATCATCGGATTCATCAACATACATTGAACGGATGATGTGTCCGGATGAACGCTCAATGTTCTGAATAAACGTTTCTAAAATAATCAATATCCTCCACAACCTCAGGATTAATAGGCACGGTGAACCGCCCCGGGTTTTTAGGAGACTGGTTTATGTGAGTACCGCCACGAAGGTTTAATTCTCGTGGTGGTTCACGGGTTTGTCAATTTGAATCTATGTCTTTCTACTTTGAATCATCTGCTTTATACTTTATAAAATCAGACTGAACGAAGTTTGCAGAACCATGACTTATATCAGGCAAAAATTTGAGAACAGTGTCCTTGAAATCACCCTGAACCGCCCGGATAAAATGAACAGCCTGATCGAGCCAATGGCTGGTGAGTTCAGGCAGGCTTTAAAGAGGGCTGAAGAACAGGACGTTCGGGCTGTATTGCTCAGGGCCGAAGGAAAAGCATTTTGTGCCGGACAGGACCTCTCGGAAGTGGTTGAGAGATCGTCGGATCCCGGTTATGAACTGGGAGATACGGTTCGGGGTACCTACAATCCGGTTATCCGTGCGATTCGTTACCTGGAAAAACCGGTGATTTGTGCCGTACAAGGGACGGCAGCGGGTGCAGGTGCCAATCTTGCATTTGCGTGTGATATTACCGTTGCCTCGCTCGAAGCCGTTTTTGTGCAGGCATTCAGCAAGATCGGGCTGATTCCCGACAGCGGTGGGACCTGGTTTTTGCCACGCCTTGCCGGCCTTGCCCGGGCAAATGCCCTTTATCTGCTTGATGAAAAGCTACCGGCTGAACGAGCGGTAGCGTACGGTTTGATCTATAAGGCCGTGCCGCCGGAGGATCTTGAATCTACTTCTAATGAACTATGCAAAAGATTGGCAGCCATGCCTACAAAGGGGTTCGGGCTGTATAAAAAAGCTATAAATCACGGTTTGAATCATACACTTGATGAACAACTCGAAATCGAGGCCGATCTTCAGTCGTTGGCCGGAAAAACCGAGGATTATAAGGAGGGAGTTGACGCGTTTTTAAACAAAAGAAAGCCGAAATACAATGGGCGATAAACCTGCACGGATTGTCATGGCCTGCTCAGCGGAGATCATCCGTGGAACGTTTTTAATCGGACCGCCAGGAGAGGAAATTGTATCCATGAACGAATCTGAACCCAAATCCAAACAGGAGTATTATCAAGCCAATAAAAAGGCTAGATACATTTAAAATACTCAAAAGGCTCTGCACAGCTATGGCAATAGTACTGGGCTTTACATGCCGTGGAACCAAATTCGCTTTGAAGTTCGGTTTCCAGTGAATCACAGTAGGGACAGGGGACGATTTTTTGACTTTTCCTGATAACCGACAGGTAATCACCCGGGGTTTCCGGATCTGTTTTTTCAGGCGGTGCAATTCCGTATTCTTTCAGTTTCCGTTTGGCTTCATCTGTCATCCAGTCGGTGGTCCACGTTTCGGAGTAGTCTGTTTTTACCCGGATGTTCTCTATTCCCTTTTCCTGAAGCTTTTTGCGAATGTCTGTTTCGATTGCGTTCATGGCCGGACATCCTGAATAGGTGGGGGTGATGCGGACGACAATTTCGTCACGGCCCATTTCTATGCCCCGCACGATTCCCATTTCCACTACATTGAGAACTGGAATTTCGGGATCGGTTACTTCCGAAAGTAAAGACCAGATATGGCCGGTGCGATATGTCGGTTTAACTCCATTCAGCATCAGGATAGGATCGTCTTAAAAATTGCATCTGAGCCAGCAGATGTCCGAGATATTCGGTGTGGAAGCCCCGCCGGCCTCCTTCGGCCATGTACTGGTCGTCTGAGGGGACTTCGAGGGTTGCCTCACTGAGTGTTTCCTTCACAATCGACGTCCACTCATCCCTGAGAGCGGAAAGATCGGCCCCAAAACCGAAGGAAACAGCTTTTTGATCGACCGGGTCCATATCAAAAAGTTCTCCGGTATACATCCATAGATCGTCGAAGGCATTCTGGATTCTCCGGTGACTTTCCTGCGTGCCGTCGCCCAGGCGAAGCACCCACTCCCGGCTGTGTCTAAGATGGTATTT
>SLOU01000195.1 GCA_007132385.1 Balneolaceae bacterium | reverse complement strand
TACCGGCAATAAAATCAAACCGATAAAGCTGCCATCGTTAAAAGCAAAAAACTTTAAACACGACGTGCCGCCTCGCTGCTCTGGGGAAAATCCGGAAAGTGCCCGCCTGCCTGAAAAAATCTTGGCGCTTCGCGCTACATGCAGAACCTTAAACAACGCGAGGCCTGCCCAGTTTACGGGCAAAAATTATTGAACAACTACCTTGGCGCCCCCGGTAGGAGTGGGAAAGGCCTGAGAGAAGCAAACCACAAAATGAGCTAAAAGCAGGGGACTTTTGGGGATTTTTAGAGAAGCAAAACACCCGCAAAACCCATGACAAAACCAACCGCGCCTGCCGGGCCTTAACAGGTTCTTGATGAACTTACCTCATTTCGATAAATATCTCAATTCATGAGATTTATAGCTATATGAATGTATTTTTCCCGCAAAAGTTCAATAAACGGATTCAATAAATAGTTTATTGAACATTGATGGTAAAATGGAACATTTGGCGTAAGGTTGCAGGTGATTCAGGATCATACGTTTAAAAGGGTATGAAAAAGTACTTGAATCAATTACGAAGAGAAATACGAAACAGGAGATATAGCTATCAGACTGAAAAAGCATATACCGGATGGATAAAACGATATCTTCTCTATTTGCACAAAAACCGAATTTCAGGAGATCGGCAAGAAAAGATTACTTCATTTCTGAATTACCTGACTCAGAAACGACATGTTTCAGCATCTACACAAAATCAAGCCTTATGTTCGATTGTATTTTTTTATGACCATGTACTCTTGAAACCGGTTGGCCATTTGCATAACCTTGAATATGCTTCTAAAGGCCAGAAAATTCCGGTTGTGCTCAGTGAAGATGAAGTAAAAAGTGTTTTATCTAATCTGACCGGTGTCAAATGTTTAATCGTTTCGCTCCTGTATGGAGCAGGATTACGAATTTCAGAGTGCCTGAGGCTTCGTATACTGGATATTGACTTCGGATATCATCAACTTGAAGTCAGAAACTCTAAAGGAAACAGGGATAGAGTGACGATCCTTCCGGAAAAATTGATTTATCCAATTAAGGAACATATCCAAAAAGTCGAACGGTTGCATCAGACAGATCTTGCCAAAGGGTTTGGTCAAACCCTTCTGCCCGATGCCCTGGCCGTCAAATACCCGAATGCTTCACATGAACTGAAATGGCAATATCTTTTCCCCTCCCGAAAAATCGGCAAAGATCCGCGAACCGGGTTTCGGCATCGATATCATCAATCTCCACAATCGGTAAACCGATCAATCAAAAAGGCAGTACGTAAAACAGGAATTCAAAAGAAAGTATCTGCCCATACTTTTCGCCATTCATTTGCCACACACCTGTTGAAAAACGGTTACGACATCCGAACCGTCCAGGAACTGCTGGGACATAAAAACGTGAAGACAACTATGGTTTATACGCATGTCCTGAATCGGGGGGGCCACGGCGTGAAAAGCCCGCTGGATCAGTAGATTTATGCTTCTTCTGAACATAGATATGGATACATTCCAAAAAGCTGTTTAGTTTATCTATAAATGTATTTTTTAAAACTTGCATAAAGGTGTGAAGTCGGCTAAAATCGATTGTACACGGCATCTCAAACTTACAATTTTCATTATCAATCAGATTAGTTTAGTAGATTTACTGTTACCGGGATAACCCTTTAATCATTTTCCAACTGATGTCACACGGTTTCTCTGAAGAATTCATCCGTTTTCTAAAACAGCCGGAATCTTACCCGCACAAACCCGACAATGTTGAACATATTCAAACTCATATTTCACATGTGTTCATCGCTCCTCCCTACGTCTATAAATTTAAAAAACAAGTCAATTTCGAATTCCTGGATTTCAGCTCTCTTGACAAACGAAAACACTACTGCGAACAGGAGGTGCGACTCAATCAGCGAATGTGTGGTGATACCTATATAGATGTCGTTCCGGTTTATAAAACCGGGGACACCTGGACATTTGATGAATCGGCCGGTCAACAGCCATTTGAATATGCTGTCTGGATGAAACAGCTTTCCGGCAAAGATTTTCTTATAGAAGATGTAAGAAACGGAACTCTTTCGCTCAGCCAGATCGACCGGGTTATTTCGAAACTGGTGCCTTTCTATGAACAACAAAGTCCCGAAACGAATGTGTTGGAGTGGGGAAGTCCGGAAAAAATCAAGATCAATACGGATGAGAATTTTGAACAAACAAAAGCTTTTATCGGTGATTCGATAGACGGCGCTGCCTACAATACGATACAAACGTTTACCGGCCGGTACCTGAATCAGTATCAATCACTGTTTGAAAAAAGGATCAGCCAGGGACGAATTGTGGACGGCCACGGGGATCTGCATCTTGAACATATTCATCTTACGAAAAACAGGGTTTGTATCTACGATTGTATAGAGTTTAATGATCGTTTTCGATACCTGGATATCGCCTCAGACATCGCTTTTCTTGCGATGGATCTTGATTTTAACGGTTATAAAAATGAGAGCAATTACCTGGTACAGCAAATGTCGGATAAGCTGGACGACCCCGGGTTGATGCGCCTGGCAGATTTTTATAAATGTTACAGAGCCTATATTCGGGGTAAAGTAAAGAGCATGGAAAGCCGTGAAGAGGAAGTCGGAGCCACCGGACGCAAACAAGCATCCCGGCTGGCCAGGAACTATTTTTCCCTCGCCCTGAAATATGCTGTTACCGGTTCAAAACCGACTATACTGGTTTTCATGGGACGCATTGCAAGTGGTAAAAGTACTCTGGCCGAAAAAGTGGCAGCGCGTTTGGACATTGAGCATTTTTCTTCAGATGTCATTCGAAAAGAATCGGCAGGATTACCGGTTGATGTGCGAACTCCTTCTGAGAAAAGAAAGGACTTATACCATAAAGAAAGTACTATCAAGACATACGAGGCGATGTTTACGAAGGCAAAAAATGACGTTGGAAAAGGCAAAAATGTTGTGCTGGATGCAACATTTGGAAAACGAAACTTGCGCGAACAGCTTTTATCGTTTTTCGATGATACAGAATCAACAATTCGTTTTATTGAGGCACAGGCACCGGAAGAGGTTAGAAAAAAACGACTTGCAAAAAGATCCGATAAGAATAAGATCATTTCGGATGCCAGGCTGGAAGATTTTGAAATGCTGAATCAAAATTATGAAGAACCATCAGATGGAGAGCTGACAGAAAGAATACATATTGATTCAGACCAGCCTATTGAAAAAAACCTGCACGAGATATTTTTAAAACTTTCAGATTTACAACATTTTAGGCAGAAATCACAGGAATAGATGACTAACAAAAAAGAATTTCTGAAAGAGGTTATACTTTGGACAAGCCTGTTTGTCGTCTTTGTACTGGCACCCCTGTTTGTCGCTGTAATCGGCCATCAAGAAGCATATCGCGGTTTCTGGATCGAATTTGGAGTGGCTTTGGGATTTATCGGAATTGCGATGATGGGACTGCAATTTGTACTTACTGCACGTTTTAAAAATGTGGCTGCACCCATTGGAACTGATTCTCTATTGAACTTCCACAGACAAGCAGGATACGTGGCCTATTTTTTTATACTGGGCCATGTGATTGTGTTGATCACGGCCGATTCTGAATTCCTTTACTTTTTTGACCCCGGGGTGAATGCCCCGCGTGCCGTTGCCCTGGTATCGGCATTGATTATGCTTACAATGCTTGTTGTGTTTACGATCTGGAGAGAAAAACTGCGAATACCCTATGAATGGTGGCGTTTGTCTCACGGCTTATTTGCATTTCTGATTATATTTATTGGGCTGTCCCACATGCTGATGGTCGGATTTTATATCTCTGAACTTTGGCAGCAGGTATTGTGGATTTTTCTGGTGGGTTTTGCCATGCTTCTGCTCATTCATATCAGGGTCATCAACCCGTATAAATTGTCAAAAAAGCCGTATAAAACTACCGGAGTCTGGCAGGAAGCAAAGAAAACCTGGACTTTAGAAATTGAACCTGACAATCATTCGGGGTTTGACTTTCTGGCGGGCCAGTTTGCCTGGCTGACGATCGGAGAATCTCCTTTTAGTATCAATCAGCATCCTTTTTCGTTCTCATCCAGTGCCGATGTAAAAGGGCGGTACCAGTTTACAATTAAGGAGCTGGGTGATTTTACCTCATCCATCAAATCCATTGAGGCGGGCACCCCTATATACATGGAGGGCCCATATGGAGCTTTTACCCTGAATCCGGAGCCTAGGGAAGCGTTTTTCGTAATCGGCGGAATCGGGATTACGCCGGTGATCAGTATGCTGAGAACGCTGAAAGACCGCAATGATAATCGAAAAATGACCCTGATTTACGGGAATCCGGATACAGAATCGATTGCGTTCAGGGAGGAATTGAAAGAACTGGAACAAAAGCTGAACTTCAACGTTGTCCATGTGGTTGAAAATCCGCCGGACGATTGGACGGGATACGAGGGGTTTATTACAGAAGAGATCCTGAAAACCTATATTCCTGAAGATGTTACGGGTACCGATTTTTATGTATGCGGTCCGGAACCGATGATGGACATGGCAGAAATGACTCTGCGCGACTGGCAGGTTCCGGTCTTTAAATTGAAATCTGAACGGTTTAACATTGTATAAAAGGAGATTCTAATGCTTCATATTTATATTCGCCGGCTGGTAATTGCACTGAGTTTTCTTTTCATATTGGGTGCAGTGCTTTTCGCTATCCTGCAGGCATAAATGTATATACCGGGATCATTTTTTTTATTATCATTTTGATCAGGTGATCTTTGTTTTAATCAATGATTTACCTGATGGCATTGCCCGGGGTAGTTCATTTGTCCACCTTCAAACATTAAAGCCGAAATCATATGAGTGATATTCAACCGAGTGTCAGTTACAGCTTTACCATGCGTTTATATATTGAAAACAAACCGGGTATGCTGGCAAAAGTGATGAATGCCATTGCAGAAAAGGAGGGGGATCCAGGGGGAGTTGATGTGGTTAAGGTAGAGGGTAAGTACAAAGTGCGGGATCTCACCGTCAGCGCCCGGGATGATAAACATGCCAATTCGATCGTGGAAACTGTCAAAAAAATTGACGGGGTCAAGGTGCGGAATGTATCCGACCGGGTTTTTTTACTCCACCTTGGCGGTAAAATCCGAATTGAAAACAAGGTTCCGGTGGACACCCGCGATGCCTTGTCCATGGCTTACACACCGGGGGTAGGCCGCATATGCCAGGCCATAGCCGATGACAAAGAAAAAGCCCATACCCTGACCATCAAGCAAAATTCGGTGGCCGTGGTCAGCGACGGATCGGCCGTTCTCGGCATGGGTAATATCGGCCCGGAAGCAGCCATGCCGGTAATGGAGGGCAAGGCGATGTTGTTCAAGGAATTTGCCGATGTGGATGCTTACCCGATCTGCCTGAACACTCAGGATGTAGATGAAATAATCAAAGCGGTCGAGTGGATATCGCCCGGGTTTGGCGGTATCAATCTGGAAGATATCAGTGCGCCCCGCTGTTTTGAAATCGAACAGCGATTGAAAAAATCGCTTGATATTCCGGTCTTTCATGATGATCAGCACGGTACGGCCGTTGTAGCCATGGCTGCGACTATCAACGCGCTGAAAGTGGCAGGCAAAAAATTGAGCGACTTGCGTGTGGTAATCGTTGGAGCCGGAGCTGCCGGTGTGGCCTGTACCCAAATTTTACTTGAGGCCGGTGCTAAAACGATTCTTTGTACAGACAGCAAAGGGATCATCAACAGGGATCGCGTGCCGGAATTGAATGAAAGTAAAAAATGGCTGGCGGAAAATACCAATCCGCAGAATATCGGCGGGTCAGTATTGGATGCCACAGCCGGTGCCGACCTTCTGATCGGGGTAAGCGGCCCGGGAATCATTCCGGTGGAAGCCATTGAACAGATGGCCACCGACCCGATTGTTTTTGCCCTGGCTAACCCGATCCCCGAGATCATGCCGGAGAAAATACAATCGATCGCCCGGATCATCGCAACGGGCAGGAGCGACTATCCCAACCAGATCAACAATGTTCTGGCATTTCCGGGACTGTTCCGCGGAGCTCTCGACGCCAGGGCTTCTGATATCAATGAAGATATGAAACTGGCTGCCGCCCATGCCATTGCCGGTTGCATTGATGATGAGGATCTCAGTGAGACATACATCGTACCAAGCGTCTTCAATAAAAAGATTGTACGGCGCGTATCCCGTGCAGTCAAAGAAGCTGCATATAAAAGCGGAGTGGCCAAACGCCCGCAGCCGTAGAATCTGACGTTTCAGGGACTCAGAAAAAGTGGTTTTTCTGTTTGCTTGATCATATCAAAGGTGGTAGACCCGAAGGCAGCCCGCCTTACTGCAGATACCGAATGAGCGCCAAGAACGATCAGGTCCGGATCGAGTTCTTTTTCACGTTCAATGATTCTTTCAGAGGGTGTTCCTTTTTCAAGCACCTTTTTCGTTACGTAATTGAAATTGTGTTCTTTCAGATATTTCTCAGCCTGGTTCAAAACAAATACTGAATGATCCATGTCCTGACCCTTGTTACCTGTAGTCACATTCATCAGCTCTACTTCGATATCTTTTCCATAGGGAAGCAGATGAACAAATCCCTGGAGACTCCTGGCTGCAGGCGCGCTTCCGTCAAATGCGATCAGCACTTTCTCCACGTCACGGTATTCCTCGGTAACAACAAGCGTAGGAGAAACTCCGCCTTTTACAACCTGGGCTAAAGTATCCGTTTTGGTTTCCGGTTCACTGTAAAAGAAATGGGAGTCCCGTCCGACGACCAAAAGATCGTGATACTTCATTTCTTCAATTATCCGTTCAAAGGAAACGCCCTCCTGTTTAATGGCTGAATGTCGAACCATCTCTTTTTCCAGCGTAGTTCTAAAATCCGTTAAAAGCTTGCTGGCAACTTCTCTTGTATCTTCACTCAGTTCCATCCAAATATTGTGACCGGAGTATCCGGCACCAATTGTGGATTGAAAATTTCGGGTATCAATAACAGCCAGGCCGGTAACACCGGCATCAAAACGTTTGGCAAGCCGAATTGAGTAACGCGTTGCTACAGGCGTGTCCGGATCCGGATCGAGTGCTACCAGAATTCTTTTAATCATATTATTATGGATTGGTTGTGATGATTATAGTTTTTTTTAAATTTTTACAGACTTAAAACATCCAGGTTATTGTTTGATTTATTCGCTCGTTTTTGAGACTGCAGTACATTGCCGGTTGCAGGCTTCATGTTGTGAACCCTCTTTGTGATTTCAGCGGAAATTTCATCCAGCCCAAAGGTACCATCAGCCAAATGCTGATTATAAATTTTGGACGGCAAATCCCACAAAAGGGATGTTTCCTGATCCTGCAGGATAATTTGTCCGCCGGCATCTGCGATTTCCCTGGCTCCCAACAATCCGTCTTTGCCACCTCCTGATAAAAAGACCGCAAGAATTCTGTCAGTATAAACGTGGCGGGCTGATCGCAAGAGTACATCGATTGACGGCCTGCATTTATGTTCTTTTGGGCCGCGATGCAGGGTAATCTGTTTTCGGGTTCCATTATTCCGGATACTGGCATGATACCCGCCCGGTACAATGTAAACCTGTCCTGGCAAAAGCAGGCTGTCTGTCGTGGCTTCTCTGACATTTATGGAAGTTTTTGAATCCAGTTCATTTGCCAAAACCCTGGTATATATTTTCGGCATGTGCTGCACGATGATCACAGGTACAGGAAAATCAGGAGCCAATCCTTCAATCAAATTGTAGAGAGATTGAACGCCGCCTGTACATCCGCTTATTACTACCAATTCAATCCTGCCATTTACATGCTTTCGCAATGGATCGATTTTACTGCCTATTTGAGACGTTGCGTTATACTTCAATATAGCTTCTACATTCAGTCTCGGGATCATCTTGAGAGCCGGAGCAAGTCTTTTCTCCATATGGTTCAGTGCCAATACCAGGTTGCAGGATTTGGGAGGTTTGCTGATATACTCAACTGCGCCATGTTGCAAAGCAAAGAAGGCTGCTTTAGCTCCTTCTGTCGTCCGGGGAGTAACCATAATAAATGGTATTGAAGGAAACACTTCCCGAAGTTTCAGGAAAAGGTCGGCTTCTTTTGAATTTTTACTATCTAATCCCATTACAATACCATCGGCGCCGGAAATTTTGATTTCTTTTATAAAATCGTTTGAGGATTTTGTCGATGCTGAGCCGCAAACTTCAGTTTCATCTGTTTTTCTGATAATGTTTGCTACAGTCTGACGAACCAATACGGATGAGTCCAATACATATATCTTTAACTTTTTCATTGTAAACCTCACTGATTTAATGGTTCTGTATCCCACGCAAAAGACACAGTCATTGAACACCATTTGAAACCTTTAAAAAAAAAATAAGTTCCTTATCTCCTTTTTGTCGTGATCTGAATTATGAAGTTGGTGTAATCAAATCCCCTACAAAATTGTAAGGTTATTTCTTACAGCCTGGTAAGTGTAAAATGGAGAATGAAAAATTCGCGCAGGTGGGGATCATAGGCTTAAACCAGTTGTAACATGTAGGTAAAAGGAAACCTAATGCCTGGGAGCCTGACGCTTGTAAGCCTAACGCCTTGGAGCCTAATGCCTGAAAGCCAAATGCCTGGGAGTCTGACGCTTGAAAGTCCAAAGTCAGCAAGACGAATACCCGGAAGCCTGATACCTGCAAACCGGTCGACGGGAAGCTTGAGGAGTCTGCCTACTACCTGGAAAGCTTTAGTTTTACAATATGTTTTCCCCCGTCTTTTTTTAAGGGAATTTTGGCACATCCGTCCGGGAATTCTGCGGGTTTTTTATCAATCGTACCCGTCAGTTTTCCATTCTCCAGTGAGTCCGGATTCTCCAATCTGATCTCGTATATGGTTTCATTTTCTGCCCTGATCGTTACGGAATACTCATCCCAGTGATCCGGAATTGAAGGTTTGATCCTCAAATCCCCATCTACAAACCCGATCCCGAGGATCGATTCTACTGCGACCCGGTACATCCATGCACCGGAACCGGTATACCATGTCCACCCGCCTCTTCCGGTCAGCGGCGGCTCACCATAAACATCAGCCGCAATGACATAGGGTTCCACTTTGTAAATTTCAGCACCTTCGGGCGTATTGCTGTGATTGACGGGATTTATCATATTCAGATATTCACCAGCTTTCTTGCCCATACCTGCTTCTGCAAAGGCTTTTACTGTCCAGAGGGCAGCGTGTGTATATTGGCCGCCGTTTTCCCGAACTCCCGGAATATATCCGCGTATATAACCGGGATCTTTTTCGGTTTGATCAAATGCCGGTGTAAGCAGTTTGATGATTTTGTCATGTTTCGATACCAGGTTTTTTTCAAGTGACTTCATCGACTGGATCCCTCGTTCTTCGGTTGCACCACCTGATATTACCGACCAGGCCTGGGAAATGGCATCGATCCGGCATTCTTTATTTTCGGACGACCCAAGCGGCGTGCCATCATCATAAAAGGCCCTTAAATACCACTCTCCATCCCAACCATGCTTGTTCAGGTTTTCCTTGATTTGGGAGGCTTCTTTGCTGTATCGATCTTTGCGTTCAGAATCCCCCCTGACAGCGCAAATTTTTACAAACTTGTTCAAAACATCGTACAGAAAGAACCCGAGCCAGATACTTTCACCTTCACCTTTCTCACCGACCCGGTTCATGCCGTCATTCCAGTCACCGGCACCAATCAAAGGTATACCATGACGGCCCATTTTAAGTGAAATATCGATGGCTTTGCAGCAATGTTCATAAATGGAGCCTTTTTTGTCCATTACCTCAGGTTCGAGATAGACTTCATGCTCATCATCCCGGAGTTCACGGGCGTGTATGTAGGGTACCATTTCGTCCAGTATGGAACGGTCACCGGTTGATTGGATATAGAAATCAGTTACATAAGGCAGCCACAATCTGTCGTCCGAAATTTTCGAACGAATCCCCCTGCCGGTCGGTGGATGCCACCAATGCAGAACATCTCCCTCTTCAAATTGCCGGGAGGCATGCAATAATATCTGTTGACGGGTGATCTGCGGGTTGGAATAGAAAGCAGCCGTAACATCCTGCAACTGGTCACGAAAGCCGTAAGCACCGCCTGCCTGGTAGAAAGCAGTCCTGGCATAAAGCCGGCTGGATAAGTTCTGATACATCAGCCACCCGTTGACCATCAAATCCAGTGATTTATCCGGCGTTTGAACCTGGATTCGATTCAGTTTTTCAGTCCACGATTTTTTTACGTTTTCCAATTTTTTTTCGGCGATTCCTGGAACTTGATAGTGATGATAAATCTTTTCAACCTTTGACTGGGATGATTCTTCACCGGTCAGAACGATTATTTTAACTGTTTCACCCGCTTTCATATCAAATGTTGCCTGAAAAGCGGCACAACTGTCTCCGCCAATGATCAGCCGGTTATCCAGCTTGGTTTTCTGAAGCAGGGCTGACGGTGCCTCAATATCCCGGTTGCGGCCGATGAACATACTGCGATTTGTGGTAAATCGGGTAACATCACTTTTATGGTTAACTAGCAAACCATGAAACGCCGCTCTTCCTGCAAACTCATTGTTGTAGTGATTGCGCCCAAACAGCAGGGTATGATCTTCAGATACCGAAGGAATGATATATCTCGAATCAGGATATTTGTTGATCCCCAAAATCCAGTCCAGAAACGAAAAAACGGAAAGACGGCGGTCATCGTCTGATAAATTTTTCAGAGTCAGTATCGATATTTTGACAGGATCTTCCACAGGCACAAACTGAATCAGTTTTTGCTCAAGATTCATGGAAGTGTGTCTGAATTCGGAATACCCGAATCCGTGAATCACCCGGTAATTACCTGCTCCTGCAGCGGGGCCCGGGGTTGGCGACCAATAGATTTTTTCATCTTCGTCCCTGATAAAAAGGGTATCGGAAGAAGGGTCACATACCGGGTCGTTCGACCAGGCCGAGAGTTTGTTTTCACGGCTGTTTTTACTCCAGATATAACCGGCTCCCTGTTCACTGCAGGTAAATCCTGCAGATGGATTCGAAATGACATTGATCCATGGTGCGGGAGGCAGTTGATGTCGCCCGGTCTCGGGATCGGCAGATATCAGTATATGATATTCCGATCCTTCATTTGCAAAACCTCCAAATCCGTTGAAATAAGCCAAATCATTTTTATCTGTCTCGTGATGTTTGGCTTCCGTGTAGTGTTTTGATGCATCGGCTTTATTGTAAAGATTGCCTGTTTCATCCGTGTTGAAGGAGCTGTATTTCTCCGGTGTTTTCTGTTTAGGTTCAGCCGGTAATTTTCCATTAAAAACGGCAACGGCAACCGTCTGCAGGAGGGTGAAGTCTTCTTCTGTTATATTGCCTCTTTTTAAAACATGTACACTGCCGGGTATTTTTGACCCCATCTGGCCCTGGATGGATGATTCTATGGCTTGCTGAATGGATTCCTGAATTTCATCTGCATAGCTTGGAGGATGGTTATTTAATATTAACAGGTCTGATGCAAGCCCTTTTTGTTTCCAGAATGCATGAGCCTTCAGCAATGTCTGAACGTGTTTTAGCTGATCGCTGTCTTTGATTTCGAAAATCAACAACGGCAGATCACCGGAAATACCGTATGCCCACAAATCAGACTGGTGTTTTCGGTTCTGGACAAGTTTTTTTTCCGGGCCACGAAAGCTCTTATCCGGATAGATCAAATAAGAAGCCAGTTTTTGAAAATAATGAGCCTGCCTGGCCGATAATCCCAAATGATCCTGTTCAACGGTACTGTATACCGATGCAAGGTCAAATTCCCGGTCCGCCGCATGGGGGTTGTCGATCAGGTCGGCAAGACGTACCGCATCCTCCCGGGTATCAGCCCAGCCGGTACCGAAGACGAGCTGAACCTTCTCACCGGGGCGTAGAACAATTGTTCTTCGCAGGCTGAATATGGGATCAGAAACATTGCCAATGGAACCGGTCAGAGTCTGGCCTTTGTCCATTGCCATCGGATGTTGTAATGAGCGGCCTCTGCCGATGAATTTTGATCGCTCCGTTTCGAACTGCAGTGGTTCCGTAAGATTTTCAAGGTCATGTCCCGAGACGGCATGTATCGCCCATTGTTCTTTTTCTTCATGGCTTCTGGGCCTTCGTTTGGCAAGTATGGCGTGATGTTCTTCTACATAATCCGTTTGAAGAAACAGTTTTGAGAATGCAGGATGCGAGCGATGGTCAATGAGCCGGTTCAATACGACCTCGGAATAGCTGGTTATTTCCAGAATTCTTTTCCGGTCGGCATAATTGGTAAGGGTAAGGCGTCTCAGTGCCATGGGCTGTTCCGATGAAACACAAACCTCTGTTGTGGTTTCAATCCAGTTATCGACCCTTGAATGAACCACTTTACCGCTGTGGAACCATGTGTCGTACCGGTCCGGTTTTCTTTTAACGGGTTGATGGCCGGCCGACCAGAATTCATCGGTCTCTTTATCTTTGACGTAGAAATATTGACCCAGGGAATCCATGGTCGGATCCGGATTCCAGGCAGTCATCGTCTGTTCCAGGTATTTGGAAGATCCGCTTCCGGCATGGGTGACAAATGTTGAGTATCTGCCGTTGGACAGCATGTGAAGACGGGGTGGTTCACTGTCCAATTCATTGATTCCGGAATGTTCTACAATGTTTTCCATTTTCTTCTGTTCGCCGGGCTCAAGTTCCACATCAATGGGATGGGGCTCTTTAATCGGAGTACCTCTTGGAATTTTTTCCTGCAGCAACAATTCACAACCCTTGACTTGCGGGTCAGAATGAAAGTAATCGTGGATATTCCAGTCATTCAAAAAGTTATCCAGTGCCATCAGGCTCATTCCGTGATGGTGGGCCATATAGGTTTTTACAACCTTGTGCGTTTCAGATTCTTTCAATCTTGAGGGTGTATAATCCAGGGCATCATAAAACCCTGCAGGCCCCAGTCCTCCATCTTTTTCGATTTCCTGAAGGTTTTTTATCGATTCTTTGGGATCGATCATCAGGGCAAGCAATGTTGCATAAGGAGCAATGACATATTCATCTGCAAGTCCGCGTTTCAGTCCGAGCCCGGGCACTCCGAATGCCCTGTACTGATAGTGCATTTCAAGATTCAGGAAATAATAGGCACTTTCCGACGATCCCCAGGGAAAGCCTCTTTTGATGCCATAGTCTTTTTGCCATTGGATCACATTATTGTACGTATGACTCATCAGTGTATTGGAATAAGAACGCATGAATAGCATCGGCATTAAATATTCAAACATCGTTCCACCCCATGAAAGCAGGATTTCGTTGCTGTCCAGGCTGGTCAGCCGCCGGCTTAATCTGAACCAGTGCTCAGAGGAGACATCTCCTTTTGCAATGGCGATATAAGAGGCAATACGAGCCTCACTCGCCAGCAAATCATACGTTGCAGGGTCATGCTGTGACTTCTCCGTGTTATATCCAATGTAGAAGAGCTTACGTTTATTATGATACAGAAATGAAAAATCCATATCACGGATAAGCTCTTCCGATTTCTTTATAATTTGATCTGCCTCTTGTTTCCAGTGTTCTACCTGGTTCGTTACATTATTTCCAAGTTTGCCAGATTCAGACAGAGAGAGTATCTCGTCGAGAGTCACAGAGTGCGGTTGCAGATCGTCCATGCCTTTAAATCCCTGCCATTCGTCAATCAGTGATTCAATTTGTTGTAATGGGCACTCGATCCAGTACATAAGTAATTGTAACTGTTCATCTCCCACAGCGTCTCGCAAGGATAACAGATTGGTTACACTAAGTTCAATGGCACTCTGTTTCATATCCTGGAGTGCATCGAGTTTGCCGGCAATTGAGTCAGGATCGTCCTTGTCCAAATGCTCAAACAATAGATTTGAATAGTGTTCAATCCGCAAGTATAGTTCTTCAGAAAGTTGCTCATCGTTTCTGTATCCATTGAAAATATCCAACACCGTATGAACCGTATCTCTGAGTCCATCCCATGCTGCGTTGTTTATGCCTTTTCTGTTCAACTCCTTGCGGAACGCTTCCTTGATAACAATCAGTCCGGCTGCAAGGTTACCCGAATCTACGGTGGAAATGTAATTCGGATGGAGTACTTCGCCCAATTGTGTGTCGTACCAGTTGTAAAAATGGCCTCTGTATGTTTCAAGTTTTGACAGCGATTGAAGCATCTTTCCGGTTCTGAATATCAATTCGCTAAATGTGATGTAACCCATATTATAGGCTGTCGTGGTTGAAACAAGGGCAAGGCCTATATTGGTGGGCGATGTGCGTGCGAACGGTGGTAACAATGGATCGACTTGGTAGTTGTCGGGAGGCATCCAGGAGTGTTCTTCGTTTACAAACTTTTCGAAATAGAACCAGGTTCTCCTTGCATAAGATTTTAATCTTTGCCGCTCGCTGTCACTAATAGGTTCACGCCTGTATATTAAGGGCTGACTGATATACCAGAGATAGAACGGAGCTGCGCCCCACAACAACGCAAAAGGCAGTATGACAAGCCAATGTGGGGGTGTGTGCAGGACTAACAGCAGGAGTATCGTACCCCCCAGAACCAGTGATGACCACGTTAATTTCAGGTAGGATGGCAGGGTGTTCGGTGTGGCAGCTTCCGTATGGGTTGCGGTTGTCCACTCGAGCAGTTTTTTCCTTGAAACGGCTAACCGCCACAAAACCCTGAATATAGCATCCAGGTACACATGTGCCTGATGCGGCAAGATGATGAGTGTGGATATCGCCTGAAGGGTATTAATTCGTAAATTGATTCTGATTTTGTCCAGGTACAGTTTCCATTTAACCCGGGTAGGCCGGTTTGCGAGATCGGTGGACAAGGTTATATAAATTGGAAATGCCAGAATACCCAGGGCGGCCAGGGTCCAGATGATGGGGGATCCGGGCAGCCAAAACCACCCAGCCAAAAAGAACAGTATGAGTAAGAATGGGGTTACAGAGCGCCTGAGGTTGTCCAGGATTTTCCATTTTGAAAGCAGGTTGATCGGGTTGCGGACTTTGCCTTTCTGTTCATTGACTTGTCCGAACAACCAGGATGCAATTTGCCAGTCACCCCTGGCCCACCTGTGATTGCGTTTGCTGAAACTGGCATAGGTAGACGGATAATCATCGAAAAGCTCGATATCCGTTGCCAGGCCGGCTCTCATGTATGTGCTTTCGATCAGATCATGCGAAAGGATGCGGTTATCCGGAAATCTGCTGTCAAGAAGCTGATGGAATATTTTTACGTCGTAAATGCCTTTGCCGGTAAAAATGGCCTCGCCTTTCAGATCCTGGTAAATATCGGATACAGCCGTTGAATACGGGTCAATACCAACATTGCCTGAAAATATTTTGGTAAACCAAGTTTTTTGGGTTGAATCCAGTGGAATGGATATACGAGGCTGGATCACTCCATAGCCATCAACGACAATGTTGCTTTCAGAATGATAAGTGGCCTGGTTGAGCGGATGCGCAATGGTCCGGATCAGATCTTTGGCACTATCCGGCGGCAGACGCGTATCCGAATCAAGTGTTATGACATATTGAACCGGATCTTCCTGCATCGATTCCAGCAGATTTCCAAATAAATGGGTATATGAGGTTTCCGCCGATGGATCCATCAGCAGTTGGTTAAACTCTTCGAGTTTTCCTCTTTTACGCTCCCAGCTCATCCAGACATTTTCAGCTTCATTCCATTGTCGTTCCCGGTGAAAAAGAAAAAATTTATCACCATAGGCAGATGAATATTTTTGATTTAGGTCGGAAATGATATCCGAACAGCTTTTGAGAATCGATGAATCCTTGTCCAGTTCTTTTTGATCAGCATCGGTAAAATCTGTCAGAAGGCCGAATTGCAGGGTCGGGTCAGGGTTGGCCAAGGCCCGAATTTCCAGGGACTCCAGTTGTTTTTGCACATCCTCCGGGGAGGTAATCATAGTGGGCACTACAACCACAGTTCGAGACTCGGCGGGCACCTCATTTTCATACTCCATTTTCGGAAGTATTCGGGGAGGCAAAAGCATGGCAAAAAGCCGGTTGACAGCTGAAACCGAAAGGTCAAAGGCAGGAAAAAAAGCAATGATAAAAACAGCAATGGAAATAAAAAAAGATTGCCCCGCAGAATGGGTCACCAGCAAGAGTATTGCCAGCAGAATTGCCGTGTGAAGGCCAATCACACCCAGATAGAATCCATTTCGGCGTTCGAACAGGAGCCGGAATTTTTCCATCCAGGGCATCGAATAACCGATCTGTTTTGCCAGCCGGGTATAGCCTTTACCCATCAGGTAGTAACCCACATGCCTGCCGGGGTCCGTTGCCCCGGAATAGATCACATTTTCAGGTTTCCCCTCATGGCCAGTGCCATTTTCAGCAAGTATCAACACCTGTTCGGCTACTTCCGTTTCAGTATAAGAGGAGTACCTGCTTAGTCGTTCAATGGTTTTTCTGTAGGAGTCACGGGTTCTAAAATCGATCTTCGGATAGATGCCGGCAGGATCAAGCCGAAGGATTCGCTCAATGAGGGAAGTCTCTTCTACAAATTCGGACCAGTCGGTTTCACTTGTAATTCGCAGAGATTCAATACTGTTTTGTATGCTGACCTGAAGATGCGACTGTTCACGAGCTTCCCGGCGAAGAGCTTCGTCGAGTGTCAGGTCGAGCTGATTGAACCTGAAGTCGAACCAGCGCTTTTCCTGGTCCATCAACAATCCGGATGTCTGTAAGGAATTCACCATTTCAACCAAAACTACTCGTTGATTGGAGTTTCCGGGATACTGATCGACCCATGACCTCAATTTTCTGAGTGTTTGTCCCGGTTCACGCGAATCCTCATTTACCAGTTCGGATATCAGTTCCGAAACCGCCGGGCGAACTTTTTTTCGCTCCAGGATTTGATTGGCTTTCCTGGCCAACTGTTCGATTAAAACAAGGCGGATCATGATGGGGATTGCCCAAAGTTCGCCCTGGGTGAGTACTTCCTCTTCCTGGTAACTCTGTACGAAATTGGTTAATGTTTTTTCATCTACGACAAAATCCGTGTAGAGAACAAGATTCAACGCGAGTTCATACACCCGCGGCAAACCTGTATGATTGCCCTCGGTTAAACGCGGGATACTCACCTGGTAATCTTCAGGAAAGTCATTATAAACCTGTACGATTTGCTCCTGAATGATATAAAAATTGTCGATCAGCCATTCTGAGGCGATTGAAATGTCCTGGTTTTTCCGGGTTGCTTCAGAAAGAATGCGGTAGGCTTCTCTCAAATCATCTTTCGCTTCTTCCAGCCTCGGTTCGATCGGCTGCAAAGGTTTTTTTTCCTCAGTCCATGACTGTGATTGTGCCAGAGAAGATGCACGTTCCTTTAAAAAATCAATATTGTAGGAAATGGTTGAGGTATCAATCATAATAGGTTCAATAAACGATTTAATCATCAGATTTAATAGTCATCGGTGGTATTCCTTAAGACTCCAGGCGCTACTCGGGGAGGGGTTGTGCCTGCCGGGCGTTCGAAATGACGTTCAGTGCCGTCACTGTGGCCAAAATCAGTCCCATGCCAAGGATTTGAATGCCGACCAGGGTTTCATCCAGAACCACGACGCCGAATAGTGACGCGGTGACCGGCTCGACCATTGCAACAAGTGAGGCTACGGTCGGCGCGGTATAATTCAGCCCGACGATATAAAGAATGAAGGACAATCCTGCGCCCAGCACCCCGAGTATTGCGAAAAGCGGCCAATCCGGTGTGCTCAGGACTTCCACAGCCTGGCCGGTATCCCCCGGCCAGATGAGCACGATGGCCAGTACCGAGAACGCAATCACGAGAATCGCCTGCGGGCTGCCGTGGGGTGCCGCGTATTTGAAGCCGAAAATAAATACCGCATAGGACAGGCCTGAAAGCAGTCCGGCGCCGATGCCAATCAGAGTGACGCCGCCGGCCCCCACATCGTAGATACGGGTAAGCAGTACGATGCCAAGCATGACCACTGAGATCGCGCCCCACTTAAGCGGAGTGGATTCTTCCAGTTTGAGGGTGTAGGACAAGAGATACACGAACACCGGCGCGCAGTACATCAGTGTCACCGCCACCGCGACACTGCCCTCCGCGATACTCACAAAATAGAAAGCGAAGTTACCGGCCACCCCAAGTCCGGCAATTGCCGACCAGAACCATAACCGGCGATTGGCCAATCCGCTTCCGCACGGACGCAGCATAAGCCAAACGAGAACAAATAACAGCCCAATCACGCCCCGGTAGAACGACACCACAAACGGGTCCCAGCCGTTGCCCATGAGAATCCCGCCGATCCCACCCGATAGCCCCCAGCATAGTGCCGCGAGTACCACGAAAGCCGTACTCATATTCTTCATTTACCTCCATTTTTGTTTGATCAAACAACCCCCGCCGGCGGTAGCGAGTTCCGTATCAACGTGCAAATACCCGGCCACTGGCAGCGATCGGCCATGACCGGCTATCCTTCCGGATCGGAACGTTCGATTTGAATAAGCACAATGGTAATAACGTCATGCTGAGGTTCGCTGCCGGTGAATGCCAATACCCTGGATTGGATAGATGCTAAAGCTTCTTTGACAGATTGAATTTCCGTTGTTTCACAAAAGTCATCCGCCAGACGGGGGTCACCGAATTGCTCCCGGTTTTGATTCATCGCTTCGTTGATACCGTCTGTGTAGATCAAAAGGCGGTCACCAGGATTCAGCAGAATGGATTCACTGGTATAATTTACATTCGCCGTTAGCCCGACGCGGCCCATCAGCCTTCAGCTCAGTAATGGCACCAGCTCTTTGGCCAGGCCTGTGTATTTTGTGTAAAAGCAAGACTGCAAGCAACGTCCTTCAGATCAGATTCGGGGTCTTGCACTTTAAAACAGCATTTCAAACCTGGCTTTTTTTCAAACAAAGACTCCCTTAGAAGTCCATTGCTGAATTCCACATTTCAGGGGCTGATCAACGCCAGGGCTTTGCCTTTTGAAGTACGGTAAATATTAAAATGAGAATCCAATGTAAATACTTTGGCGTCTGATCTGTTTTCAGCCAAATAAACAAGACTGGCATCAGCAAATGAAGCAGGCAGGTTACTATATGTATCCATAATCTTACGGATTCTTCTCAAATTTCCTTGCCTGTCAAGGACAGGTACTACTTTCAAGTCTCCCCTTTCAGCAAACATGAACAAGTTATCGGGAGAAATACCGCTCCCCAGCATTAAAAAAACAGTTTCAGCAATGACAGCTTCGCATGTAAGCAGAGGCTCTGATAATTGCGCAAATTGTTCACCTGTCCACCGGTTATACTGATCATTCTGATCAAAAAAAGCATACAGAGGCCCAGTATCAATAAATATACTCACCCGCCAAACCCTTTCATGTGCACCGGATTTGTGGAAACATCTCCTGGTCCGCTTCCCGTACCAAACAGATCCTTGTTTCGTTCCAACAATGAACCGGGTTCGGTTTTAATTGGTCTGGGTTCC
>SLOU01000057.1 GCA_007132385.1 Balneolaceae bacterium | reverse complement strand
GGGAACCGTCAGCGGGAAAGTAACCGATGAGCAGACAGGGGAGCCTCTTCCAGGTGCCAAACTGGATATCGGAGCAACCGGTCAGACGGTAAAGACGGATAAGGATGGGCGCTATGTTCTGAGCCGGGTTCCGGCCGGTGCCCAAACCATATCAGTTCGCCATTTCGGCTATGTGCCCCGGGATGTTTCGGTTATGGTAGCCTCTGGGGAACGGTTGGAGCAATTGATAGCGCTTCAGGGAGATTTTTTCGAAGGGGACAAGATATTTGTCAGGGCAGCTCAACGTGAACAGGCTCGGGTTTTAAACAGTCAAAATACGTCTGATAACTTTAAAACTGTTATAACCTCTGAGCAGATGAAACGATTTGGAGATTATACCATAAAAGATGCGATGATCCGTGCTCCGGGTGTACAGTTCAGCTCCCAAAGAGAACTCAACTTGCGCGGTGTAGGTCTTCAGGGATATTATGTGACAGTTGACGGACAGCGAATGGCCACCTCGGGGATGAGAGACCGGAGTGTAGACCTCGATATGATTTCGGCTGATCTGATTCAGGACCTGGAAATCATCAAGGTACTGACGCCGGATATGGATGCAGACGCAGTGAGCGGAGTGGTAAATCTCACAATCTACTCTCCTCTGGGCGCAGAGCGAACCCTGGATGTTCATCTGGGAGGTGGAGGCAGTACAGCGTATTTCAATTTTACGGGACCTGGAGGCAGGGCTGCTCTGCGCTATGCAGAAAGTGTAACGGAAGAGCTGTCACTGAGCTTAAATCTGAATTATCAGTTAGTGCACCGAAGCAGGGAAAGTCTTGATGTTGAATACGGTGTTGCAGATTTCGGAGAGGGTCCGGTGGATGTGATCGAACGCGTAGCGCCCGGCCTGCAAAATGACAGTCGGAACCTGTTCGGAGGTGGGATTAATATGTTTTACCAACCGTCCGTGCGATCCACTTTTTATCTTCGTGGTTTAGCGAGTATCGATGTTCGTCAGGTAGAACAGCACATAGATAATTATATCGCCAATAGTGATTGGATAAACCCGCAATCAACCGGTTTGATTGGAGATATAGGTATGTACAGACAGGATGCAAATAGGGGTGATATAAATAGTCAACAATACATGCTTCAAAGTGGAGCCAGACATCTCTTTGACGCATACAACCTGGAATATAGTTTGGGTTGGAGTCAAAGTCGAGTTGATAGACGGGATTATGTATTTCCATTCGGTCGTGATGATTTTAATTACTCTATTGATATGAATGACAGGACCAGACCTGTCATGCTGGCAGAACATGCCGGTCGTGCGGTTTTGGGGGACGGAACATTTGAAAGGCGGTTAATTAATTCGAAAGATTTTGAGGAATCAATCATTGGGCAAGTCGAAAATAATTATTCTGGTAGAGTAAATGTAGAAATTCCTTTCACGTGGGCATCGTTCAAATTTGGCTCCAGCACACGGTTAAGGAATAAGGTCGGAGAATATGATGAAACCAACTATACGTATATAAGATACTACAGCATGTACAGGTTTAAAATGATGGAGCAACGAAGGGTAGATGTAATGGATCAATATCTGTTGGCTTGGCTGGTTGATACGGATGGGGCAAAGAATTTTTTAAATGTAAACCGACCGGTCTTTACAAAAGATGAAGATCTACGTCGGTTAAGATCAGATATTTGGAATTATGAAGTTTCTGAGAACATATATGCCGGATATGGTATGGCAACTCTTGGATTAGAAAGGTTTACATTCTTTGGAGGAGCACGTATTGAATATACAGATGCCAGATACAATGGAAAAAGTGTATTATTTGATGAAAGCGGTACTTTTGATTCATCGGTGGACACCAGCGTGGATGATAATTATATGCATATTTTCCCAAATGCACAGTTAGTATTTGACCTTGATGATTTTACAAATATTCGTTTGGGCTATTCAAAGTCCATAAGGCGTTCCAATTTTCATAGTCTTAGCCCTTTTGAGCTCGTTAACAGGCAAGATTCCACTCTGTTTCGCGGCAATCCGGCACTTGAACCTGTGATTTCAGATAATTATGATTTTTCTGTTGATCATTATTTATTCAATATCGGCATTATGTCTCTGGGTCTTTTTTATAAGGATATGAGTAATCTGGTGGTTTTGGAGCAACGTACCAACGATGTATTACAGGGGGATATAGCCGGATTTGATCCTGCATTTAATGAGGATGTAACCGTCATTCCTGTTCGCCAGTCTGAGTTTCGAAACAGGGATAAAGCAACACTTTATGGGCTTGAGTTGTCATGGCAACAAAGACTAACCTTTTTACCCGGTTTTTGGAATAATTTTGGAATTTTTGCCAATTATATGTGGTCAGATTCCATTTATGATTACACAGACAGAGAAGTTGATGTAGCACTGCCATATCAGAGCCCGCATGTAGTGAATGCGGCAATCGATTATACGCAAGGCCGATTTTATGCACAGGTATCCTATCACTGGACTGCTGAATTCCTCAGCATATTGGAGCAAACCCCTGATTTGGCGCCATCAGTGAGTCGTTCTGAAGAGGTGTTTTTGGATGAATACCAGGACGGGTGGACCGACTTGTCGGTTTCCTTTAGATTCAGACTCTCGGAAAATTTCCGATTTTGGGCAGATGTCTCCAATTTGTTGGGTAACGAGCAAGTTCAATATTTTCATACCCGTGATTATTATCCTACAAATATGAATATGAGGGGAGGAGTTGGACTTATTATGGGTCTTCGCTATAGTTATTAATTAGGTCTATTTGTTCGACGGAAACCGGATTTAATGAAATGTGAGTTCTTTTTATTGAGTCGTGTATGAACCTGTAAAAGATGGTCAGTGTTCCGGGAAATGAAATGTTTCGGGTGCATCGGATATTCTGAGTAACAGACGTACAAGAAAACTTATTCGACCGGAAATTATTGGAGAAATATCATTAAGAGAACGGAGAAAAATACAGGATTCATGTATATTTGTCCGATGTTGCATATTTCACATACTGATTCTTCAAAATTGGAAAAGCTGGTATGCGGGATGATATGCAATGGCAATATTTTAAACCAGGCAGTAGAGCAACTCTTCAGGAAACTTGTTATGAAAAAGCAGCATTCAAAAATAAATCAAAAATCACTACCCAACCGATTTATTTTATTAGCAGTGATTTTCTTACTGCTCTTTGCATTCATATATTTGTTCGTAGATAAATATGTATGTTCGACTGAACAGCCGGCCGGCATCATAGTTGCTTGGGGCAGTGACTCTGATGGTCAGGTCAGTGGCGTACCTGAAGGGGATAATTTTGTTGAGGTTGCTGTCGGATCTTTTCATAGCGTTGCTTTAAGGAATGACGGGACGATTGTTTCCTGGGGAAGGGATGGTCATACGGATGGTCAGGTAAGAGAGACCCCTATGGAGAATGACTTTGTATCAATAGCAGCAGGTGCCAATTTCAGTTTGGCTCTCAGGAAGAATGGAACCATCGTTCAATGGGGTTGGGATCATAATATCGCTGCGGATCACGACGGGATTGTAGTGGGAGACACACCTGGCACTGGTGGGTTTGTGGCTATTTCTGCGGCAGACAATCACGCTCTTGCTCTCAGGGAGAATGGAACCATATATGCCTGGGGATGGGATATGAGTGGAGAAGTAAGCGAAAGGCCCAGAGGAAGTTTTGTCGCTATTTCCGCCGGTGATAATCACAATCTTGCTCTTCGTGAAGATGGAACTGTGGTTGCATGGGGAGCAGACTTGTCTGGTACCATTAGTGACACACCCACCGAAAGGGAATTTACAAAGATAGCTGCAGGAGCTCGACATAATCTGGCACTGCGTGAGGATGGAAGTATAGCTGCCTGGGGATGGAATTTAAGAGAAGAAGTCAGCAGTACACCTGCTGAACCAGGCTTTACCGATATATCTGTTGGTTATACCCATAGCCTTGCCATAAATGAAGACGGCAGCATTATTGGCTGGGGATGGGAACGGCTCAATGCCGGACAGATTAATGATATTCCAGAGGGAAACGGTTTTTTCGCCATTGCGGCTGGTCCTTTTCACAATCTTGCTCTAAGAAAACCAACAGAGAAATAATCGGGAAGTAATGATGAAACGGAGCCATTCGCATTCTCAGCATGTTCATGTATCAGGGTCCCGTCGCTTCTTTTTTATGAAAAATTTACGTTAGGCATGATAGTGTAATGGGCATTTATTCATTTTTTTCAGGAATAACTCATAATTGAACCGATCAGAAAGTGCTATATTTGCGATATACCATTCTATTAGTGAGTTTCATCTCATTGCCATCGGCTGTATGCAGTAAATTTGCAGGTGGGGTGGGTACGATGGTTGATCCGTTTCAGGTGGCGACGTTGGATCAACTCCAGAAAGTGGGTAATTATCTTGATTTCCATTTTTTACAAACAGCTGATATTGATGCAAGTGCTACAATTGATTGGAATGGTGGGGAAGGGTTTGATCCGATAGGCTGGTGGTTGAATATAATCAACAGTAAACCCTTCAGCGGTACCTATAATGGTAATGGTTATACCATAGCCGATCTGTATATAAACCGTACAAATGATGGAGCGGTGGGGCTCTTTGCCTATGTAGACAAAGGAAGCATTGAGAATGTAGTGCTAAAGAATGTGATGGTTTCGGGTGAGAAAATAGCAGGTGGACTGGTTGGTCGGAATTCTGGAATGGTGAGCGGATCAAAAGCCACGGGTAAGATCTCAGGGAATAGTGACAATATTGGCGGTCTGGTCGGCTTTAATACCGGCGAGGTGACCCGTTCACAATTTTCGGGAGTGGTCTCTGGAAATATTGCTGCAGGAGGACTGGTTGGTTTAAATGAGGCAGAGGTAGAGGGCTCGTTCGCAACTGGAGAGGTTTTTGGAGTATACGCAGCAGGAGGATTGGTTGGTGCGAATTATGGCATGGTAATTGGTTCGCGTGCTTCAGGTGTCATTTCAGGGGATAGAGACTATATTGGCGGCCTGGTGGGTTTGAACAAGCGTAAGGTCATCTGCTCACATGCCACAGGAAGGATTTATGGCTATTTTGCCGTTGGTGGTTTGGTTGGCCGGAACGATTTTGAGGCCAACATAAGCGACTCCTATGCCACGGGAAATGTAACGGGGAAATCCGAAATAGGCGGTTTGGTTGGAAGAAGCAGTGGAGGAGTAAGTGGATCCCGTGCCACCGGGAAGGTTTCGGGGGAATCCGCTGTAGGGGGGTTGATCGGTGAGATTATTGGCGCATTTGGTGGGAATGTAAGCCATTCGTATGCTACGGGCAATGTTGCGGGTAAAGAAGACTATACCGGCGGGTTGGTTGGAGCAAATTATGGCAGAATCAGTGATTCCTATGCTACAGGAACAGTCTCGGGAAAATACTATGTAGGTGGATTGGCAGGTATGAATGCAGGTGAAATAGAGGGCCAGATCATCCGCTCATATGCCACTGGTGGTGTCTTGGGTGAATTTGCGGTAGGCGGGTTGCTGGGTATGAATAGAAAAAATACTTTAGTCGAACAATCCTATTCCAGAGGGCCAGTGGCAGGTACTGAAAATGTGGGAGGGCTTATAGGGATCAATGAATCTATCGCAGAAGTAAGCTATTGGGATACGGAAAACAGTACCCGGATACATGGGGTGGGTGTGGGTTTGACAGCAAATATCACCGGATTAATTACCAGCGAGATGACGGGAGTAGCTGCGTATTATCACATGAGAGGTTTTGATTTTGAGAATAGCTGGCAATTGACCCGGGACTATCCTGCATTG
>SLOU01000019.1 GCA_007132385.1 Balneolaceae bacterium | reverse complement strand
AACTGAATGATGTATATAAGACTTTAACGATTCCAGTCTGAAAAGTTCCCTTCAAGATCGTTCAAATAATTCTGGATACGATTTGCATTTACGCCCAAATCTCCAACGCCAATCCTGGATTTCGAACGCATATCTACCCGGGTTTGACTGTCAATAGCATCAAGTCGGATTACCACATCGTCTTTAAATCCAAACCACGGGAGTTTTTCCGTTGCTTCAATAATTCCACTTTCCACATTAGCCTGAACCAGTTCCCATCCTCTTTGTTCGACAAGCCGTACAGCCGCTTCAAAGACTGTCTCGATCGTATGGTCTAAAAAAAGCGGTGCAAGATCTGCGTATGCTTCTTGCTGAATCTCAGCTGTTTCCCCCCCTTCATATTCCGGCGGATTGGGTGCATCTGTACGAAGTGCAACAACCTGATCAAATGAAGGAGGATTTTCAATATCCGTGGTTATATCATGTATGGGGGGATACGACTCAGCCTGAACTTGCCAGTACCTGGCCGTACCCAATACAACAATCATTAATAATAGTGCTGCCAACAGTAGCGGATACCCTTTTCTGTAACCACTTTTGAAAACAAATAATAATGCGGCCAGATTTAGCACAATCAAGCCAATAGAAGCATATGCGGTGTTGGTCAGGATACTGAATGCCGCTCCAAGCGACCAAATGCCCCATTGATAACCGTATCCAGAGAGAATGAAAAATATCGCCACCAATAACGACAAAACGGTTAACAGCTTTACAGCTAAAGGAATAAAACTCCTTACTTGATCGGATTTCATATGTTTTTTCGATTTTGTTAAAATCGGTTAACTGAATTTAGCAATATCAAATCGAATTAACAGAAATTAAATTCCAACCAAATCAGCCCGGATATAATGCGATCAACATTTGGTTAGGTTCAATATTCGATTAGCCTTCCAACAGGATTCGCCTTATTTTTCACAGCTTTAAACGTTAATTAAAAAAATGTCCATGAAAGGTACGGTACGCGTCCGGTTTGCACCATCTCCAACCGGTTTTCTCCATATCGGAGGTCTCCGAACAGCTCTTTACAATTATCTTTATGCACGTTCCCAATCAAACGGTAAATTTATTCTCAGAATAGAGGATACAGACCAGAAGCGTACGATTGAAGGTGCTGAAGACGATATCATGAAATCTCTCCGGTGGTGTGGTTTTCGAATTGATGAAGGTCCTGAACAGGGTGGGGATTTCGGGCCTTACCGACAAAGTGAACGAAAAGACCTGTACATGGAGTATGGTGAAAAACTGGTTGAATCCGGCCATGCTTATTACGCATTTGACACGGAAGAAGAATTAACCGAAATGCGTGAACGTCTGGAAAAGTCGGGAAACCCATCACCCAAATACGATTCCATTACCCGCCAATCGATGAAAAACAGCCTGACGCTTCCCAGTGATGAAGTGGAAAAGAAACTTAACCGCGGTGACGAATTTGTTATCCGTTTAAAAGTACCTCGCAGGGAAACGGTCCGTTTTGAAGATGAGATACGGGGTCACGTCTCCTTCGAAACCAAAGGCCTCGATGATCAGGTTCTTCTGAAATCCGATGGTATGCCAACCTATCATCTTGCCAACGTCGTTGATGATCACCTGATGGAGATCACCCATGTAATCCGCGGAGAAGAGTGGCTTAGCAGTACACCGAAACATATCCTGCTTTATCAATACTTTGATTGGGATCCCCCTGTTATGGCCCACTTACCGCTAATTATGTCACCCACCGGTGGGAAACTTTCCAAACGAAAAGCGGAAGAAGAAGGTATTCCTGTGAATACCAAATCCTACATCCAACAGCATTATGAACCGGAAGCATTGGTAAATTTTCTGGCATACCTTGGCTGGAGCCCCGGGGATGATTCTGAAATCCACAGCCTGGATGAGCTCTGCAGGTTGTTTACCCTTGAGCGGGTAAGCAAGGGAGGCGCTGTTTTTAACCATAAAAAATTGCTCTGGTACAACGAGCATTATTTACGGGAAAAGCCAAATCTCAGTCTCGTAAATCGTATCCGGAAAATCACAGATGACAAAATAATCCAGGATGCCGAAGATGAATATTTACAGAAAGTAGTTGATCTTATGAAGGAACGGGTCAGTAAAATCGATGAATTTATCAGCTATGGCCGTTTTTTCTTTTATGACCCGGAGGAGTATGATGAAAAAGCCCTGAAAAAATGGAAAGAAGACAGCCCGGATTTAATCCGGGCCTATCGGGATGATATCGCAGGCTTTGATAAAGGTCAATTCAAGGCTGATAAGCTTAAATCCACGCTGCAAAAAGTGATCGATGATAAAGGTGTCGGATTCGGCAAACTGATGATGCCCCTTCGTATCGCGACAACCGGTATGGGTTTCGGGCCCGATCTTTTCCCGGCTCTTGAACTGCTCGGAAAAGAAACAGTGCTCAGAAGGATCGACAACGCCCTGAATCGGCTGCCGTAACTCGATCATTGCTGATTCACCTCAAAACTCAGATTTCACTGTATTTTTTTTCTTTTGTGCCCGTTTGCGGTCGTTGTGGTCGAGGTGCAGCTTGCGCACACGCAGGCTTTGCGGGGTCACTTCAAGCAGCTCGTCACGATCTATGAATTCGATGTACTGTTCCAGGCTAAGCCTTCGTTCCTGGGCGATTTTCACCGCATCGGCCGACTGAGTCGCCCGGTGGTTGGTCAGGTTTTTCTTCTTCACCACATTCACCACCAGATCATCTCCCCGATTATTAAGCCCGACCACCTGTCCGGAATAAACCGGATCTCCCGGCTTCACAAAAAACTCACCGCGGTCCTGCAAACCTTCCAGGGCGTAAGAGGTTACTTCACCTTTTTCAAGTGAAATGAGTGCGCCACGGGTACGTCCGGAAATTTCGCCTGCATACGGATCATACCCGTCAAAGTGCTGGTGCATCATGCCCGTTCCGCGCGTCTCGGTCAGCATTTCACTACGGAAACCGATCAAACCGCGAGAAGGTACACGGAATACAATCCGGTTATTCTCCCTTTCCTGTACCATTGAGGTCATAATGCCCTTTCGCTGCTGCAGGTTGTCGATCACCTTGTTGCTGTAATCTTGGTTAACATCGATCACCACTTCTTCAAATGGTTCGTGTAATCTTCCATTAATCTCTTTCATCAGTACTTCCGGACGAGAAACGGCGAATTCGTATCCCTCTCGCCTCATCGTTTCAGTCAGTATTGCCAGTTGCAACTCTCCCCGTCCCGAAACCTTAAAAATCTCCGGGCTTTCGGTTGGTTCCACACGGATTGAAACGTTTGTACGAATCTCCTTTTCCAGGCGGTCCCGGATCATATTGGAGGTTACATATTCACCTTCCCGACCAGCAAACGGTGAATTGTTTACACGGAAGAACATCGCCATGGTCGGCTGATCGATATCAAAATAGGCCAGTGGAGTCATATCCGACACAGCAGTTAATGTATCCCCAATATTCACTTGTTCATAACCGGCTAATGCAAATATATCTCCAGCCTCAGCCTGGTCGACCGGCTCCCGCTTTAACCCGGAAAAGGTGAACAGTTTGGTCGCTTTTGCCTTCTCCTTCAATTCACCATTTCTGTCGAGAAGTGCAATTTCCTGACCAACCCGGATGGTTCCCTGCTCAACGCGCCCGATCGCGATTCGCCCCAGATAGTCGTTCCAGTCGACGCTGCTGACCAGCATTTTGAATAGCTGGCCTGTCTCCTGCTCCGGTTGCGGAACGTGATTGACAATCGTTTCAAAAAGCGGGGTAAGATCAGCATCGTCTTCCTCCAATTCCCGCTTGGCGATTCCTTCTATTCCGACGGCATACAACAATGGAAAATCAAGTTGTTCGTCTGATGCATCGAGAGCCACAAACAGATCAAATATTTCATTCAGAACAGCATCCGGACGCGCATCTTTCCGGTCAATTTTGTTGATCACTACTATCGGCCGGAATCCTAGTTCCAGCGACTTGCGCAGTACAAACTTGGTCTGTGGCAACGGACCTTCGGCTGCATCCACTAATAAGAGCACCCCGTTCACCATCTTGAGGATACGCTCCACTTCTCCGCCGAAGTCGGCGTGACCAGGTGTATCCACAATATTAATCTTGGTTCCTTGCCAGTTAACGGCCGTGTTTTTGGAGCTGATTGTTATACCTTTTTCGCGTTCCAGATCGTTGGAATCCATCACTCTCTCTTCCACTTCCTGATTTTCTCTGAATGTACCGCTCTGACGCAGCATTTGGTCGACCAGCGTGGTTTTCCCATGATCGACGTGAGCGATGATAGCTATATTTCGGAGTTCCTTTGACATGTTTTGAAGTATATAAAGCTGATATTATAAATTTTTCGGAAATACCTGATGAAACTCAGCAGTTTTGATCTTTTCCGGCTGTGACGTATACGGCCCAAACGAAAATTAATTTGATGCAAAGACTCAACGGATGACCGAACATATCGTCCGTTTTTACCACAGTCTGGTAAGATACGGCTTTATTTGTTCACTTCGATATGTGAATTGCACGAAAATATTGAACTTTTCAAAAAGCTTGTTACTTTTGACGAGTAATACTACAAACGCATCAACCCAAAGACAGATTATGGACTTACAATTAAATGGATATCGATTTTTGGTTTGCGGAGCCAGCAGCGGATTCGGCAGGGCAATTGCCGAGACACTTCTAAGCGAAAGTGACCAAGTAGAATGCATAGTCACAGCACGTCGAGGCAGCCTGCTGCAGGATATATACAGCAAAAAATATGGCAATAGAGTCACCATACTTGAAGGTGACCTTACGCAATCATCCACATTGAACGAAGTAGTAAAAGCCTCTACATCTGCTCCCTTGCAAGGTGCAGTATTAAACGCCGGCGGCCCACCCACCGGAACTCCGATGGAAACGTCCATGGAACAGTGGGACGAAGCGTTTCGGCTGGTCATGCGCTGGAAAATCGATCTGAGCTTGAAATTAGTTCCGCATATGACCGGCCAAGGGTACGGCAGGCTTCTGTTTGTCGAAAGCAAATCGATCAAACAGCCCATTCCCTACCTGGTGCTCAGCAACTCCTTCCGTGCCGGAATAGCCGGATTTGCCAAGTCGCTGGCTACCGAGATAGCGAGTAAAGGGGTCACAGTCAATCTGCTCGCTCCAGGAGCTCACGACACACCGGCGATTACGCGTGTCATTGAAAGAAGAAGCAAGTCGGAAGGTATCTCTTTTGAGCAGGCCAAAGCAAAAGCCGAAGAAAGTATTCCTGTGGGGCGCATGGGCAAAGCCGAAGAGATCGCTTCTTTGGCTGCATGGCTTTTATCTCCTCATGCATCCTATGTCACCGGACAGACTATCAGCCACGATGGTGGTGCAATTTCCGGGCTTTTTGGGTGAAAAGTAATTTTGAGAATGGACAACCCCGAGGCAGATCCACCGGGGAATTCTTTGGTTTATCTTTTCCTGATTCCGTGAAAATGATGAATCTATTATTCGAGAGTGCCTTTAAATAAGGTAAAGAAAGCCATCAACGCTTTCTCAGGTATCAATCTTTAATTTATAAGTATTCATAAAATCTATGATTTGTTACCAAACAACCGTTACCCTTTCTCAAAAATCCCGCGGATTTCACCTGGTGACCCGCGAAATTCTGGACCAGGCAACCGGTATCAGCGAAATCGAAAAAGGAATTGCTCATTTTTTCATTCAGCATACCAGTGCCGGTCTTACTATCAATGAAAATGCTGACCCGTCGGTCCGGCGAGACTTTGAAACACATTTCAACCGTCTGGTTCCGGAGGATACTTCTCTTT
>SLOU01000099.1 GCA_007132385.1 Balneolaceae bacterium | reverse complement strand
TCAAGCAGCTCGAAAAACTGGAAAAAATAGAATTGGAGGATGAGCAGGACGAAATCACGTTCCGTTTCCCGCAGCCTGAACGAAGCGGCCTGATTGTGATGAAGTTGAATCAGGCCGTAAAAAGCTATGGTGAACATATCGTATTTGACGGGATCGACTACCAGATCGAACGAGGTGACAAAATCGCGGTTGTCGGGCCCAACGGTGCCGGCAAATCGACATTAATCCGAATACTGGCAGGTTTGGAACCACTGAGCGATGGAGAACGTGTAGTCGGGCACAATGTGACACCTTCCTATTTTGCCCAGCATCAGGCTGATGAACTCAATAAAGAAAATAATGCCCTCGAAGAGCTGCGACAGGCAGCACCCGACGCAGGTGAGACTCAACTCAGAACATTACTGGGCTGTTTTCTTTTTACAGGTGATGATGTATTCAAAAAGATAAAAGTATTGTCGGGCGGAGAAAAAAGCCGCCTGGCCCTGGCTAAAATGCTGATCCGGCCGGCCAATTTTATCATTCTTGACGAGCCGACCAATCATCTTGACATGCAGTCGAAAAAGATCCTTCAGGAAGCGCTGCTGCAATTTGCAGGCACCTGTATGATCGTCTCTCACGACCGTGCCTTTCTTGATCCGATTGTAAACAAGACACTTGAGATACAACCCGGTAAAATCAAAACGTGGCTGGGGGACGTGAGTTACTATCTCGGACAAAAAGAAACATTGGCGGAATCAACCGAACAAAATCAGCAATCGAAAACCAACCAGGAGGGTGACAAAATTTCCCGCAAGGAACAGCGGCGAATTGAGGCTCTGAATCGTCAAAAAAAATCAAAAAAACTCAAACCGCTGAAAAAACGACTGAGTATAATTGAAAAAGAGATTGAAACCTGTGAAGAAAGAAAAAAAGAAATTGAGCAATTAATGGGCAGAGCTGATTTCTACGAAGATAGCGTAAAAGTTAAAGATGTATCGATGGAGTATGATGCCTTGAAAACCCGGCTTGCGGAATCCTATGCCAAATGGGAAGAAATAGCCGGGAGGATTGAGTTTGTGGAACATAAAGTATAAAGAAAGCGATAAACAATAGGGAATGTTCAAATGGAATTCATACCGTGAAACAGTCTACAAGAACTGTACAAGTTCTCATGGAAGCAGGGAAACCCTGACATACTGGAGAAATTATCTTTTTGCCACTACGGTATTGTATCTGATACCCCTTAGTCTCATTGCACTTTTACCGGGTATCTACATGGCTTATATCGAAGATCTTACCTACCTGGTTTATGCTGACGTTATTGCAGTTTTCAGCCTGTTATTCATTGCATTTGCTCCTCAAGTTAATATCTATATCCGGAAACTTGTTTTTTTGTTGCACTTTACCTGGTTTCCATAGCACTTATATTCTATCTGAGTACTTTTGGCCCTGGACTCATGTATCTGCTTGCCATTTCCTTTTTTGTAGTCCTGATTTTTGAAAAAAAATATGGATATTGTGTTGTCGCCATAAATACACTTTTTTGTATTCTCTACGGCGTTGCTATCCATTATCAATGGTGGGATATCTCTATTTTTTCTGCCTATCAGTTGCAAAGCTGGATAGCCGTATCCTCAAACCTGATCTTTCTAAGCCTTCTTGCTGTGATTCTGCTGCCAAAGCTCTTTGATGGACTGAAAACTACCATGGAAGAGCAAAACAGGTTACGAAAAGAGCTTGAACAAAATGAACAAAAGCTGAGAGATTCGCTGACTCAGCTCGAGGAGAAAAACAAGGAGTTGGAAACCTTTGCCTATACGGCTTCTCATGATATGAGAGAGCCCTTGCGTATGATCCGCAGCTTTCTAAAACTGCTTGAAGAACGTTACAGCTCAAAACTCGACGAAAAAGGCAAAAAGTTTATTCATTTTGCGATGGACGGTGCTCAGCGAATGACGGCATTCATTGACGATCTGCTTGAATATTCACGGGTTGGCAGACTTCACGCTTCATTTCAACAAGTGGATATAAATCAGATCATAGAAGAAATTAAAAGTACATACAATCACAATCTATTAAATAGTGGCGCAGTCATTTTTGATTCACCCATGCCCGCAATACACGCCGTACCTGTTTCGATCCGGATTCTATTCCAGAACCTCATCAGCAATGCCCTGAAATACCAATCTGAAGGTGCGAAAGCCAGGGTTCAAATTTCATATGAAGATTTGGGCACTCACTCGCTGTTTAAAATAACCGATAACGGAATCGGAATCAGTCAAGAGAATTTTGATCAAATTTTTCAACTGTTTCACAGATTGCACCCCAATGATGAATATCCTGGTTCAGGTATGGGACTTGCGATCTGTAAAAAAATCGTGACCCAACACGGTGGGAAAATTTGGGTTGAATCAACAGAAGGCGAAGGGTCAACGTTTTTTTTCACGATAAAAAAGGAAAATCACTAATCCTGAATCTCACAATCACCTGCCGCATTATTTTCAAAGGTATTTTCATCGCAGATTTCATCGTTGACCGTTCCATTTTCGTGTACATAAATGCCATAACTCTCACTATGTCTGATCGTACTGTTTATCACATCTACACTGGCATCACCACTACTGAGACTGCGTCCGACAACCAGGTTTCCAGAGCCTGTACCGGTATATTCTTCTCCGCCGGCATACTCGATCGTCACATTCTCAATAATATTCACAGGATTCGTAGTACTGCGCAGATAAATACCGTTCCACCAGCCCGGCTGTTCTTCTGTACCGGTAAACAGGATGGGATCCTCCCCGGTACCTTCAGCGATGAACCCGGAGCCAGATCGAAGTTCAAACCCACCTCCACTTTCAAATTCGAGAGTTACACCCGGTTCGATCGTCATGTTGATATCATTGACGTCAAAATTATCAGAATTAAGCTGGTAGTCAACATCCAGGTTTGTCCAGGTTACGTCCTCATCCTCGATATCGTGATTGGCTCGAACGTAGATGTAATCATCCCCATTGCCCGTATAGGCTGATGTTTCATCCAGCTGGTGAACTTTATTCGAACTGATGTTTACGGGAGCATCAGAATTATTTGTAATCGTATTATTCTCAAACTCCGAAAGATCTCCATTGTCACGTACCCACAGTCCATCGCTTGCACTGTAGCGCAGCGTAGTATTTGTAATGTCGACGGAGGCGTCTCCGCCAAGGGTGCGTGCAAGAACGACATTACCCGACCCGCTTCCGGTATATTCTTCTCCGCCGGCATACTCTACGGTAACGTGATTTAATACATTATTTAAATTCGTGGTACTGCGCAGGAAAATACCGTCCCACCATCCCGGTTGCTCATCCGAACCGGTAAACAGAATCGGTTCAGACTCGCTGCCATCGGCTATCAGCCCTGCATCAGACCGAAATTCAAGCCCTGTTCCATTATCAAACTCGAGGGTCGTCCCGGGCTCGATAGTCATAGTGATATCAAAGACTTCTATTCTTCCGGAGGTGATGTGATATGGAACATCCAGATTATTCCATGTGATATTTTCATCTTCTATATCATAATCGCCGCGAATATGGATATAGTCATTTCCATTTCCTGTAAAACTGGAACCGGTATCCAAAATATGCACCTGGTGAGATCCGATATTCACAGGAGACTCTGAATTATCTGTAAAGGAATTATTAATAAATTCCGGAAGTTCTGCATTTGATCGTAACCAAAGGCCATCGCTGCCGCTATGGCGCAACGTGCTGTTGGTGATACTGATAGAGGCGTCTCCGCTAAGGGTGCGTGCGACAACGACATTGCCCGACCCGCTTCCGGTATATTCTTCTCCGCCACCATATTCTACGGTTACATAATCGAATACATTGTTCAGATTTTCAGAATCCCGAACAAAAATACCGTTCCACCAGCCCGGCTGTTCATCCGTAGCGGTAAACAGTATTGAATCCTCCGCCGTACCTTCTGCGTTGAGAGCCCCGGCTTCGCGGATTTCAAATCCGGTGCCATTTTCAAATTCAACGATAGTACCCGGTTCAATCGTCAGAGTGGCCTCAATATCGATCTCATCCGTTACGATATAAGTAACATCTGATTGGAAGGTTCGATCCTCAGTGATGTCAGATGAAACTTCTTCTTGAGCAGTAACCGTTATCACTTCTGTTACTGCATCACTGGCTCCATTAGCTGTCACGACAAGTTCCACTTCATACTCACCCGCTACATCTGCAATGAAAGTGGTGGTTTCTTCGCTTTCTGATTCGAGCACAGCATCGCTTTCTTCCGGTGGAAGAAGTACCCAGGAGTATTCAGCTTCTCCGTCGTTGGTAATGGAAGTAGCACTCGCATCCAGTGTCACCTCATCCCCGACAGAAGGAACTTCCGGAGTGACCGTAAAACTGGCTTCGACCTCAGGATCCGGTTCAGGGTCTCCGTTATCCGGATCCGGTCCTGTAGGATCATCCTCACAAGCGGCAAGAAAGAGACCTAAACAAACAACCAGTGTCAGCAAGCCCGACCACACATTCAGATTTACAAAATTTGATCTGTTTTCTCCTGTTGATTTTTTCCCCGAATAACCTATAAGCATGAATATGGAATATTTTTTGATATTACGATTTATAAAAAAGAAATATTCCGTACCATTAAGTTCAAATAATAACTCTGAATTTAACTTCAATTAACTTCAATTAAACTCAAATTTCACTTTCTGCTATTCATTAAAATTTTTTTAATACCACCTTGAATCAGATTATTTTTAGTATAGAAAATCAACTGTAATTTCCGAATGATATCATTTTGGCACTTACCCAAATAGTGAGACGCATACTCTTTGAATCACTACCAACCCATTTAGATATTAATAAGACGCTCTCTGATACATTTTTCTTATTATTTGATTTTTGACTTATACCCATTTTCCAATTTATACATATATCCCGAAACTTGAACACGGCGTCTGAAATAAAAGCTTTGCCCTTTTTCTATTCAGGGATTTTTTCTCTGCTGATTTCCGCAACTTTATTTTTGATGGTACTTCCTGATCCCGCACAGGCTGAAATCCGTATACCTGAAACCGACAGCGATACAACTGCCCACAGACAAAAAATCGGGTTGGTTTTATCAGGCGGAGCAGCGAAAGGCATTGCACATATCGGAACGATACAGATTCTGGAAGAGATCGGACTGCCTGTGGATATCGTAACCGGTACAAGTATGGGAAGCGTCATAGGAGGGCTCTATGCTATCGGATACACTCCTGAAATGATGCAAAATATAATAGACGATCAAGACTGGAATAAACTCCTTACCGATGCCACTCCACAAGATTTTCTGGATATCCATCACCGAAAAGAAACCAGCGAAACTCTTTTTTCATTCCCGGTATTGCGACGGGGTATATCTCTGCCAGGAGGGCTGGTACAGGGCCAGCATGTTTATGAACTGTTAAACCGGCTGACCTGGCCCTATCACGATACGAATGACTTCTCGCTTCTTCCCCGCTCTTTTGCATCAATAGTCATGGATCAGGAAACAGGTGAAGCAGTGGCCCTCACAACTGGTTCATTGCCCAGGGTCATTCGTGCAAGTATGTCAATTCCTGCCCTTTTTGAACCTGTAACCATTAATGACCGAACATTTGTTGATGGCGGACTGGCAAGAAATCTCCCTGCAACGGATGCAATAGAACTTGGTGCAGACGTGCTGATCTGTGCGGATGTCAGTGATACTCCGGAAGAGGATGATCCATTTATACCGGGCACACTGATCGATGTGCTTCTAAGAACAGCCTTTATCTATTTTGAAGCTCCTACTCTCGAGGAACGAGAATTGTGTGATATTGTGATTACACCTGAAACCGGTGATCTGGG
>SLOU01000255.1 GCA_007132385.1 Balneolaceae bacterium | reverse complement strand
GTGTTTCAAAATTTTTCACCATGGATGTTACATAAGTTTATTTTATCACTGTCAACAAATTATTCTGATTCACTACTTTTTGCCGGGACTTTTCTCCGTAATAATGAACCTGCAAGTGCATATCGATAAAAAGTACCAATCGGATCGGGTATAGTGTCGAGTACTCTGTCTACACTTCTCTCATCTAACCCATCTATTGCCGAACAGATCGAAGAGAGGATTTTTGCACCCTGATCTTTTACCCTGGAGGTGGGGCCAAAACATCCGGTACACGGCATATTTCCATCAACACAAAGGGCTTCGCAACCACCACGTGTTGCGGGTCCCATGCAGAACACTTCCTGAGCAAGAAAACAGGTGTCTGGGTCAAGTTCTGTTAAATGAGGTCGTTTGAATTGTGTGTATTTTATTTCTGTCGGTTTGCTTTCCTTTCTGGGGCATTCATCGCAAAGAGCAATATCTGGTGCCAGTACCGTTCCTTTTTCCGGAATATTTCCTTCGAGCAAAGCAAGCAGAGCAGTTTTTAATATTTTTGGAGTAGGTGGACATCCGGGCAGGTAATAGTCGACATCGATCACCTGATCAAGTGTCCTGACTACATTTCTGATTTGAGGCAACGTAACAACGTGACCGTTTTTACGGTGCGTTGTTTGAGGCCGTGTTTTCTCTTCATTGATAACAGTGGGAGCATCTTGATAGATATATTGCAGTATCTGTTCCCGGTCGAACTGATTTGCAAGACTTGGCACACCTCCTGTATGAGCGCATGATCCGTAGGCGATAATAATTTTACTTTTCTTTCTGAGGATTCGGGCCATCTCTTCCTGTTCGGATGTACGCACAGCTCCGTTGATCATGGTGGCGAAAATGGATGCATCCTCCATCACTTCCAAATCACTTTTCTTGAAATCCATGGCCACAGGCCAGAATACAATATCCACATTGTCGAGGACCATGAGTATATCTTCAGCAAGATCAACCACGGATTCTTCACATCCTCCACAAGATGCACACCAGTAAAATCCCACTTTTGGTTTTTCAGACATGATGCTCCTCCTTTGCTGCTGGCATATCACCATTTTGATCGATCATATCCTGTATCTCAAGATCCCACTCCTGGAATTTTCCGGGAAGGTTTAATGGGCCGAGAGCTTGCACTTTTTCATTCATATCGTTGATAACGCGTTTTAGTTTATCCCCTTCGGATGCAGATATCCATTCGAGGCGAAGTCTTTCAGGCTCTATTCCCATATTAACAATCATGCGTTTTAACATCTGATATCGTCGGAACATTTTGTGATTTCCTTCTATATAGTGACAATCACCAAAGTGACAGCCGCCGATAAGAACACCATCGGCACCTTTGGCAAATGCGTCAAGTACAAATTGGGGATCGACCCGTCCCGAACACATCAATCGAATGATAAGCACACTCGGTGCGTATTTAAGCCGGGATACCCCTGCAAGATCGGCTGCCGTATAGGTGCACCAATTACAAAAAAATGCAACAATTCGGGGTTTCCAGGGTTGTTGTAAAGTTTTGTTTATTTCGGTATTCATTTGTAGAATATTCTCCTGCTGGTGTGTATTACCTGATCTGTCATTATAGCTGCGGTATGGAAAGTAGTCCTTCTATTTCGCTGTAAATTTCATCGTCTTCGAAAAGATTCTGCATGATTGCGCTAGAGGGGCAGGCCGCTACACAGGTTCCGCATCCTTTACACAAAGCCTCGTTAATCTCAGCCTTCTTTCTTTCCTCCACAAACGTTATTGCCGTATAGGGACAGAGAGAGATACATGATTTACATCCGGAGCAAGCCTCTTCGAGAACATAAGCCGTGTTCGGCTCCATTTCCATGACCCCTTTGTCAATCAGTGCCAGAGCCTGGGATGCAGCGGCACCCGATTGTGCCACTGAGTCTGGTATATCCTTGGGCCCCTGACAACAACCGGCTATGAATATCCCCTCGGCTGCTGTCTCAACTGGCGCAAGTTTCGGGTGTCTTTCCGTAAAAAAGCCTTCAGTCGAACAAGATATGTTGAATAATCTCCGAACATCATGAGCATCGGTTTGTGGTTCGATACCGACAGAGAGAACAACCATGTCGACGGGGATCCTTCTTACCGCGCCGACAAGAGTATCTTCCACACGAATGATAAGTTTACCCTCCTCCTCTTTCTCTGCTGCCCAATCTGTCACTTCTGCAACACGTCCGCGAATAAAATGGACCTTCTCCTTTAATACTTTATCGTAGAATTCTTCATATCCTTTTCCAGGTGTTCGCATGTCAATGTAAAAATTATAGACTTCAGCACCGGTATGTTCTTTGATGAGACTGGCCAGCTTTAGAGAATACATACAACACACCCGCGAACACCACTTGTTGGTCCGATCATCCCGTGAACCTACGCAGTGCACAATTCCGACTTTTTTAGGTTTCTGCCCATCCCGCATGAGAACTTCACCGCCGGTAGGCCCCGCAGAATTTACGATACGCTCCACCTCAAGAGAGGTGTAGACATTATCATATTTACCGTATCCGTAATACGGGGTTTTCTCGGGATTGAAGGTTTGAAATCCTGTGGTTAGAATCACTGAACCGACCTGGATCTCTTCGAAGGTTTCCTGCTGAGTAAAATCGAAGGCATTCCGGTCGCATACGTCTACACAGGTCATTTTGCACTTTCCCCGTTTCACCTGAATGCAATTTTCCGGATCGACCACAACGACCTGCGGTGTTGCCTGGGGAAAAGGAATATAAATTGGCTTGCGTTTACTCAGTCCAACATTGAATTCATCGCGATATTTGGGATTTTTATACACGCAGGCATCGATGCAATCAAGACATCCTACACAAAGATCTTCGATTATATATCGTGGCTTGTGCTTTATCTTTGCTTTGAATGAGCCCACAAAGCCACTAAACTCGACTACTTCCGAATAGGTCCATAATGTTATATTGGGATGGTTCTTGACATCAGACATTTTGGGTGTAAGGATACATGCTGCACAATCGAGGGTCGGGAACGTCTTGTCAAACTGGGCCATATGACCACCAATAGTGGGATCCCGCTCTACCAAGTAGACCTTTTTGCCTGCATTGGCAAGCGTAAGTGCTGCATTGATACCGGATATCCCTCCACCGACAACAAGCACATCAGGATTAATAGATACCTGTCTGGTTTCCAGTGCTTTGTGAATCGCAACCCGCCGTACGGCTGCCCGGGATAGATCAATGGCTTTCTGTGTTGCCAGCTCTCTGTCCGTATGAACCCATGATACGTTTTCCCGGATATTTACCATTTGAAGAAAATACGGATTCAATCCACCATGGGTGAGCGCATTCCGGAAGGTTTGCTCGTGCAGCAATGGTGAGCATGATGCCACAACAATGCGGTTAAGATTGAGTTCCTTGATATCTTCCTGAATCAGTTCCTGACCGGGGTCAGAACACATGTATTTATATTCCCGCGTAATGACCACGCCTGGCAGCTTTTCTATCTCTTTTGCAACAATTGCAACATCAACATTCGCAGCTATGTTATGACCGCAATGACAAACGTAATATCCAATCCTGACAGATCCGTTTTTACTTGTAGAAGACATTTTTTGTGTATCCTCCAGATTATGGAAAAATATTCTTTTCCGCTTATTGAAAAATATCCGAAACCGGTGTGAGCAGTCTGTTTAATCCCAGTGATATATCGGAAAGTCCGAATGCCATACCCATAAGTTGGGTAAAATAAATCACCGGCATTTCGACACTATCATTGTGACTCTTCATTATCTTATCCTGATAACATTCGAGATTGAACTGACACAAAGGACAGGTTGTTATCATGACATCGGCATTTCTCCGGTGGGCTTCTTTTAAAAGCCGGTAATTGATTTGCAGACCTACATCCTGCATCGTCCCCATAAGTGTTCCACCGCAGCAACGGGTTTTAAGTGGCCAATCGACGGCCTCCCCACCAAGTTTTGTAACCAAATGATCCATTGTCATTGGATAATACTCTTTGTCAAATTCCTGATAAGGACGAATTATCTGACAGCCATAATAGGATGCCACTTTCACATTTTTAAGGGGTTTTTGCACCCGTTCTGCTATCTTTTGATATCCTATATCATTTACAAGAACATCAAGAGGGTGACGGATCTTGATATTGCTATTCAAGTCAAGATCGATTTCTGATAAACCCCCTTGAATCGAATTTCTGACATCGGTGTGGGTGGCAAGATATTTTTGTGTTTTCAGGAGTACAAGATAACAGGCGCTGCACGGTGCAATGATATGTGTCTCTTCGTCATCCTGAGTTTTTTTTTGACGATTTGCGAGGCCGATATTTCTGGCTGCAAGGCCGAATGCCTTAATCTCATCAACTCCCATATAGGAAGTCGCACCGCAGCAATTCCAGTCATCGATTTCCTCCAGCTGTATATCAAGTGCGTCGAACACAGCAAGAAGTGACTCCTCATAAGCTCTTCCGCTGCTTTTCAACGAACATCCCGGATAATAGAGATATTTCATCTGTATAAATGTTTCGATTCATAATGTCAGATGGAGCATCCATGTTTAGACCATTCGCCGATGTGTCAGAGATTCCTGCCATGGATGTTTCAACTGTTTAATATTTTCTTAGTCATAATGTCACATGTAATGTCATGACCGAGTTTAATCTCTGTGTGACCGGGAACTTGCTCGGTTATGACCATTTCGCTTACGCGTGTCACTGAGCATGTGTTTAAAATTTTTGATTTATAAGGACACATGGAGCACCCATGGCTTTATCATGCTCGTGTGTGTCGGTTACCAGTCATGGGTGTTTCATCTGTTTATTAATTCTGATTTCTATCGAGAGTTTTTAACAGCTTTCGAAGGCTCTTTTTTTGTTTGATCCCATTTTCAAAAAGGGAAAGCCTGCCCTTAAAATACAAGCGCATGGCCATTCGGGCATTTTTCAGTAAATTCAGAGGGTTTGTCAGGAGGTATACTGTGAGAAGCAGACGCGTTTCATTTTGTCTTCCGTGTCTTCGAACCTGACGAAAGAACTTGTTGGCGAGTATGGGGATGGGGAATCCTCTGGGATTGGATCCTTCCAATATCGCTTCGCGCTTCAAAGCATACATCACATCAGTAATTTTTATTTCGCGGGGACAATCAACGGTACACCCATAGCAAGAGGCACAAAGCCATATCGTATTGCTGTTAAGTACCTCTTCTTTGAATCCCGCTCTTACCATAGCTATGATACGTCTGGGCGTGTAATCCATGTAGTGGCTGATCGGGCATGTTGCACTACACGTTCCGCATTGAATACAGCTGAGCAGCTGTTCTCCATATGCAGCATCTCCAATTTTATCAATAAACGTCTGGTCCAGTTCGGACTCATATTTGATATACCTGCGTACCTTTTTGTCCGATGCTGTAATTTTAGTCATTTTTTTAAATTTATAGATCGGTAAGAAAGAGAAAAACGCTGCGAATTTTTTTGTTATCAGTTACCATAGATTTCAGAAATGGGTTCTCAAACCCTGAGAATGGGATCTCAAACCCTGGGAATAGGTATATAAATCCTGGTAATGGATTCTCGTGACGATACTTATGAAGTATGGAGGGAATACTTTTTTTCATGGTCAAACCAAGCTTAAATATTTTCTGAAAGCACCTCTATTAATAATTATACCTATTCCATAATAATATTTTTTACATTTATTCCAAGAATAATTTATTTTATTTTTACGTACTATATAAAAAGTCTTTACAATTGTTTAAAATTAAAGTATTGTTTTAAAATATATAAGGTTAAAAATTGCATTACATCTAAAGGGGGGTGCTCCAATTGACTTCTGCAAAAAAACCTAAGATATTCTGAAATCATTGTTTTAATGAGTTTTGCGGAAAATAATGGAATAAAG
>SLOU01000002.1 GCA_007132385.1 Balneolaceae bacterium | reverse complement strand
GTTTACCAATGGTTACTTTCCTGGGGCCGCTAAGATGGGCGATTTTCCGATAACCGTGACTAATCAGGTGTTCGGTAATCTGCCTTGATCCGGACTCATCATTCACCCCGATACAACTCGCCCCAATATCTTCAACACAACGATCAAAGAATACTACCGGGAATCCCGAATTGATAATTTGCCTGTAATACGAATAATCATCTTCAGTCAAAGAGCTCGAAACAAGGAGACCGTCCACCCTTTTTGAGCGCAATGCATCTATCGATTTTTTTTCATGTTCATAATTTTCTCCGGTGTTCACCAGAAAAAGTTGATAGTTCATGTTATATGTAACCTCTTCTATACCCCGTACGACCTCCGGAAAGAAAGCGTGGGAAATTTCCGGAATAATAACCCCGATCGTGTATGTTTTACTGGAAACCAGACTTTTGGCAACATGATTCGGCGTATAACCCATCTCTTGTGCCTTATCGATAATCAATCTTTTTGTATTTACCCCTACATTGGGACGATTATTGATAGCTCGTGAAACAGTCATTGCTGAAACTCCTAACTGTTTAGCTAATTCTTTTAAAGTAACATTTGCGTTTTTTTTTGACATTACTTTGTCAATACTGATATTGCAATTCTTTCTATGATGAAAGTCTTAAGGTTTATGTTATATTTCTTTTAAATGAAATTTGTATTATTGACTGTATTATTTATATTTTTTTTTAGTTTAAATGAAATACATAAATCTTGTTAAGATTATATCATCATGTGAAACTATTCCAACACAAAATTGATAGCATTAAACCTACAACAAGAGGCCAAGGTTTAAATTTTCTAAATCATTCAAATCTACTTAAAAATACAACTTAATCTCACTATTTCAAAAGACAGCAATATCATTGAACGGTAAACCCTCATTAATCCGAACACAATTTGTTGAATGACAAAGTCAACAGGACAAAAACTTCATCTTGTCATACTCTGCATTCTTACGAAATTATTATAAAAATATAGTTGTGTTCCAACAGTAGAAAACTTTGAGAAACAACATGCCGTTTCTCATGTTAGTTCTTGCTACTATGTCAAAGCTGGTTCTCAGCTGCTCACTCATTGAACAGTCTCGGACCAGTGTGATGATCCACAAATATTTCGCCTCCCGGACGATGTAAAACAAGTTACCCGTGACTCCGGTTTTTGAATATACTTCGGGACCAACCGATATCTCTGCCTGCGATACCAGCTGCTTCATATACCCGGATCAGTAATTATTCTCAGATCATACTACCGAATTTCCGGGTATTGTGATGGATAACTAAAAAGGTCGTCGGCCTGGCTACCCGGTGCTTCAAACGGACGAAAATAGGATACACCGCTTTCCCGCCATCCTTCAGCCCAGCTGTCCACTCTTTCGGGGAGAAATTGCGATGCGTGACATTTGGCTGCTTCGGCCGCTACATCGGCATCTTCATCTGTATAGTGATCCCTTACAGTAAGAAATTCGTCATAAACACCTCGGTGGCGATAATTGTCACTACCTGCGTTCGGTGAACCTGCAAAAAAGAGAGATGGTTTCTTTTCCCAGTCTTTACTCAACAGAACCTGGGTTGCGGTAGCACCGGCTATTCTGTGATCAATATGGTTGGATCCACCGTCCGGGCCAAAAGTGATAATGATATCGGGCTGTCTTTCTTCAATAATGTCATGCAGATCGTCAAGGAATCCTCTGGACTGTTCAATAAAAGCATGAAATCCTTCTGATGCTCTGAACTGGTCTTCGTATTCAAGATGGTAGAGATCCGCCCCCAGAACATCAGCCGCGCACTGCATTTCTTCTCTTCTTACAGCTGCAAGCTCATCACCAGCATCATAGCCGGACCAGTCATTGACACCAAGACGGCCGTCCGTAGCAATAACCAGAATAACCTCAGCCCCTTTGCGGGCGTATTTAGCAAACACCGGTCCTGAAGTGGTTTCATCATCCGGATGTGCCCAGACTCCCAGAATGGTTTTGTCTTCAATATTTGTATTATTCCGGGTTTCTGATGTACAAGACAAGGTATTGAAGCTGAAAAAAAGACACATTGCTCCGAGCAATGCATATGAGAGTATGTTATATCGCCTCTGTCGGGAATCTGCTTTGAACAGATTGTTTTTTTTATTATAAGTACTCATAAGCGGCGTTTTTGTTATAGGTTTTATGTTTTTACAAAGAAAAATGGTATTTGTTGCTCCTTGGCAATGTTTACCGAGTTGATTCATTGCAGCCAGATCAGCCGGAAAAAAGATTATGGATCAAAACCTTTTTCATTATATCGTCCGGAGCAATATGTTTTAATCCAAAACTTTGACCTTGATATTCCGGAATTTTACATGATCCCCATGATCCTGCAACCCAATTTGTCCTTTTCTTAGATTACCAAATTCCGGGTGACATTCAAACTTGCTCTCCCTGACAAGGTCAAACCACTCCTGGGTCCAGCGTTCGATTTCAACCACCTTTTCTCCGTTTTGCCACACAGCAATATGGGGATTATCAACCACAAGTTTCACTTCATTCCATTCCCCAATTGGCTTATCATTCTGAGGATCGGCAGGGACCAGATCATATAATGCGCCCGCCCGATTTCTTCCTTGCGATCGTGGTGATATAATCTGAATCTCCGGGGCTGACCAATAGATTTCTTTATCTGGTTGTTCCAAAACATGGAAAAATATCCCACTGTTACCATTGCCTTCAGGAATCATCCAATCCAGTTTCAGAATAAAATTTTCATACATTTCTTCGGTGATCAGATCACCGCCTTCATAATCAGTATCTGTTATGACCAGAAGACCGTCACGCACCACCCAACCTGCCTGGGGAAACGAACTTTTATTATATCCTCGCCACCCATTGGTGGTTTCTCCATCAAACAAAAGCTTCCAACCGTCGGCTACCTCTTCATCAGTCAGCACATTATGATGCACTCCAGAATTCTCCCCCTCCGGATTACTGCTTCTTGCATCATTCCTTTCAAGCACACAACCCATATTCAAAGCCAGGGCAGTGGCCATAAACAGGGCAATACTTAGTTGCCTTTTCATTTTTTTTAAATATTTGGATTAATAACGTTAACATGTGGCTCCATTGTTGATTATCCCACTTCTATACACAATACATGGACACCGCATATATCTGAGTATTACAACTTATTTGGATCTTGAAAGAGTGCGATTAAATGAGTTTCATCTGTTCCGGATCCCAATTGATGACCTTATTTTGGAAAAGACTCAAATTGGCGGCCAGGGCCGGTGCGGCAGATCGCAGCCCGTAGGTAGCATCATGAAACACCTTTTCACCTGTACGCATCGAGTGAAAAAGATTTATGAAATGCTGCTGGCGTGTGCCGACAGTATGAGCTGAACGGTAAACAAGCTCCTCCGGATCCAATACTTTAGGGTCTGGGTCCGGGTATATCTTGTTATAGTGCTCCTCAAGCTCTTTGCGAACCGTTTCATCAAATTCTCCGAAATTAGTCATGGCCGGGGCATCATGCAGTTTTGACTTCCTGATGATCAACTCCCCCCCCCGGGTAAGCATTTCCCCTTCGGTTCCGACATAACGCATATAAGATCCGCCACCAGAACCATCGGCAAAATTAACCCTCAGTGAAACATTAAATGCAGGGTGTGTATCTGTCTCGGGGTAATCAAACAGTCCCAGATGGACATCAGGCACATCCCTTCCGTCATCCCACATCCTGAGTCCACCGGTTGCCAATATCCGATTCGGGCCTATAGATCGCGTTATCTGGTGGATGCTTGCAAAAAGGTGCACAAACAGATCCCCGGCGACTCCGGTACCAAAGTCCTGGTAATTTCTGTACCAGAAAAACTGTTTCGGATCAAACGGACGGTACGGCAGATCTTTCAAATAGGTTTCCCAGTCAATTTCATCGGTAGATGCATTGGGAGGGATGGGATATTGCCAGGCTCCTTCATGTGAGTATCTGTCTGTATATGCTTCAACAAAAACGATATTCCCGATAGCACCTTCAGCAACCAGGTCACGCGCTTTTTCATTCAGGACCGAGCTTGTTCCCTGGGCACCCACAATCAACGGCGCGTTAGAATTTTGCTCTGCCCTGATTACCGCTGCTCCTTGTTCAATATGGTGGACCATCGGTTTTTCCACATATACAGCCTTGTTTTTATTCAAGGAGTCAATGCTTATCAGGTCATGCCAGTTATCGGAAGTGGCGATAATAACGGCATCGACATCATCACGATCAAGTACTTCCCGATAATCTCTTGTCGTATAAATATCATCGCCGAAAATCTCTTTGCACCTCTTTAGGCGACTATCGTAAAGATCACAAGCCGCCACCAATTTCACACCATCCACCTGAAGAGCAGTTCTTGTATCTCCTTGCCCCATTTTTCCTGCCCCAATAAGTGCGATCTGAATATGATCGTTTTTCGCATAATTCACCGGTACTTTGGGTTCCAACTCAATTACCGAGCTTTTACTTTTTGATTTGGTGAAAATGAACGGGGCACCTGCAATTGCAGTTGCTGTGATACCTGCTTTTTTCAGAAAAGACAAACGTGAAAACTTGTTACTATTTGATTTGCTCATAACCTTTACGATAGTCTGAATTTCGGTTTAGTTTAGTTCCCTCGGTTACTCATTCAATCAATAACCGGGATTTTGTTGCAATGTCGGTTCACCATCCACCACACTTAAATCAATCTGGCGCTGGGGAATCGGGTAGTATTCATTCTTATTTGGTGTAAACCGGCCATTTCTGTTTCCTACAACAGTTTGTTCATAGGGGAAAAATGTGTCGTTCAAAAACTCCTCGGCAATATCCCATCGAACAAGGTCGAAAAATCGGTGTCCTTCCATTGCCAATTCAAGCTTCCGTTCAAATCGAACGGCCTCTCTGGCATAGTCTGGATCAGAAAATGCAGGATACTCTCCAATTGTATAATCAGGCATTTTGTACTCATTCCATCTTGCGATATTATCAACAGGCCCGCCCAGATATGACCAAGTCGATTCTGTATCATTTCTGACAACCCAATCATACTGTGACAAACCTGACAGTTCAAGCATCTCCTCTTCACTGTTTACTTCCGCAGCCGCATTGGCTCTATTATGATCGAGCGATACCCAACCTGCTTCATCAGCCGCTCTGTTTCTTACTCTGTTCACCAAGTCAGTTGCTCTGGAAAGACTGCCAACTTCTATTTCGGCCTCAGCGGCCATCAGCAACACATCTGCAAAGCGAATGACATTATAATTAATGGATACCAGCTGCGGCCATCTGTCATCAGCTGCGATATCCATATCTGATTGAAAGTAGGTGTTCTTTTGGTTGGCATATGGCCCACCGGCCGATTGATCACGAACCCAGTTCTCCCCCGCATGTGGTCCCCAATCCATAAACGGAGTACCCCGACGTGCTACAGTCCAATCCAGACGCGGGTCAACCGGCTGATCATCCACTTCAAATGGTTCGTAGCTTTGAATCCCCATATCGTTCTTAACAGGATCATCATTGTATCCTGTCAAATATGGAAGGCCATCATCATTTACCCTGTAGGAGTTGACCAGGTCCTGTGTAGGTTGGAAAAAACCGCAACAAGTATGCGGTCCACCGTACGGGTAGTTCAACTGTCCGGCATTGTATGCGGTAGATTGGGTCCTGTCATCGTTTATCACCATTTGAACCTGGAATACGGCCTCCGGATTTTCAGCTTCAAAACGGGGGTTGTAGTTATGCTGAAATTCATCGTTCAATGCATAAGATAGGCCATGAGAGGTTACTCCATTAGCAATTATATCATCAAACAACTCTTTCGCATCCTGAAACTCATGCATGTACATATAGGTCTTTGCCAGATATGAGGCTGCTGCCCATTTATTGGGACGACCCCGTTCTT
>SLOU01000103.1 GCA_007132385.1 Balneolaceae bacterium | reverse complement strand
TATCAACATCAGGAAGTTGTAACTGATCAGGTAGAAAAGTTGTTGGTAACTGTAGAGTACATATTGAGTGTCAAGCGGCAGGGATTGGGCAGCCAGGTAACTGGCAGGAATGGAAAGGATAAACAGGAATAAAAACAACAGGTTCCAAAACGGAAAATTTTGTTTCAACCGGTCGAACCAAAGTGCCAGAATAGTGCCGCTGGCTCCGAAACCCAGCAGGGCTGTGCTGATCACCATATAGGTGAAATGGTAGTAGTGGATGACAGAAATTGCCCGCATCAAGACCAGTTGCAGGGCGATGACCACAATGGAAATCAGAAATATGGTGGCAATACTCCAGTTGTTGTAATCTTGATGAAAGGAGTTCATGGATGGTGATTTGATGTTTTCACGTACGCCGTGCAGTTCATTCCATGAATCATTTTGTTTTTACATTCAGTCTCACTCTTCTTCCTGGGCGGCACCGGTCATCGGGACGAATCGTACGGGCAGGTCACGCTCTGTGCGGATATTGTCATTTTCATCCTTGGTAACTCTCATGAGGGTCTGGGTTTGATAGGGGCTGCCGATCGGGATAACAATGACTCCGCCGGGTTTCAGTTGTTCAATCAACGGTGGCGGGATGTGGCCTGATGCCGCCGTCACAATGATCGCATCGAAGGGGGCATGATCTTCCCAGCCGTAATAACCGTCGGCAATTTTTGTTTCGATGGTCTCATAACCCAGCTCTCTGTACAGTCCTGCCGATTGTTCACCAAGTTCCCGGATAATTTCAATTGAATAGACATATGGGGTCAATTCGGAAAGGGTAGCGGCATGATACCCGCTGCCGGTTCCGATCTCCAGTACTTTGTCACCCGGTTCGAGACTTAGCATTTCATTCATATATGCGACGATATATGGCTGGGAAATGGTTTGACCGTGCCCGATCGGAAGGGGATTATTTTGATAGGCCTGATTCTGAAGCGGGGCGGGCACAAACATGTGACGCGGTACATTCCGCATGGCTTCAATAACACGTTCGTCGCTGATGTTCTGGCCCGATATTCCCTGTTCTACCAGTTGGTTTCGTTCATCCTGCCGATCCGTAAACCGTGGACGTTCCCAGTCGAGAGTATCGGCTTCTGCTTGAGACCCCGGAGCATTCTCCGATAGTTGATAAAAGCCGTTATTGTTGTCATTTCCCTCGCTTTTTTCAGCACAAGCAACGAATATACCACCTGAAACGATCAGAAAAACCGTAAATATAGAGGTGAAAACTCTGAATTTTACCTTGAAAATATTCATAAATATCATCCTTGTAACGGTTCAATGATAAGCTTTAATATACAAACCGATCCGGAAAGGATTAAGAGCTTAATAGACCGTATACTATAGGGGATCGATGAAAAAAATTGAATCCAAATTCGTTTTATTTCATTTTTTTTCAATATATTTAACCTTGGTTAATATAAACAATGAACTGATAAGCCGTTCAGAATGATCCCGGCAATAAACAACATTATAAAAGCCTTTCTATCAACATGTACTCATGCTGCGTGTACTTGTTGCTGTTGTTGTTGCATTCAGGTTACCAGGATTTAGACTTTTACTCCGCAATTTCTCATTGGTAACCTTCTCAACACTGTCTGACGGAAAAACTCTGTCTGTTTTTCCAACTCGACAGGCGGAAATTCAAAAAAATTAACCCTTGTGAATAACGCACAAATCAATGAAATCTTCAGAAATCGTTCAACCAACAAAATCAACATTAGAAAAAAAGCTTCAGCAGCTCGAGTCATCTATCGGCAATACACCGCTTCGCGAAATCAGTAATCTGTTACCTGATAGCAGCAATGTCAGGATTTTTGCAAAGCTTGAATGGAAGCAACTGGGCGGCAGCGTCAAATCCCGGCCGGCATTCCACATCATCAGGGATGCTATTTTAAATGGTCAATTGACTTCGGACAAGGAACTGCTGGACGCAAGCAGCGGGAATACCGGGATTGCATATGCGCATATCGGGAGCCGGCTTGGAATTCCGGTAACCTTATGCCTTCCGGAAAACGCTTCTCCGGAACGTAAACAGATTCTGCGGGATTTGGGCACAAACCTGATACTGACATCCCGGGACGGGGGTACGGACGAAGCCCAGGAGATAGCTGAGAAATTGTACAACGAGAACCCCGATCGTTATTATTATGCAGACCAGTACAATAACAAGAGCAACTGGAATGCACATTATCTTTCGACCGGGCCCGAAATTATGGAGCAAACGTACGGACAGGTAACACATTTTATAGCGGGGCTCGGAACCACAGGCACTTTTACTGGTACGGGCCGGTTTCTAAAGGAAGCCAAACCGGGTATTCGCCTGATTTCACTTCAGCCCGACCTGCCACTACACGGTTTGGAAGGGTGGAAGCATCTTGAAACGGCGCATATTCCCGGCATATATGATCCGAGTATTGCAGATGAAAACAGGGAAGTCAGTACGGAAAACGCCTATGAGGTGGTTAAACTGGCTAAGGATTTGGAGCAACTGGAGATCAGCCCGTCGTCGGCAGCCAATCTTGCCGGCGCTCTGAAATTAGCCGATGAACTGGAGGAGGGCGTCATTGTAACGGTCTTACCAGACGACGGAAGCAAATACATTGACCTGTTGAAGGAACTTTTGAAGTAAGAATTATGATGAAAATTAAACTTGCAAAGCAAGCGCTTGATGAGATTCGTTCTCACGCCGAAGAGGATTATCCAAATGAATGCTGCGGATTTTTCTTTGGCAGTGAAAAGAATTTCAGAAAAATGACCCATATAAAACGGGTTAAAAATATTCAATCGGAGAACCGGAAACGCCGTTTCCGGATTGATCCGGACGAGTATCGCCGTGCAGAGCGTTTTGCGGATCAGCATGAGCTGGATTTTCTTGGAATCTACCATTCTCATCCTGAGCATCCAGCCATACCTTCTGAACATGATCGTAGTGTAGCACTGCCATTTTTCTCCTATATTATTGTCAGTGTAACAGGTGGTAAGTCTGTCAGGGTTCGGTCGTGGAGGCTCAATGAATCACAGCAATTTGATGAAGAAGAGCTTGAAGAACTTCCAGAAATTGAAAAAGTATCCTGAAAAAGATAATATTATGGCTAAAATATATATTCCAACACCATTGCGGAAATTCACAAATCAGAACCGTGAACTGATAACGGGTCAACAAACACTTGAAGGTGCCATTGCACAACTTGTTGAAGAGTATCCAGATATTAAAAAAAACCTGTTAGATGAAAATGGAGAAATTCGTTCCTATATCAAGGTTTATATCGGGGATGAAGAAGTGGATCCACGTAAAAATGGTGCGATCAAAGTGGATGAAAAGACCGAGATCAGTATTGTACCGGCCATCGCTGGTGGTTTGTAAAAATCGGAAGAGAACAATGTTTTTGGATGAGTGGGTGATGGCGACCTGGCGGTTATTCCAGATCTGTTGGTAGGCGGACGGAAGACTGCCAGTGTCGCGATCACTTATTAATGGTTATTTATTTTTGAATTGAATATAGTTTTTTATTTATGAGTACGTGGAAAGAACAGGAATTATCAAAGCAGGAACTGGCTCATTACAGCCGACATCTGACGATTCCGGAAATCGGGGTTGAAGGTCAGAAAAAATTGAAAGCAGGCAGCGTTCTGGCAGTCGGTACCGGCGGCCTGGGTGCCCCCATGTTGCAATACCTGGCGGCAGCGGGTGTCGGGCGTATAGGAATTGTGGACTTCGACAAGGTGGAAGCCAGCAATCTTCACCGTCAGGTGTTGTTTGGCGCTTCAGATGTAGGCAGGCCGAAAGTGGAAGTGGCGGCTGAAAGGCTCCGTGAAATCAATCCCCATATTACAATCGATGTATATGAGACCCGGCTGACCAGTGAAAATGCCTTGGAGATTATCCGTGACTATGATGTGGTTGCCGACGGTACCGATAACTTCCCGACCCGTTACCTGATCAATGATGCAACCGTGATGCTGAACAAACCCAATGTGCACGGGTCTATTTTTCAATTCGAAGGGCAGATATCGGTTTTCAATCATGTGGATGAAAATGGGGAGCGCGGGCCCAACTACCGCGACCTGTTTCCGGAACCACCGCCACCCGGCCTTGTACCCGACTGTGCCGAAGCCGGTGTGCTCGGAGTTTTGCCCGGAATTATCGGATGTATCCAGGCGAGTGAGGTGATAAAGATATTGGCAGGTATCGGCGAACCGCTTGCGGGAAAACTCTTTCTGTTTGATGCATTGAGCTTCCGGACTCAAAAAGTCTCGATCCGGAAAAACAAGGATAATCCTCTGACAGGTGTAAATCCAACCATCACTGAACTGATCGATTATGAGACTTTCTGTGGCATCGGACAGGATGAAGAGGATGTACCTGAAATAACCGTTCAGGAGTACAGGGAACTGTTAAATAAAGGAGAAGATATTCAGTTGATCGATGTGCGCGAGCCTCATGAGTACGAAATAGATCAAATGGGGGGTGAGCTGATACCGGTTAAATCGGTTGTTGAAAATGTTGAGAAGTTCAGCCGGGAAAAACAGGTGATTGTCCACTGCAAAAGCGGTGTCCGCAGCGCCAATGCAATCCGTGAACTACAGGAAAAGTATGGCTTTGACAATCTCTACAATCTGAAAGGCGGAATTGAAGCCTGGAGGGTGGAAGAGCCGCTGGAAAACAGGACTACAAAAGTGTAAGCCAGGGATTCCCCTCCGGTGGGGGCAATTTATCCTGTGAGGACAATGTTATCGAATTCCGTTTTCCCTTACTGATAAAGATCGGGTAAACAATATGGATAAACTACTTGCTAACGCTTAATTTCTCCGTGAATATATCCCCGGAATGCGCAACCATCCCGGGGATCGATAAAAAAGGATGTTTTAGCGCATTTCTACGAATACAGCTTCTCGGCTTTCAACCGCTTTGTTAACTGCATTTTGAAAAACCTCATAAACTTGTTGTTCGGAGTCAGGGTTATCCACTTTCAGGCGTTGCATATTATTCTCGAGTAATTCCGCACTGGATGCAGCACAGGTAACTTTGATGTGCATGGGAGTATAAATCCCAAAAGTAAGGTTTCCAACCAGCATATTTACAAAACTGAGTCTTGTTTCTACTCTGGCCACCCCGTTGGTGCATTCATCCTGAGCTCGTACGACGTCCGGTGGGACCAGCCCAAACAGCCATCCGGATGCGAATGTCTCTTCATAAACTTCTGTTGAAGGTTCTTCACCAGTAGTGATTTGTGCATGATAACATCCACTCATTAGCAGTGCTATTAACAATATATAGATCGAAGAAGAGAGTCTTCCCATTGTAACTCCTTTATTTGATTATAGTTCTTAATTTTATTAAAGCAGGTAACGCATTCATTTATAACAAGTACCAATGTAGTAAGAAAAAACTATTAGTCATTTAAAGATTTTTCAACTTTTGATTATGAATTTGTAAAGATTTTTCAACTCTTTAAGTTTTAAAATTCTTTTTAAACAAAGAATCTCCCGGATGGATCTGCCCCGGGGGTTGTGTATATTTTTATCTGCAACTGAAACGATTGTTGTGAATTTATGACCAGTAATTGTGCAATATCTTTATAAATCCGGGACTCAATTCATTGCCCGGGCAAGAGCGGTTGAAGCCATGCTTTTTCTACTTCCCCCTCATAAAAGTAATTTTCCTTGGCTTTGGTGGAGATGATTTTTGCACGAACATAAAGTTCGTCTCCCCTGAAACGGTAGGTGGCCGTGGTGCCGCTGACCTCTTCAAGGATTTCACCAATATCATCGCTGTAAAGCCGGGTGCGGTCTTCCCGTGTGTTCCCCTCGTCATCCACATATGGCCGGCTGGAACGATCATACCCTTCGCGGGTGCCGATAAACCGGATCGTATATTCCACTCCGTCTTCCGGTTCGATTTCGATGGTATAGTTAGTACCATCAGAACG
>SLOU01000007.1 GCA_007132385.1 Balneolaceae bacterium | reverse complement strand
ATTCATACACAGAATTAAATTCAGATTAAAAAGCCCGGGTCTTTTGCAGACCCGGGCTTCTCTCTTGAATATCAGGTTGCAATTTTAATGCCGGGTTAATGAGATGTATGTCATCTTATATTCTCTAATAGCTTTTGCAAATTCCTAATAATTTCGTCACGATTCCTGTATCTGTTTTCAATCTTCTCAAGAAAATTAGGTGCCTGATCTAAGCCCGGACCTTTCTCCTGCTTACTTTTGTCACTCTCTTTTCTATTTGATATCAGTTGAAGGTTCATGACGAATATTAGTTAATTAAACTGCTAAATCCGGGTATTTTACTGATCAGAAGACAATCTGTCTTGAATATTATTCACCCAATCTTCGAAACTGGATGAGACATCGTTATAGACATTCTCGGTTTCTGATTTTACATCCGCCCAGGTATCTTCTGACGCATTTCTTGCATCATCAATAGCCCTTTCCAGTTCTGAACGGTCATTTCTCAGTTCTTCATAAGCCTCTTCGAGACCCTCATCAGCTTCATCTCCGGCATCATCTATTCTTGATCCCAGTTCGTCGAGCCTTTCGTCAATATCGTCTCGCAAGCCTTCCATTCTATCGACAAGCTCTTCCCGTTCCTCTGCAAATGTATTACTGTCATTATCATAATCGGTATTATAATCTGACTCGCCGTCACACTGCACGAGGAATACTGATCCCAGAGTCAATGCCGTTATAAAAAACAAAGATTTAAAATTTGAAATATTCATCATGGTTTGGTTAAGCGTTAATTAATTGGTAATGATTATTGATATCAAAACACGTAAATAAATTTAAAAAAGCCCCATTTGGTCAAAAACGGGGCTTTTCAACAGGGTTATCATTCTGCTGGTTGAAGTCTGATCTCGACTTCAGTTTCTTCATTGTTTACTTCAATGGTTTGAGACCATGTTTCATATCCTTCAGCTTCAACAACAAGTGTATACGTGCCTTCTTCAAGATTCTCGATAGAGAATTCGCCATCGGCATTCGTTTCTGCTGTTTCATCACTCATTTCAAGAGTAACTTCTACTCCGGAAACTGGATATTCAGTAGCTGCATCCACTACTACTCCAGATATGGATCCTTCTTCATTCTTGACATCTACATCACTTGCATTTGCCTGAACACTAAAGAAACCTATCATCAATACTACTAATGGATATGCAATCATCTTTACATTGAACATATGTAATCCTATTTGTTTTTATTTAGAATACTACAGTGTGGAATTCTTCCACTTGAGCAGTCGTACTTTCATTAAAATTTTATGTTTCTTAATATGTGATTTTTGCAAAAAAACATGATTAATTTTCAAACTGATTATGACTAAAAATATTCTTTTTTATAAATTTACATTAATGAAACTATACTTCACATCTAACTATTTTACATGGAAGTATTTTTTAAGCATAAACTTTGGTAAAATTTTATTTATATATCAGGCAGCCTGATATATAAATAACTTCATGGGGAATGGTTTGTTTAAAAGCCCTGCTTGTGATTAATTAAATATGAAAAAGTAAAGGGCAGGCCTCCTACAACCCACCCTTTAGTCATTTTTTCTCACAACTGCTATTTATTACTCACCCAATGTCAGAAAAAGGATTCATCTTTGCATTACATCTATTTCAGTAATGTTTATAAGAATTACAGGCATTCAACATATTTCCTGTCGTATTTATTCAATTTTTTATACCGGGTCGGGGAATAGCCGGTAATTTTCTTAAACTGGTTTGAAAGATGAGCTACACTGCTGTAATCCAGTTTATATGCAATTTCCGTTAACGTCATTTCGCCATGCAATAAGAATTCTTTTATTTTTTCTACCTTATTGCAAATAATAATCTCTTTAATACTAATACCTTCTTCTCTTGAAAATGTATTCGACAGGTACGTATAGTTGTATCCCAGTTTCTTGCTCAGGAAATCCGAAAAATTTGTTTTCGGAAAATCAAGTGTGTGATAAATAATATTAATTATCAGAAGCTTTATTCTTTCCACAAGAACCGAGCTCCTGCCGTTAAGTATTTCCAGCCCAACATCAGAAAGTCCGCTTTTGAACCTCTCACGTTGTTCACTGGTCAGTTCTTTATTTAATTCAACTACACCAAGTTTAACTTTCGCATTTTGGATACCTATTTTCTCCAATTCATCTTCGATAAACAATTTACAGCGAATACTGGTCATATGTTTTATATATAGTGTTGTGCCATTCATCATATCGGATAGTTAAAGTTATTTTAAAATGCATTATTATTCCATATATACGCTACCTATAATCATTTACTCCATTTTTATGGTTATTGATTTATTATTGATTTCAAAATCTGATAACACTCTTTTTAATTGTGTTTAAAAACAAATGTTCCCTGGCATGATTATCCATTCCATTTCAGCAAAAAATTGGGTCTGTGGCAATATCTCTCCTATCCAGGGAATGATTTGAAAGTCAAATAGGATCGGAATTATTATTACTGCTCACTTCTTGTATATTCCAGCAACATTCATAGATAATATTCGTAATGTCTTTACACGACTATATCTTGTATAAAATTAATTAACCTAAATTCTACTGCTATGACATCCATGATCATCCTGGTCGTTTTGCTTGTTTTGGTCATTGGTATATCGATTGCGATATACAACCGGCTGGTAGCCCTGCGAAATCGTTTTAAAAATGCTTTTGCCCAGATCGATGTACAACTCAAACGGAGATATGATTTGATACCAAACCTGGTACAAACTGCCAAAGGGTATATGAAACATGAAAGTGAAACCCTTGAAGCGGTTATTCAGGCCCGAAATCAAGCTCAACAGGCTGAAAAGAAAGTTGCCCAGGAACCCGGCGACTCCCAATCGATGCAGAAACTGGTCGGAGCTGAACAGGCTCTTTCTGGTGCACTCGGGCGAATGTTCGCTTTATCAGAAAGTTATCCCGACCTGAAAGCCAATCAGAATATGATGCAACTGTCTGAAGAACTTTCATCCACAGAAAATAAAATTGCATTTGCCCGGCAGTCCTTTAATGACGCAGTTATGCATTACAACACGGCCCGGGAAAAATTTCCGAATGTGATATTTGCCAATATGTTCGGTTTTACCCCAGCTCAGTTATTTGAAATCGAAACAACCGAAGAGCGTCAGGCACCGGAAGTCTCTTTTTGAACAAACCGTTTTTCTAACTTATGGACTTTTTTGAAGCTCAGGACCGTGCACGGCGGGCAACCTGGAAACTGGTTGTTCTGTATATTACCGCAGTTATTCTGATTATCACATCTGTGTATTTGGTTACACTCGTCATATTCGGCTACGCCGGTCATGCACCGCCAGATGCCTCATTGGCGGAACAGTTATGGCAGCCGGGTCTGTTTTCTACCGTTTCAGTTATTCTCATTTTTATTATCGTTGCCGGCACCTTATTCCGAATTTCCCAGCTGAGAAAAGGTGGTTCTGCAGTCGCTGAAATGCTGGGCGGAAGAAAGCTCGAGCCTTCTACAAGAGACTCCAATGAGAGACAACTTATGAACATTGTGGAAGAGATGTCCATTGCATCCGGTTTACCTGTCCCTGATGTATACATTCTTGACAAGGAAGAAAATATCAATGCATTTGCAGCCGGTTTCGGCACCGGTGATGCTGCCGTGGGTTTTACGCGCGGTGCAATCGAGAAACTAAACCGGGATGAATTGCAGGGTGTTGTAGCTCATGAATTCAGTCATATCTTTAACGGTGATATGAGACTCAATATCCGGCTGATCGGTATTCTGAATGGTATCCTGTTGCTTCATCTGATGGGAATGATCCTGATGCGTGCCGGTGCTTATTCCGGTATGACATCCGGCGGATCAAGAAGTGCAGGCGGTGGCAGAGGGGGCGGGGGCGGAGGAAATGCGACATTGGCTATCATTCTCCTTGGTGTTGCCCTTTTGATTATCGGGTACATCGGCATGCTTTTTGGCCGAATGATCCAGGCGGCTATTTCCCGTCAACGTGAATACCTGGCTGATGCTGCCGCCGTTCAATATACCCGTAATCCGGACGGTATTGCCGGAGCACTGCGAAAAATCGGGCAGACCAAAAAAGGTGGTAAAATTAATGATGGCCATGCGATGGAAATGAGTCATTTGTTTTTTGCCAATAGCTTTCATTCCGCACTTGACCGCCTGTTTGCCACTCATCCCCCCCTGGAAAAGCGGATTAAGGCTATTGATCCGGCTTTTGATACGGAAAATGAAAAAAAGAAAAAACGCATCAAAAAGCGACTGGACAAGGACCGGATTGCCAGTGCGGACTCTGCATCCGCAAAATCGGCCGGTGGCACCGGAGACCACCCGGCTATTCGACCTGAACTCATACTTGCAGCCATCGGTACGATGGACGGCAACCAGGTTAACCGGGCCGGACAACTTCTTCAAGGCATACCGGTAGAGCTGAAACAAGCGGCTCATGAACCTCTTGGAGCCGAATCTTTGGTTATTGCACTGCTGCTTGGCGGACAAGAGCCCGCCGCAAAACTGGTTCCCGAATGGCTGCATAATCAAGCCGGGGATAACATTTCCGAACGGTCCAATGAATTATTGAACCATTTAAACAATGGCAAGCGTGAGTGGTTTCTGCCTCTTGCCGAACTCGCTCTGCCCGCCTTGCGGCAGATGAGCGAATCGCAATATGAAACGTTCCGGGAAACGATGGAACGCCTGATCAGACAGGATGAGCATGTGAGCCTCTTTGAGTTTGCTCTCGAAAAGATGATCGTGCACCAGCTCGATACGGCTTTCGCAAACAAGAAAGAGCCCAAAATCCGTCACCACCATTTTAAGACGATGGGTAAAGAAATGGCAATATTATTATCTGCCATGGCTCATGCATCGGAAACGGATACACAAAAAGCCTGGCAGAGCGGATTGGAATCGATAGAGCAACATCTCCCTTATGAACTAAAACTGCTTCCGTCTGATCGGTGTGGTATAGAGCAATTGGACAAAGCTCTTGATGAAATAAACGCCTCGGCCAATCCCGTTAAAAAATATGTTTTAACGGCGCTGATTCACAGTATGACTGCCGACAATCAAATATCCATTCGCGAGAGAGAATTGTTACGCGCCATATCCGAGGCTATTGACTGCCCGATACCGATTGGCGTATTGTAACATACAATCACCTCCCCTGATATCAACTTTAAGCTGGCAAATCCATCAAGAACAATTACAGACCCATCAAACAATCGAGTTACAAAAGCTTCGGGAAACTTCAGGGATCTGATCAAGCCTTCATCCGTTCAAATGAAATATTTCCATTCAAATTCTGCTACAGTTTCTGAAGAACAAATCAAATTAAAAACCGGCTGCGTTCAGACAAGCCGGGATGGCCATTTTTTCGATCAGCCCGGATTCTCATCCCTCTTCACATCCGGGGCTGGAACTCATTTTTGTTTTATTGGACAGCATCCTTGCGCCGTCAACTGAACCTGGATCTGAACCTTGAAATGCTGCTATTGCCCAGAGAATTTTTAAATCCTGTATGCAAACATTTTACAGTTTCAGTCGGTCCCGGATTCACCCCGAAGGAACTTGAATCGTTAGGCAAGACGGATCAGCAGCGCATAGATCGATTACAGAAAATTTGTCAACAACTGCCCGAAGAACATATTGCTGGAGATGGATAAACAAGCACGACTCATTACTTTTCTATCAGAATCCACCCTTCCTCATCGATCAAGCGTTTTGCATATTTCCACTTGATATCCTTGACTTCGTTTGTATTCATATTTTGCACTTTCACGTAGTCATTCCGGCCAGGTTCTTCTTCCACAGTCACCGGCTGACGCTTTTCACCGGGGGCTGCTGCTCCTTGTTGCTGTTGATCACCATTTTGGGCCTGACCGCCCCGGAAGCCCATATTGGTGGAATCAGCATGTTGTGCCTGTGCTTTATCAATATCGACTTTGGCTTTTTGTTTCTGAGCTTCTTTCATCTTGGCCGGATCAGCCTGCATCTCGGGGATCGCTTTCCAGATCAGAGATATTGTTGCCTTGTTGATTTCATCCAAAAGATCCTTGAACATCTGGAAAGCTTCTTTTTTGTATTCAAGCAGCGGATCTTTCTGCCCGAAAGATCGAAGCCCAATTCCTTCTTTGACTGTATCCAGCTCACGCAAATGTTCCATCCATTTATCATCAATCGTCGATAATATCGCCGTTTTTTCCAATGAACGGGCAACTTCCCGGCCTTCGTTTTTAGCTGCCTTTTCGACGTCAACGACCACCCGCATGCGCCGGACCCCGTCGGTAAAAATCACCTGGATTTTATTCGGCTTTTTCTCAGCTTCCGACTCCTGGATTTTTTTCACTACCTGGTAGAGAGGTTGAGACACCATCTGTTCTTTCTTCCTGTAAACCTCAAATGCCTTTTCGATTATATGATCGATCAGCCCGTCTTCGCCCAGTCCGGCCCATTTATCGCGATCGATTTCAATATCAACTGCCAGGTGCCTCAATACTTCATCACGCAACTCCTCGAACTGACCCTCCGGAAAATAGGTAGTCACCAGATTTTCAACCAGGTCTTCGAGCATGTCGAAAATATCGTTCTGAAGCTGATCTCCAAGAAGTGCGTTTTTTCTTCTCGAATAGATGACATTTCGCTGGTTGTTAAGCACATCGTCGTATTCGAGCTGTTTTTTCCGGATACTGAAATTATTTTGCTCAACTTTCTTTTGAGCTCGTTCGAGTGATTTGGACACCCACGGGTGCTGAATCACTTCACCTTCTTCAAAATTAAGTCGGTCCATGATACTCGAAATCCGGTCGGAACCGCCAAACAGTGCCATCAGATCATCTTCCAGGGAGACAAAAAACTGGGATTCACCAGGATCCCCCTGACGCCCGGCACGGCCCCGGAGCTGAAGGTCAATCCGTCTTGATTCGTGACGTTCGGTACCCAAAATGGCAAGCCCGCCATTTTCTTTCACTTCCGGTGTGAGTTTGATATCCGTACCCCGGCCTGCCATGTTGGTAGCAACCGTTACTGCACCCGGTCGGCCAGCCATCTGAACGATTTCACTTTCACGGGCGTGCTGCTTTGCATTGAGTACATTGTGCGGAATTTTAGCACGCTTGAGCATCCGGCTGAGTGTTTCGGAAACATCCACACTTGTTGTCCCAACAAGTACCGGCTGACCTTTTTCATGATATTCCCGGATTTTATCGATTGATGCGTTGTATTTTTCACGCTTTGTTCGAAAAATAAGATCATCTTTGTCATCCCGAATCACCGGTTCATTGGTCGGGATAACCATTACATCAAGGTTATAAATTTCATTAAATTCCCCCTCCTCTGTGGCGGCGGTACCAGTCATTCCTGACAATTTGTGATACATCCGGAAGTAATTTTGCAAGGTAATTGTGGCATAGGTTTGAGTAGCTGCCTCCACTTTGACCTGTTCTTTTGCTTCAATCGCCTGGTGCAGGCCGTCTGAATAGCGCCGGCCGGAAAGAACACGCCCGGTATGCTCGTCCACAATCTGTACTTTCCCCTCCTGCACGATATACTCCTCTTCCCTTTCAAATAAAGTATATGCTTTCAGAAGCTGATTGATTGTATGAATCCGGTCGCTTCTCTCAGCGAATAGCCGATGAATTTCATTAAACTTGCGCTCTCGCTCTTCCTCTACTTCCTTCCTTGCATCCTCGATTTTTCTCTTTTTATAATCGTCGCTGAACTCATCATTCGCTTCAATTTTCTCAATTTTTTCCTTTTTAAGCTGCTCAATTTCTTCCTCAATGTCAGAAGTAGCCACTCCGAGGTCCGGAATAATAAAAGCTTCCGCATCTTCCTTTTCGTCGGTCAAAAACTCACGGCCATTATCGGTCATTTCAATAGACTTCATCTTCATATCAACCGCATAGAAGAGATATTCATCTACAAATGGCATATTTTTGGCATTATCGGCCAGGTATATATTCTCGGTGCTTCTCACGAGTTTCTGAATTTTGGGCTCTTGCAGCAATTTTCGGAATCGGCTGTTTTTTGGAAAACCGCGTTCTGCCCGAAACAGTGCAAGGCCGGCATCTCCCTCATTCCCTTCCTTGAGGTGATTTTCAGCTTCAGAAACAAGTTCAGAGACCAGTTTTTTTTGTGCGTTGACCAGTGCCTCAACTTTCGGCTTCATCTCTTCATATTTTTTTGAATCCGATCCTTGCGGAACCGGCCCGGAAATAATCAATGGGGTCCTCGCCTCGTCGATCAGGATCGAGTCAACCTCATCAATAATGGCAAAATGATGTTTGCGCTGTACCAATTGTTCTTCATTTATCACCATATTGTCACGCAGGTAATCGAACCCAAATTCATTATTAGTGCCATATGTGATATCGGCACGGTAAGCTTTACGCCTGGGTTCGGTATTCGGATTGAATTTGTCAACACAATCGACCGTTAACCCGTGAAAATTAAAAATTGGTTCATTCCATTCGGCATCCCGCTGGGCCAGGTATGTATTTACCGTAACTACGTGAACTCCGCGTCCGGGCAGTGCATTTAAATAGGCCGGGAATATGGCAGCCAGGGTTTTACCTTCACCGGTTTTCATTTCCGCTATTTTTCCCTGGTGCATGGCAACGGCACCCACGAGCTGCACGTCGTAAGGAACCATATCCCATTCGATCTCCGATCCGGCAACTTTCCATTTTTGACCGACGAAGCGCCTACAGGTATCCTTCAGTACGGCAAAAGCTTCCGGAAGGATATCCTCGAGTACCCCTTCCACCGTCTCAAGCCATTCTTCCTCGAGGGATTCAAGAATATCGGCCAGCTCCCTTCTCTCTTCAAGAGTAATCGACTCGTCATTGCTGTCCATTTTCTCTTTGATTTCTGCAATCTGTTCTTCGAGTTCATGGGTAGCTTCGCGGATCATCTCCCGGAAAGATTCCGTTTTGCCCTTCAGCTCATCGTCTGTTAGTTTTTTGACCTCCTCCTCATGGGATTTGATCTCTTCAACAACCGGCCAAAGTTTTTTTAGATCCCGATCACTCTTCGTTCCAAAAATTTTGGTGAGGACGCTGGTAATTTTATCTAACATAAATTTGTTCCACAAAAAGTTTTTTTTCTAATCTATAAAGGTACGATTTCACAAAGGGCTGTTCAACTTTATTCAACTCTATCGTCCTTTGTTTATTTTATCCTTCCCAACCGCAATCGCGATTTGTTTTCAAACCTATCATTCATATTTAACGAAAATCTTCTTAACTTTCGGGTCTATCTAATAAATGAGAGCTTTAATTTTCATTCGATAATTTTCAGTAACCATGAAACGCACGTATCAACCAAGTAAGAAAAAAAGAGCCAATAAACACGGTTTTCGCAAGCGTTCCAGTTCCAAAGCCGGTAAAGATGTTTTAAAAAGACGCCGTAAAAAGGGACGTCACAAGCTGACAACCAGTGATGAAAAAGGACCCAAATAGATCATCAGCTCTTTATATGAGCGGGAAACAACCGGATTATTCCCTGCCAAGAACAAAAATTCTGCGTGGAAAGCGAAACTTCCAACGACTATTCAAAAAGTCTACGGTTTTGAGAACTTCCGGCATTCAGTTTCGTTATCGAATATATCACAATCCTTCCGAAGGATGCTTTGTCGGCTTTATTGCAAAAAAAAGTCTTGGCAAAGCAGCCAGACGAAACAGACTGAAAAGAATAATGCGGGAGGTTTACAGAACCCATCAGCATCTTTTATCCGATCTGTTTGCTACGAATTCATTTGGGTTTCACGGGGCCTTCATGGCTCAAAAATCAACTTTATCGTATGACACTGTCCGAGAACAGATGATATCACTTATGAATGAGATACGCACATTATTGATTCATCGTTTAAATCTCCGGGTTGAAAACAGAACTGAAATCACCAACTCTAAAAAAGAAGCATAACAGGAAACTGATTTGGACAGAAATACGGTCACAGGCCTGATACTCATTTTCTTTCTCATGATTGCATGGGCTTATTTTACATTGCCCAGCGATGAAGAGATTCAACGGCAAACTGAAGAACGTGCTCTCAGGGACAGCCTTGCACAAATTGAACAGGAATTGGAAGCTGAAGCCCAGGATGAGGAGGATCTCGCCGACCTGGAGGCCGAACCGTTGCCCGAAGAAGGCGAGCCGATGCCGGAAGCTGAGGATGACCAACCTGTTACTGACCAATTGGGTGTATTCCGTATGGAAGGGGTCACTGATACAACACTTACAGTTGTTCAAACCCCCAGGTATTCGGCTACTTTTACCAATTTGGGAGGCGGTCCGGCAAAATATGAACTCCGAAATTACCGGACGTGGGACCAGTATCCTGTTCAGATGATTGCCGATACCTCCCGCTCGGCTTATGCACTCGGGTTTTTATCGAGTGACAACTACAACATTGAAACTGATCAGATACTGTTCCGTCAAGTTACGCCAGAAAATGAGATTACCCTCAATGGCAACCAGGAAGAATCGCTCGTTTACGTATTGGAACTGGAAAATGGCGGCAGTGTCACCTATACCTACACCTTTCACGCCAACAGGTACGCGATCGATCTTGATATCGAACTGCAGGGTGTTGATGAACTGATCATTGGAAACAGCGTCGATTTTGGATGGCATTCCCGGTTGAATTTTACGGAACGCGATCGCACCCAGGATGCTTATTACACAGGTGCACATATTTATGCCGGAGGGGTACTTGAGAGATTTAGTGTGGATGGGCCCGGACGAAATGAAACCATGATCAACGGGGATATCGATTGGGTTGCTACCAACACCAAATTCTTCGGCCAGATCATCAAACCGATGACTCCCACGTCTGCGGCAACCCTGATCGGTGAACTCGACGGCCCTGAAGATGAGCCGGAAACCAATCATCATTATCAGAGCTCGATACAATCAAGCATCCCCAGCGACGGTAGTCTCTCCTATCAGTTATTTATTGGCCCCCTCGATTATTATGAGTTGCGCGATTTCCATCCGACAGCCTTTGATATGGTGGAGATCAGTTATGCCTGGATGCGCTGGTTTGCCGACCCGCTGGTCCGATGGGTAATTATCCCCTTTTTCAACATTACCAGCAACTGGATTGCTAACTACGGGTTACTGATTATCCTGTTTGGTCTGGTAGTCAAACTTGCACTGGCGCCTTTGACCAAAAAAAGTTTTAAAAGTATGGCTGCGATGAAGGAGCTGCAGCCAAAAATGAAAGAGATCCAGGAAGAGCACAAGGATAATCCTAAAAAACAGCAGGAAGAGACGATCAAACTCTACAAAAAGGCAAAGGTAAACCCGCTTGGGGGATGTTTGCCTATGCTGCTCCAGTTCCCGATCCTGATTACACTTTGGCGTTATTTTCAGAATTCCATTCAGATACGTCAGGAGGAATTTTTATGGGCCAATGACCTTTCAGCACCCGATTATATTCTGAGCCTGCCATTTGGCATTCCCTTTTTGGGTGATCAGATTGCCGGTTTTGTACTGCTTATGACAGCATCCATGATCGTTCAAATGAAAGTTTCCGGTGGTATGAGCGGCGGTGCAGCTCCCTCCGGCGGACCCAACATGAAGGTGTTTATGTACTTCATGCCGGTCATGCTTCTCTTTATTTTCAACAATTTTGCAGCCGGACTCAGTCTCTACTACCTGGTTTATAACGTGCTTTCCATCGGCCAGCAGTTCCTGATCAACAAACAAATTGACAAGGATAAACTGAAAGAAAGCATTGAGGGAAATGATAAAAAAGATAAAAAAAGCCGGCGCGGACGGGGACGAAGTAAAAAATAAACCCCGGGGCCGATCGTAGATCGTATCAGGCCGTGTAAGGGAGCGAGGGGGGTAATGAATTTATACCTGAAGACATTATTTTAGCATTCTTGTCTGAATTGACCGTTAACATTGTATTGTGAATAGCAGAGCAGCCCAACATTTTCCCACTGTAGTTCATTTAAACGGAGAACGGGTTCTCTGGAACCGTCTTGAAAAAAAACCGCTTGAAAACCGGCCGGAAGAACGGGTCAGACTTCGCTTTATCGATTACCTTAACCTTGAATGCGGATGGCCGGCTTCACGAATTGCATCAGAAGTAGCCGTTTCCAACCAGAAGGCCAATCACGATTTTCGAAAAAAAAAACGAAGAGCTGATCTGATTTGCTACAACACGCAACTTCAACCCGAAATACTGATTGAGTGCAAGGCTGAGTCCGTAAAACTTGACACACGCACAGCAGCTCAGGCAGCTCGATATAACCATGAACTGGGTACCCGAACGATCTGTATCACAAATGGATTGACAGATTTTTGGTATTCGGTGTCAGATAAATCCATTACCCGGCTCGACAGTCCTCCATTGACATCAAACAATCGATTGGACGATATACGTTCAGAATTAAAATATTGGCAGGATAGAGGATTTGCCGGTAAAGTCATCAATGGTAATATGGCAGAATGGCTCACGGGCCTGCTTGCTTTTTTTTGGTCCGATCATCTGACGTGGGTACGAAGGTATCTGACCTTTCCGCAACAACTGTCCTATCTGCAGTTCAATCAATATTACAGGATTGCCCATTCAGATGAATATGACAGCCTGAAAACAGCCTTTGGCTTTTTGTGTGGCCTGGATCGGAAAAGTTATCTGACTGTTATTTTCAACCGGGATGGTGAAAACAGAGTTGTACTTGTTTGCGATCTTGAAAAACTGCTCACCGGTATGCCGCTGGAAAGCTCACTCTATACCTCCGGTGCGGAAAAAAAATTAAATCTTCTTGATTTTATTCCTGATGAATTTCTTGATTATCCGGAAAAAGTATTCACAGAACTACCCGGTTACTTAAATAACATCATGCTAAAGTACGGGTAGTACATTCGATTCCAAGCTCTGCATATATTCGGTTATGCCTCTTTTAGCATGTTAATATCTAAACGTAAACGATTCGCTTTCTCACATAAACAATTCTACTAATACTTACTAATCGGTTACAACTGTAATTAAGCCTGCTTATCATTTGAACCGATATTCGTAACAATTTGTTAACAGGTAATCTGTTTCTATTTACTAAAAGTGTTTGTAACATTTATTCTAAATTTAATTAAGAATTAAATATTCTGTCTTTTGTCCAAAAAAACGATCCTCGTAGTAGACGATGAACAGGACATCCTTGACCTGATTGAATACAATCTGAAAAAGGAAGGTTTTGGCGTAATTAAAGCTGAAGACGGTGAAGAAGGCATTTCACTTGCCTATGAGCACAATCCGGATCTTGTTTTACTCGATATCATGATGCCTAAAATGGATGGTATGGAAGTTTGTGATAATCTCAGAAATAACGATCAACTCAAAAACTTACCTATCATTTTTCTTACGGCTCGCGGTGATGAAAACACAGAAGTTAAAGGACTAAACCGGGGTGCAGATGACTATATCATCAAACCGATCAGCACAAAAAAATTAATCTCGCGCATCAAAGCTGTTCTTCGAAGGTTTGAAGAAGCAGATGAAACAGCCAATATGATCAAGGTGCATGACCTGGAAATAAACCGTGACCGTTACCTGGTTATACGCAACGAAGAAGAGTTCCAGTTGCCCCGAAAAGAATTTGAACTGCTCTTTTACCTTGCCAGCCGAAAAGGCAAGGTCTTAAGCCGTCAAAAGCTGTTAAACAAGGTCTGGGGCGATAATGTTTATGTTGTCGACCGAACGGTTGATGTTCATGTCAGAAAAATAAGAGAAAAGCTCGGAGATCACTATATTGAAACGGTAAAAGGAGTTGGATATCGTTTCAAAGAATGATTAAAAAAAGGAAAAAATCCTTTAGAGGCACATTGTTCAGCCTTGCACTGCGCATCTCCCTGTTTACAGGCTTGGCTGTCGCGCTGTTAACAGCTGCAATATGCTCTGTCTGGCTGGCTTTATCATTCTGGCAATTAATCGGATACTCATTCGGTACCGGGCTGCTTATTTCCGGTATTGCATATGTAATTTCCTACCTGATTCTTTACCAGCGGCTTAAAACCATTAACAGGATCACCAAAAATATTGCAAAGAAGCGGTTTGAAGAGTACAATAATATCAATACGGGACACAGGGATGAACTCGATTATCTTATTACTCAATCGGTTCGAGCCAGCAAAACCGTGGAAAGAGAAATCCAGAGATTGAATAAAATCGAAAACTACCGGAAAGAATTTATCGGTGATATTTCCCATGAACTAAAAACCCCCATATTTGCAATCCAGGGTTTTCTTGAAACCCTGATTGACGGTGCTCTGGAAGATGAGGAAGTAAATCGTGTGTTTCTCAACAAAGCGATGAGAAATGTGAACAGACTCATATACCTCACTAAAGACCTAATGGAGATCTCCAAACTGGAGACCGGCGAATTAAAGTCGAATATTCAGGAGCTTAATATCCGTAATGTCATTCTGGATGTTGTGGAAAGCCTGCAGCATAAAGCCCTTAAAGAAGGAGTTGAAATCCGGCTGGGGATTTTTGACAAGAATATTCATGTTCGGGCCGACCGTAATCAGATTAAACAGGTTCTGATCAACCTGATTGAAAACGGCATGAAATACAACCACAACAAAGGTTTTGTCGAGGTTGGTGTTCGACCCTATCCGAAAAACAGAAATAAAATCCTTGTATATATTCAAGATTCAGGGATCGGTATTGAACCGAGAGATATTAAACGTGTGACCGAACGTTTTTTCCGTGTTGATAAATCCAGATCCAGGGAACGCGGTGGAACCGGCCTTGGCCTCTCCATAGTCAAACATATCATCGAATCTCACGGAGAAAATCTCGTTGTTGAGAGTATTCCCAACGAAGGGTCGACATTCAGCTTTACTCTGAGCCTGTCTGCAAAAAACGAATTGATAGCTGTTTAGTTTTTATTTCATCACTCCTTACTCTAAATTCAGCACAGGATCGGATATTAAAAACTGAATTTTAAAATCGTCTGTATGGCAGCCAGTTTGCATCGTAAAAAATTACTCGGGCTTTTCGAGGAAAGTCAAAACGGAATTATTTATCTGAAAGGAGCTGAACTGATGTACCGATATGGTACGGATTATGAATTTCCCTTTCGGCAGGAATCCAACTTTTGGTATCTCACCGGAGTCAATGAACCTGATTATCACTTGATCCTGGATTTAAAGACTCAGAAGTATCATCTTTTCGCACCCAAACGTGATTCACTTTTTGCTGTCTGGCATGGACGTATTCGGTCGCCGGAAGAAACCAAAACCGAATATGAACCCGATCACCTTCATTTTGATTCTGAATTACCAAAAATGTTCAAAGAGCTTAAACCGGATATTGTTTATTGCCTGGACGAAGAGCAGGCGGAATATCTGGAGGGTCTGGACCGCAGCCTGAAAATTGATGCCGAATCACTGTCTGAAGCAATTGCGTATTGCCGTTGTATCAAAACCGAATGGGAACTGGATCAGTTACGCGAGGCTTCCCGGATCAACAGCCTTGCACATGTTGAAGTTCTGAAAGCTCTGAAGCCTGGAATGTATGAATATGAGTTAAAAGCACTGTTCGACTATCATCAGGTACGACTCGGTTTACAACAGGATGCCTATAACGGTATACATGCCAGTGGCCCGAATTCGGCCATTCTCCACTACACCGATAATGACCGAAAAATGAACAGTGGTGAACTGTTCCTGATAGATGCCGGTTTTGAGCTGTATGGATATTCATCTGATTTTACCCGGACATATCCGGTAAATGGAAAATTTACCGGTGATCAGGCTGCAATCTATCAGACCGTATTAAATGCCCAAAAATCTGTAATAGAGGCGATTAAACCGGGTGTAAAAATGGAAGACCTTCATATGCTTGCGGCCCATATTGTAGTAACCGGTCTGAAAGATATTGGGCTGCTTAAGGGGAGTGTCGATGACCTGATGGAGAATGATATTTTCGCACTTTTTTTCCCACATGGACTTGGTCATTTTCTCGGCCTTGATACACATGATGTTGGGGGATTTCCCAAAGGCGTTGAACGTTTCGAGCGGCCGGGACTTCGGTTTCTACGAGCCCGCCGTGAACTGCTCGCAGGCATGGTGATTACGGTTGAACCCGGTATCTACTTTATTCCAGCTTTACTCAAGCCTGCCCTGGAAGATGGTGAAAAGTCTGCATTTCTCAATGCGGTTAACATTGAAAAATTATATGATTTTGGCGGTGTCCGCATAGAAGACAATCTGATAATCACCGAAAACGGTATAGAAAACCTGACCGATGTCCCCAAAGAAATCAAAGAGATTGAAGACATCATGCGTGGGTAACTTTAGCACAGAGTGCATCATTCACGGACAACTTTGATAGCTTCAAAAGCTGAAACGAAGTGAAGCGTGTATATTTCTCCCAGGAGCCGGCAGAGCATTTACACTTAGATGATCCCTGTAATAGCGGTCCAGTATATTTTCAATACCCGCCTGTAATCGGATTGACTCTGTCAATTCAATCCGAACATACCCATCGGCTATAGCGTATCCGGCAGTTGGGGCCTCCAGGCTGTTGACAGTTGCAATCCGTTGCTGGTTCGCCGCCCATCTCATCCGGGCTTCCAGATCGACCCGTCCGGCTGTATGCTGAACCGATACGGAGCCTTTCAAAGGCGGAATCATCGGCAGAGGTTCAGCCACTTCATTGTGGTATCCAAAAACATAGGAAATGCCTGCCTGTATCTCCCAGTTTGAGTGTGGAGTAACCGTTAATTCTGTTTCGGTCCCCCACAGGTATGCCACTCCCATATTTTTATATCGTTTAAACAATCCATCATACCTCTCACCGGTAATGTATCGATCCATACGATTACCCCATAGGGCCGTGCTGCCGTGCAAACGGGACGACCCGTTCCCATAGGTTACATAAAATTCCGCCTGACTACTTCGCTCCGGTTCCAAACCCGGATTTCCGATGTAAAAATAGCCATCCAGTGGTTGATAAATATAATAGCCATATCTCTCCATATGATCCGGTAACCGGTACCCATCCGACATCCTGAACCCGGCATTCAAGCGTCTTGAGATATCTTTTTCAATATGCATACCAACCAGATATCCGAATGCGGCAGGTTCCATATCCGCCAGTTCCGGATATTCTGCTTTGTACGTAGCGACAGCACTCTGCTCCATGATGCGGTTCAAGCCTGACTCAAACCGCAGATCGGTTCCGACCCGCCAGCCCTTCTCCAGATAGAGGGTATATCCTGCAGATAACGATGAGTTCCAGCTCCTGACATCTCCGAGGTTAACCAAGTACATATCACTTACATTCGAATCAAGTGGATACATCCACATATCGGCAAAAGCCTCCAGGAGATACGATTCCAGTCTGAGTTCAATCAAATGGTTTCCATTTATGTAGCTGCCGCTTGTATTCATCCCCCAGGTTACGGTCTCTCCGTACATGGGCATATGCATATCTTTCATCACCTCCCGCTGACCGACATCACGATTAAAATCGTCCATCCGGTGCTGAACAGAACTGATATAAGCCCTGGTTTCAACATATGGAACATTTTTCAACGGACGATCCCACTTGTGTGTCAACCCTGCAAGGTGAGCATCTGCTCTTCGGGTATCCATGATTAACGCCGGATAGCCTATTTGTCCGGCAAAGTCTCCAAGATATTGAAAACCGAACGTATGTGAACCGGATGAATGCACCTGTAAAGAAGCATGCATATTTCCTTTTTCCAGGGCTGAATTCTGAATCCGATCGCCGCTGCCCGGTTGAATATCCCCTGCATTACGGTAAGTACCGGAGATTCTGATTCCCCAATTTTCTGCTCCGTGACTCACTGTACCCTGGTATATCTGCTGGTTTGAGACCGAGTGAAAACCCGCCTCTGCATTTCCTGTCAAGCCTGTATTCAATGATGGTGTTGCCATTTCAAAATTGATTGCACCGCCGGATGTATTAGACGCCACACCCTGGCTGGCATGACCACGATCTATTTCAATCGATTTCAGATTATCCGTTTCAACATAAGCCGTCAGCGGATCCATGTCATCCACACAGGCAGGGGTCATTCGCATACCGTCGATCGTTACATCAATTCTTGCTCCCCGTTGGCCCCGAATGACCGGTTCCCTGGCAAAATTGGCGCGATTCACCAAATCCAGGCCGGCAATCGAACCTAAATGGCCCTCAACGGGACGGGTTCGTACATCACTGTAGACACCTGATGTAACCGGTTGAACTCTGCCCGAAGTTATCACCAGCTCCTGGCTGAACTTCGACCTATTTGGATCCAGTTTGATCATGATATCATCACCTTCAATAAAGCTTTGAAGAACAATAACCTTTGTAGCATAACTGATGTGTGAGACTATCAGATGCTCAGCCGAAGTGTCTACGATCAGATTGAATCTGCCCTCGGTATCTGTTGCTGTCCCGCGGTTTTGATTATCAGTATAGACATGGGCACCGACCACTCTATAATCGGTCTCTGAGTCCACAACGACACCTTTAATGTGAAGCTTGTCCTGAACTAATAATACATCGGCTTTTCTATCGGCGCCCAGCCTCTCGATCTGGTTATTGTATTGAGCCTGAACTTCGACGGCCAGCAAAAGTGGGATCGTTATTATAAGGTAAATAATTGCTCGAAATTTCATCTTTATTTCTCCTGCAGAAGTCCGGATCTGAATGAACAGATCTGCCTTCTTACCTGTTTTTTGATTAAAACTGAACTTCAAAAATGTGCTGACCCAGGTCTATCTCGTTCCGGGTAATTTCAAATCTTAACTCCCAGTCACCGGTCATATTAAAATTCACGAGCCCTTTATAATGGCCATTTTGCTGGTGAACTGGATGAATATTATTGCCTGAGCCGTGGTCCATGGATGGCATCCATGGTTCAAATAGAAATTCAGCATCCAATACAGGCGGATAACTCATCATGGATTCCCGCTTGTGAAGCGTTAAGAGAAGTTCGTTCGATCCGGTTTCCGGCTCTTCGGGTTCAACCAGGCTGAGGACGTACCTGTCGCCGTTTTCAGTTTCAAAATTGATAACCCGCCTTGATTCCTCAACCCCTGTTTCAATTACGCCTTCTGCCCTGGTATCTGGCTGATTATCGTCAGAAATACTTATGTTCAGTTCCCAGCCACCATGCATACCGCTTCCCGGCATTGTAAACACCACGGCGAACCTGTACAAGTTGTATTCCTCCTCCCGGACCTGACCGGGTAATTCAACCGGCGATGAATGTGAATGTGTCTCCATATGCATGACAGGCATGATATCGATATCGAGGTTGTCGAGGGCTTCACCACCTTCGTGGACTTGCAGGTAGAGTACATTGTAACCAACCTGAGGCGGGTGAGGGGTATAGACCACCACCGTTGTACCGTTATCAGTAAAGCTGCCGACCTCAAAAAGATCGGGTACCTCGATGCCATTTTCACTGTTATCCTCACATGACTGAAGTATCATAGCCATCCACAAGCAGAAAAAACAGAAAGATAAATACTTGATCTTTTTCATAGTTATGAGCTATAAGTTTCTTATGATTTTTTGATTGCACAGACCGTTTGTGCTTGAATGGGCACCATAGACTTATTCTATAAAGGTAAGCCCAATAAAAGATGAGAAGATATCAGCTCAGTTCAGGAGGGGGAGTGGTAACCGTGATGTCTGGGATCGTCCAGTTGACAAAATAAAAACTGGTCAATTGTTCCGATTCAGGATAAAACCGGAAATTTTTTGCTATTGCATATTGCACAGCAATTGGATAAAAATCTGCATTGGAATTTGTAAAATCGCTCTGTTTTTCCTGGTTCTCTGCAATTTGGCTGCTCAGGTAACATACACCATCACAATCTGATTGCGGGAGTTCTCTCTCAATACAAAACAATTCAATAATACTCTCTTTGTACAGATGGTATTCGATTACCGGAATTAAGGGCTGCATTGCTCCAATCCAGAAAGAAAAAAGTAATATGATCGAATAAAACTTTTTCATGGAATACCAAGGTAACAAACCCGGTGGAATTTACAAATTAATATTTAAGAGT
>SLOU01000106.1 GCA_007132385.1 Balneolaceae bacterium | reverse complement strand
TTTTTTTGATCAATTCATCCAGGTATTGAATTCTTTCAATTTGTTCTGCAAACTTCATGGTCACTTAAAATTAGTTATTATTTCTTTTAAAACATTTGGATTCCCCACTCCCATTTTCATTCTTATTTCCAATTGGAAATTGTTGAAGCCAAAGAGAATGATAGATGTTTTTGTTTTTCATTAACTCGGCATGATTACCTTCCTCAACAAGCTTGCCGTTTTTGAGAACACAGATTTTGTCAGCTGCGTGAACTGAACTGAGACGATGTGCAATCAGAATGACTGTTTTCCCCTTTTCTTTTTGATAGTATATGGAATCCTGCACATGTTGTTCGGAGATCATATCCAGGGAAGAGGTTGCTTCATCCAGGATTAAAATCTCCGGGTTTTTGTACAGAGCACGAGCTATAGCAACCCTCTGTTTTTGACCGCCTGACAAGGTTGCACCATTTTCACCCAGGTATGCCCCAAATCCACCGGGAAGATTCTCAATAAAAGAGATCATGCCCAACATTTCACATATGTCTAAAATTCTGTTCATGTCAGGCTCGAACTTTCCAACGGCTATGTTGTCTGTGACTGAACCTGCAAATAAGTCGACTTTCTGCGGGACAACAGAGATTTTATCACGCAAACTCCAGGTATCTATATGTTTCAGGTTCAGTTTGCCAATCGTAACCTTTCCTGATTGAATGGGGTACATCTTTAGTATAATATTTGCCAGTGTGCTTTTGCCAGAACCACTTTCTCCTACAAAAGCGGTTATTTTCCCTTTTGGTATTGTCAGGTTGAATCGGTCAAACACCTCAACCCTCGAGCCATATCGAAAAGAGACTTCATGAAATTGTATATTACCAATCTCCTGTCCTGTTAATGTGACTGTATCTTCCTCATCCTCATTTTCAATTTCAAGATCCATAATCTCAAAAAGCCGGTCGGCTGCTATTAGTGCATCTTGAATGGTTTTATTCATGCTAACCAGTTCACTGACAGGTCCCGTGAAATACCCGATGATGGCATAGAAGGAGAGAAGCTCACCAGGCGACAATGAACCGGACATTACAAAATAAGTGCCCGCCCACAACAAGACGATCGTGAATAGTTTAGAGGTAAACGAAGATGAATTTCCAGCAAACACAGAATTCAAGCCTGAACGGTATACCGTCTTTAAAAGCTTTACAAAGCTCACTTCTGTTTTAATATTTGCAAAATCCTCAATTCCGAATTGTTTAATAGTAGAGATTGAATTTAAAGACTCCACCAGCTGCGATTCGAGATCGGCAGCATCTTCCATTAAACTGCGCTGGGTTTTTCTGTTTAAACGATTGGTGATGAAATAGATGAATCCGTAGGCAGGAATGATCAAAAGCATAAACAGTCCCAGTTTCCAGTAATAGGTAAACATCAATCCGAAAGAAAACAGAACAATGAAAATATTAACAATGATGGTAATCGCTACATCATTAATAAAAGTACGAATCTTTACCGCATCGTTAATCCGTGAAATGATCTCACCGACACGCATTGTATCAAAAAATCGCTGAGGTAATTTCAGCAAATGTTTATAATAACCGAGGATCAGCCGGGCATCGATAAGTTGTCCGGTTTTAAGTGTCAGGACCGTTTTGATTACACCTATGAGCAAGGTCAGAATCAATAGAATGATCATCCCGATACCGAGCAGGTTCATCAGGTTCTGATTACCATCGATCAGTACATGATCAACAATAATCTGAACATAAATTGCCGTGGAAAGTCCAAGAAGTGTGTAAACCGCAGCTCCTAATAATGCCTGGAAAAGCACCTTGCGATGTGGCCTTAACAAGTACCAGAAACGGCTGGTGACCGGAACACTTTTGTTGCCGGCTTTAAACGATTCGTCCGGCGAGAGTAGCACCAACACCCCTGTCCACTTATCTTTAAACTGTTCATGTGGAATTTTATGCAGCTTTCCATCCATTGGATCCATCACCAGCACATATTTACCAGATATCTTGTAAATCACTACAAAATGATGGAGAATCTTATTGACCACGACATGCGCTATTGCAGGCAGAGGAATGGAATATAGACTTTCATACTCACCTTTTACACCCTTTGCCGATATTCCAAGTTTTTCCGCTGCTTCGATCATCCCGAGTATATTCGTCCCTTTCTTGTCTGTTGATGCATACTGCCGGATTTTGGATAATGGCATCTTAAGGCCGTAATAGGAGGCTACGGATGACAAACAAGCTGCTCCGCAGTCGGTAATATCATGTTGTTTGATTTTGATGTTTTTATGCATTTGCCATTTGTTTTGACGTTGCATGCGTTACCTGGTTTTATATGACTGAAAGCCGGGATCAATTTGCCGAACAAAGCTCGATATTAATATGATGAGCCGGTCCTGGTATTTATGATTGGATTCAGATACCGGCATTTTGTGATCCTTCAGAAGAAGCATACCACACCGGATTAAGCCAATCATTTACATTGTCAAACAGAAGCTGGAAGAGAGAACGCCTGGCAATAATAAACCGGGCTTGCAGGGTCATTCCTTTTTTTAATTCACCGCGTACCCCATTCTTCAACTCCAGATAGTTCCGGTCGAAAGTACACAGTACACGGAAAACAGGTGATTGGTCCATAATAATTGCATCTGTTGAAATATCAAGTACTTTGCCTTCGAGGGTTCCCCACCGGTTTTGATCATATGAATCGATACTGAATCGTACAGGCATACCCTCTCGAAGCAGACCTATGTCCCCGGGTGTTACATATGCAGTTGCAATCAAGCTTGTATCCGGGCTGATATCAGCTATGACCTGGTTCAGGTGTATGAATGTGTTCCTATGAATTGCATTCAGATTTTGAATCGAACCGGTTACAGGCGAGCGAATGGTGTAGAGCTCTTGTTTCAACTGATGCTGCACAAGCTGTGATTGCAGCTCTTTCAGTTCATTTTGAAATTCAAGTTTTTCCAGCTGCCACCGGCTTTTCTGCTGGTCCCTGGAAAGTTCATAATCATCTAGTGCGCTTTGAAGATTGTATTCAGCTTTTTCCAAAATGAGTCTGCTAACCATATCTCTTTCTTTCAAGTATGCTTGCCTTTTTAGTTCTTTTTCGTGCCAAATGATTTCACGAGACATGCCGGATAACCGGTTTCGCATTTCGGAATATGACCGTTTATATCTTGCGGTATTGAATTCTGATAGATTCATTTGTGGAGACAACTCAAGATGTACCAATTTCTCCAAATCCTGAATAAACAGGATCAGCCGGGATTCCTTGTTTTTTAGATACCGGATCTGTTCTGAAATCTGGACAGTATCGATCTGTGCAATCAGATCACCCTGCTCTACGTGGCTGTTATCCTGTATGTAAAGTTGACGTAATTCACCGGAAACCGGGGACGAGATTTGCACAAGATTGGTAACCGGGCGGATCAAACCCTGACTGCGGAGGCCGATGTCCACTTCAATCAGAGGCAATGCACTCATGGCAAAAATTGTACTGAACAGAATGATCCAGTTTATTATCCTCAACCGAATATTATGTCGCTGAAAATTTGATTCCTGGGAATTTTCAACAATCTCCACCGGAAAAATCTCCTTGGGCATCATACTCTCCTGATTAAAACTCTGAATATTTTCTCTTGACGTTGTATCTGTTTCCTACCTTTTATGATCTAACTGGATCCGATTCCTTACAAAAAGAAAATTACAAAATCGATTATTCTTCATTTCAGGTAAACTTGAACTATTCGGTGAATCTTCACCCGGAATTTCACAATTTGGGAATACATTTTCCGGGAAACAGAATTAATTAACGTCATGTTTTTTCCATAGTGGTTATCAACATGTATTCGGCAAACTTTTCCAGGCTCGTTGCACCAGGTTCACTACAAAATCGTTACCATTGTAGAGTTAAGTTGCAGACCATGTGAATAAATACATTTCAATCTTTGCTTCAGTGAACGATATTTAAGGTCAGGACAACTGAACCCAGCTGGGATAATTTTGAATTCTGAAGCCGGCAAAACCAAACCAGAACCAGAGTACAAGAACCAAACCACCATGATCGTCTATATCGCTGATAAACTTCCGGATGAAGCCATACAGGAAATGAAAGCCCTGGGGGTTGAAGTGATGTATCAACCGGCTACTGGATCGGAGGATCTGGATGCGGGCCTTGGTCATGCAATGGTGCTCGTCGTGCGTTCGACGGTGGTAAGTGAAACATGCATTCGCAACAGCCCCGAGCTGACCCTGATAATCCGGGCCGGAGCCGGTGTCAATTCGATCGATCTGAACGCGGCCAGCGAGTATGGCATCTTCGTGGCCAACTGCCCGGGTAAAAATTCGATTGCCGTTGCCGAACTGACCATGGGTCTCATTCTCTCTCTCGACCGGTATTTACCGGATAATGTAGCCGATTTTCGACAGGGCAGGTGGGACAAGACAACCTATAGCAAGTCCGGCGGCCTCTTTGGTAAAGTACTAGGAATTGTGGGCGTCGGTCAGATCGGCCGGGAAGTGATCAAACGGGCCAGAGGATTTGGGATGCCGGTTGTCGCCTGGTCGCGGTCACTTACTCAGGAAGCCGCCGGCGAACTGGGTATAACGTATGCGGAAAGTGTGGAAGAGGTAGCGGAGTCGTGCGATATTCTGAGTGTGCACCTGGCACAAACACCTGAAACGAAAGGGATCATTTCTGCTAAGGTACTTTCGAACCTGAAAGACGGGGCGCTCTTCATCAACACGGCACGCGCAGGCGTTGTCGATGAAGAGGCACTCTACCAGGAAGTAAAATCGGGCCGAATCCGTGCGGGCCTGGATGTATTCAGCGAGGAGCCGGAGTATAAACAAGGAGAGCTGAAAAGCCGGTTCAGTGATCTGGATAACACCTATGTGAGTCATCACATCGGGGCGAGTACCCGGCAGGCACAGCTTGCCGTCGCTGCCGATGCTGTGGATATTGTCAGAGGATACCTGAGGGAAGGCAAGGTACGGAACTGGCTCAACCGGTGCGAACATACCGATGCTCCCTGGAAACTGGTGGTGCGTCACTACGACAAGCCGGGTGTGCTTGCTAATGTAATGAATGAGCTGAAAAGAGCCGATATCAATGCCCAGGAGATGGAAAACGTAATTTTCGAGGGTAAAGTGACTGCCTGTTGTACCATTCAGCTTGATGCAAACCCCGACGGGCTGATCCTGGAAAAGATACGGGCCCGGAAGGATGAGGTGATCAGTGCCGTTCTGATTCCGGCAACGCCCACAACCTGATTTCATCCCCGGTTTGAATGCCGGCTGTCTGAATGGCGCTTTCATGATTGCGGGCCAGTAATATCTGGTCGTCGGCCAGAGGAAAGGCGACCCACTCACCATGCGATACATCCCCGTAGGTTTCCCCATAATAGACATTGCGCTGCTGCCCGCCAATTTCAATGATAAAAGTTTCCCCTTGTATGATCTCGGCAAGTTCAAGCTCTTCGGGATGAAATCCCAGCGTCGCATTCCCGAAAAATATATCAACAGCGGTTACTTTATTGACCAAAACGCCATTTTCGGTAATGGTTCCGGTGTCGCGATCAGGCACGGAGCGGGTACCGTCAGTTACGGGGCTATAGACGCCTTCTTCAATCCAGGATTGTATCGCTTGCAGCGCCTCGAGCCGCTCTACCCAGTTGACGTTGACATGGCCCGGCCGCATTAGCGGGCGTAATGCCGGACTGACCGGAGCGTTTTCAGCCACAGCGGCATACGAAACGGGGCCGTCCAATTCGGTAAGATTACTCATCAGGATCGCCGGTACAGTTGGGTTTCCCTGCAAGTAGGAATCAGCCGCCTCATCCTCCAAATCCACAAATGCCCCCATTGCAATAACGCCATCGGCCAGATCCGGATTCTGTTCTGCAATGCGCAATACCAACGTTCCAGCGGTCGATTCTCCCTCAAGGACAACCAGTTCTGCTGCATCGATATTCTCTTCAATCCATA
>SLOU01000045.1 GCA_007132385.1 Balneolaceae bacterium | reverse complement strand
GGATTCCTCAAAATTTTATTTTATTTTTCAACCATACGGTTAAACTGTGCGGATGGATTCCGGGTTGATTCCATATCAGCATCTTTCCCGTATTTCACTTTGAGGGAATCGTTTTGATCGGTTCTAACCAGAAAATTCGGACGTGATACTAAGCGAATAATTATGCGGGCTGAACAGAAACCATGACGATAAATTGACATGACAGACAAAAACGACAAGGAGACATCAACGGAAGAGAAAATTTTTGAGGCGGCACGCGACGTGTTCCATCAGAAGGGATTTGACGGAGCGCGGATGCAGGAAATTGCCGATAAAGCGAAAATCAACAAGTCGATGCTCCACTACTACTACCGCTCGAAGGACAAGTTATTTGAGAAAGTGTACCAGCTTTCCCTGATGAAGGCGATACCGCAGATCGTCAGCCTGCTAAATAAGGATCTGCCGGTGGAGGAAAAACTGCGGGAATTTGTCAGGGAATATCTCACGGTCATCAAACAAAATCCGGACATCCCCTCCTTTATCATTCACGAACTCAACACCAATCCTTCCCGCATCCAGAAATTTTTTCTTAACCAGGTGGGCAAGCGGGTTCAGCCGTTTATCTCACAACTTCAGGAAGCGAAAGAGCAGGGAAAGCTGGCCGGCAACCTGACGCCCGAGCAGGTTGTCATCAATACCATGTCGCTCGTTATCTTCCCGTTCATCGGCAAACCGATTTTACAGATCATTTTCGAGATGGACGAAAAAGGCTTTGACCGGCTGATTGATGAAAGGCTGGAATACTTGCCCGATTTTGTCGTCACAACGATGCTTGAATCTTCAGACAGTTAACCTGTAACAACCAATAATATCAGCTACAGATTTTTCCACCACCAAACCGTTTATCTATTCATGCTACCAATCATCCACGCATCCCGCATACTGCTCGGACTGCTCTTTCTCGCCTTTGGCCTGAACGGATTCTACACATTCATACCTGTTCCTGAATACCACCCCTTCATGGAGATCCTTGTCTCGAGCGGTTATATCTACCTGGTAAAATCAGCCGAAGTGGTCTGCGGAATTTTGCTGCTTTCCAATCGATTTGTTCCTCTTGCTCTTGTGGTACTCGGCTTTGATATCATCAATATTACCACCTACCATCTGCTGCTTGATCCGCGGAACGTATGGATCGTTCCGATACTCTGGTGTTTGCTCCTCGTACTCATTTTTGGATACAGAACATACTTTTTTGAGCTTTTCAGCTTTCGGGCAAAACCGGATTTAAAGTGAGCTGCTCCTTCAACAGCCTCAGTTCTTTTTCGTACACTTTTTCCAGTCGCGCGGGCACAAACCGTTCAAACAGGGCCCGGATCCCTTTGCTCTCCCATTCGGAGACAATGGTTACCTTTGTCGAGAGACCGTCGTCGTTCGGTTCAATCAGAAAGGATGTTTCCGCACCGGTGTCGATGTCGGTTTCCAGCAGTACACGACCCGGCTCGGGTTCGCTGATTTCGGCCTTCATGACACGTTTCAGTCCCATCAGGTGAAAGCGAAACCGGATGAGGGTGCCTTCACCGATTCCTCCCTTCAGGACTTCGTAATTGCTGAAATGATTCTCAGGTAATATCTTCGGGTGACTGTTTTCATAATCTGACAGAAAAGCATAGACAATTTCCGGCCGGACATCCACATCGATCGAGGCTGTTGCTTTCATTTTTGCCATAATACAAGTGATTCGTTTCCTTTCACAACCTGATACGAATCCGGTGACAAATAGTTATAGGCAAATTTAATTTGCAAGTATCCCATTGATTGGAGTCAGGCATTTCTCTAATCATATGCATATTATCAGTAATATCCAGGCAGTTCGTAAAGTTGATAAGGTTTTAAAATCCCGCTCGCTCTGCCTGCTTCGATGAATGGAGAAAGCCGGCTGTGTATCTGCCTCCAGGTCTCAGCAATTGCATATTTTTCTCCGCTGTCAGGCTTTTGACCGGTAATTAACTCCCATAGCCCCGGCTCCAGCGGATATGATTTCAATTCGATATCCGAATCGGGATCAAGCCCCGCTTCCTCCCGTGCCAGGGACAGCGCAGTGTGAAAACCGCCTACATCATCCACCAGGCCGAGCTCTTTGGCATCAGCACCAGTCCAGATACGACCCCTGCCGATTTCATGAACCTCAGCAAATGTCATGTTTCGATCCTCTTCGACTGCATTGGCGAAATATTCGTACATGTAATCCATCCATTCTTCAAACCGCTCCTGTTGATGTTCATTGAATTGCTCCGTACCCGTATACATCCCTGAACTGGGAGACGTTTCCACGTGATCCGTGTATAAACTGAATCTTTCCATGAGTCCTGAGGTTACAAACTTGCCACGTATAACCCCAATCGATGCCGTTATTGTGGAGGGTTGTGCAACTACCTGACTGGCTCCCATCGCCAAAAAATATCCCCCCGATCCTGCTACATCACCCATAGTTGCTATCACCGGAATATCCCGGTCGATGGCCCGGTGAATCTCCCGGCGTACAGCATCCGAAGCCCAGGGGGCTCCGCCCGGGCTTGTAATCCGGAATATAATGGCGTCTACTTCATCTTCAATAGCGGAGCGAAAGGCACGGGTGAGGGTTTCTGATCCCATAATCGGCTGCATCATCACCGGATCAGCAGGTTTTGCTTCCAATACCGGACGTTCAAGGTTCAGTTCAACAATGGTATTTGACGGTATATTCATCTGTCATTGTCCGAATCCCCCATACAACTAAACCGATCAGAATAGTAACGAATAGGGCCATCCCAAGCCCAGCCATCAAACGATAGAAAAGTGAGTCTCTGGTAAACATAGCATATTGTTTTGCATTTTAAATTTACATTCATTGTGCATACCGCATTATCCGGAGAGTTCAAAAATTTGACTCGTACAGGTTTTTCTCCCTGAATCCTCCACAGCCAATGATTTCAACAAATAATTTAAGCGGTATTTAATTTTCAATACGGGTTTATAGCACTTACTGTTTCAATATCTATATTTATCACTTTTTGCCAGTTTATATTTAAAAAGTATACATCAATAAATATTGAATATTTTTTAGCGGATTCTAACGATTTTTTCAGATGGTCTCCGGATTCTTAGAAAAACAGACTTGTTTAATCAAGATCAAAAACCTAAAGAATTTTAAAGCAATAATCCCGATAACACAGAGATTGACTCAGACGGCAGTTTTTCTGAACCTCTCCAATTTTAATCAGAAACCAAGATTCACGAATTGAACGCCGAAGAAATCAGCCAGATCCTGCACAATCACGCAAACCCGGACATTGCCGAACACTCTATGCGGTTTTTCAAAACGGGTCCCGGTGAATACGCCGAAGGAGACCGGTTTCTCGGTATTCGCGTGCCTGAACAGCGCAAAATAGCCCGAAAATACAAGAACCTTGGGCTGGAAGATACCGAAAAACTGCTTCAATCGGACTATCACGAGGAGAGACTGACCGCCCTTTTTATTCTCGAATATAAATTCCCGAAAGCAACCGAAGAAGAACAGGAGCGAATCTACAGGCTCTATTTGAACAACCTGAACCACATCAACAACTGGGACTTGATCGACAACTCGGCACCGAAAATTATGGGAGCCTGGCTGATCGATAAACCGAAAGACATTCTCTATGAACTGGCCGAATCCGAAAATCTGTGGGAACGGCGCATTGCCATCATGACAACCTTTCGCTTTATCCGTAATGATCAGTTTGATGATACTTTCAAGATTGCAGAAATCCTGTTACAGGACGAGCACGACCTGATCCACAAAGCGACCGGCTGGATGCTGAGGGAGATGGGTAAGAAAGACCGGAAACTGCTGGAGGATTTTTTAAAAGGACGTTACAGACATATGCCCCGGACTATGCTGCGATATGCGATTGAAAAACTACCGGAACCGCTGCGTAAGTCCTACCTGGAGGGTAAGATTTAATTGATTCTTGTGATTTTACGTGAACTCGGCCAAAAATTATTTGTTTACATTGTAATCTTTTTCAGACAAAAGTGTTGGTATATGATTGCTGTAAAACAACCTCCTTATTTGGCATAAATTTACAATTCTTTAATACAGTTGGTTTGGAAGCTCAAAGCATAAAAGAAAAACATTTTCATTTTGATTTTCGTATGATCTTTAAAATAGGGTAAACAAATCAATATTTTATGCTTGTTAAATCAATTTTAAATACACTGCTGATCACAATAACCTGTATAACATCCGTTTTTGCCTCCGACTTTTCTATCCCCGATATCCGTTTAGATGTCAATATTTCCGAAGACGGGATGGTTCAAATTGACGAGTATCAAACATTCCGTTTTGACGGTTCTTTTAGCTGGGTGGAGTACCGGCTGCCGAAGGAAGGGTTTACGGAAATCAGAAACATCCGGGTATCCGGAAACGGGAAATCCTATATCAATGAGAATACAGAGGAGCCGGGTACGTTCCAGGTTTCGGAAAGTGACAATCATGTCATCATCACCGTCCACTTTGAAGCGGAAGATGAAGCCCGCAGGTTTATGTTTTCCTATCAATTGACGGATGCCGTTTCCGTGGGCTCCGAATGGACCGATTTTTTCTGGACCTACCTCTCCCCCGACCGTGACAGACCAACGGAAACTTTTCATGCTGACATTCTTCTGCCACATGCTGTTCCGGTAGATTCTCTCTATTCCTGGAGCCGTGGTGTAGAACCCGAAGTACAGTTCCATCCCGGACAAATCTCGATTACCGCAACGGATATTCCGACTGGTGAAACCCTGATTTCCAGGGTATTATTTCCTACATCGGTTTTCGACAGGAACCTTGTTTCTGTTTCAGACCCTGACTTATCACTTGAACAAATCAGGCAAGATGAAGAAGCGTATATCCAACGCCAACGGGAGCGTGAGGAACACGCTGAGTTTTATGCCTCGATCACCCCGGGGGTCACGCTGGTAATTTCTGCAGTGAGTTTCGGACTTTTTATCTTGCTGTATCTCAAGTTTGGCAAACGTTATACCACAAAAACCATTTCGACCCGGGAAACGGTTGTAATCCCCGACCGGATACAACCGGCACTCATCGGACGTCTGATGATGGGCAGGTATACCACCGTTCAACATTTTACCGCCACCCTCTTCGATCTGGCCCGCCGCGGCTGGTATACCATCCATGAAAAGGAGAAAGTTACGGATGAACAGAGTTGGTTTACTTCCGACAAACCGGGATACCGGCTCAAACGATCAGATGAGCGACCGGATGAAGAACCGGAACAATGGGAAACAGAACTTATACGGTTTGTCGACAAGCGGATTATGAGCGGTATGGATACATTTTCCAAACTTTTTGAAAGTGACTCTAATGATGTCAACAAATGGTACATCTCATGGAAAAAACATCTTAAGGAAGCTTTCGACCAGAAAAACTGGGTCGACACACAAAGTTATACCGGAGCCTGGTTGAATGTTACATTTCAATTGTTCCTGGTTTCCACTTCCGTATACATTCTGGCGATGGGAACGATCCTGGCTCTCGTTGCCTTGATCGTCTCCGGGTTGATGCTTGCCGCCTCGGCGTTCATTATCCGCCGAACACCTGAAGGTGAAAAAACCTATAGACGCTGGAACGCATATCATAAGGGATTGAAAAATGCCGACAAACGGACGATTCGCATGGAAATGCTCGACCGTCATTTTATCTTTGCCACTGCCTTTCACCTTTCCGAAAAACAAATCACCACAATACTGGAATCCAGCACAGAAGATACAACCGGCATTTTCCCCTGGATTTATCTGATGCCGGGATCGATGCACAGTTCGGCATCCATGGCTTCATCAATTTCCACTCTGGCTGCCTCCGGAACCAGTACCTTCTCCGGGACAACGGGCGGTACCGGAGCAACGACTGCCTCTCCCGGAGGCGGAGCCACCAGCAGTGCCGGTTGACTTGTCACAGTGATTCACGACATTTTATCTCCGATAGTGGATTAATTTAAATACCGAAGTCACTCGTATGAACAGGGACAAAGCTATCTGTGCG
>SLOU01000124.1 GCA_007132385.1 Balneolaceae bacterium | reverse complement strand
TTGGACATCCCACACCTTCATAGATACCCGCACTACTGCCCCTTGAGTTTTTGCTCATATTGAGTTCCTCCCGGATTAGTCGGGCTCGGCATTGTGCTTTGCCAACAATAACAATCATAAAATAAGAACAATAAATTCCACTTGTCAACCTTAATAATTAATGGAAGTCATTCTCTTACAAAGATATAAAATTTTTGAATTTACATCTGTTTTTTGTTATCAATAGGCTCAACAGACCTATTGATAATTAATGAGTTATGTGAGTGAAATCCACAAAAATAATATTAGTCGGATGGCAGTGATTAAAAAAACATAACAAATTTGAATATAGAAAGAGAAAGTTTAAATACTTATATAGTCGAGACTTCGTTTTCAATTTTCCTGAATTGGAATTATATTTTCTTGAGTTGGAATGATTCAGTAATCGTTAGACATGCCTGGCTTTCGGAAAAATAAATAAATACGAGATAATATAGGCAGGGTTTATCCGTGAACTTATTTGCGTATCAATTCGAGGAATTCTTAATAAAAATCAGAATTTGGAAATTGGTAAGTCACAGGTGAAGTCGATTACGTAAGGCAGTGAGTATAATAGAAATTCCCAACCTTTGACATTTGATTCAAAATAGTATATAATCACTGCATCGTGAATTATCTTAATCTGAACACGTCGTAAGAAACAAAAGAAAATTAGAAAAAATCGGAGAATCGTATGACCCTCTCGTTTAGTGCATTGCTCTTCCAGGGTGCCTTGGAAGAAGGCTTATTCAACATGCTTGTCGGGTATTTCAATGAAGGCGGTCCGTTCATGTGGCCTGTACTTATTGCTTTAATACTTGGACTTGCCATATTTCTTGAGCGCCTGATCACCCTAAACCGGGCTGATATCAACACGCGCAATTTTATTCTTGACATTAAAGAAGCATTGCAGGAAGGCGGCATTCAGTCAGCTGAAGAGCTTTGCTCATCGACCCGTGGTCCGGTTGCTTCGGTGTTCCAGGCCGGTCTGCTTCGTGCAGATGAGGGGATTGATGCAGCTGAAAAGGCCATTCAATCATACGGGTCGATTGAAATGAGTTTTTTGGAAAGAGGGCTTGTTTGGCTCTCCCTGTTTATCGCAATTGCGCCTATGCTTGGATTTACCGGAACGGTAATAGGAATGATTCAGGCGTTTGACGCTATCGAAGCGGCTGGTGATATTTCACCCAGCCTGGTAGCCGGTGGTATCAAGGTCGCTCTTTTAACAACAGCGTCCGGTCTTATTGCCGGTATTATCTTGCAGGTAGGATACAACTATTGTGTGTCAAAAATAGACCGTTTGGTTGTGGATATGGAAGAGAGTTCCATTGTTTTGGTAGACTCTATTGCATTGCTTCAACAAGGCAAACCGATTGTCTCTGCAGAGGAAAGAGCCGAACGCAACGCAAGAAAAGGCGGTGATTCCTCGGAAGTTGAATCTGCTTCCTAACCCATTTACCTTCAACTTTATTTGATTATGTACATACCTATTGCAATTGGACTGATGCTTGCATTGGTGGCCATAGGATTGGCTTCCATGGTAGGTTTTGGTATCAAAAACATCATACAGGGAAAACAGGAGCTTTTTAAAATTGGAATTTATCTTGTTCCTGTCGTGATTTTCGGTATCTCCTACCTGGTTGCAGGATCGGTTACTGATGCCGCCATGCTCACCATGCTGATCACTATGGCCCTTCTTGCGGTTATGCTGGTCATCACCGGTATTCGTACCACTTTTAAATACTGAAATCAGATATGTTTCTAAAAAAACGTGCACGTGAAGTAGCAGAGGTACCTCAGGCTGGAATGGCGGATATCGCCTTCCTGCTTCTGATCTTCTTTCTCGTGGTAACTACCATCGACGTTGATACCGGTATCGGGATGCAACTGCCTCCTCCGCCGGATCCTGATCAGGAGCCGCCTCCAATCCTCGAACGGAACCTGATGAACATTCTGGTGAATGCTCAGGGTTTGATCCTTATCAATGAAGAGCCTGCCAGCTTGGGTCAGGTACAACAGCTGGTTATGGACTTTGTGGACAATGAAAACCGGGCTCAGGACCCCAACCTCTCCCAGTCACCGAGACAGGCCATCGTATCTATAAAAACCGACCGGCAAACGCCATATGAAATATATATTAACATGCTGGACGAAGTAATCGGTTCTTATCGGCAATTACGTAATGAAGCGGCACAGAGAGAATTTGGTATTACCTATCGTGAATACAGTAACCGTGTAAGCAGGGAAGACGATATCATTCGCGAAATGTACCCCCGGAACATCTCTCTTGCTGAACCTGACCCCGGCTCCTAAAAATTTTTCGACGTAACTATGTCAAAATTTCAAAAAAAACAAGCGAATACCAAGCAACAAGTGCCAACGGCCGCAATGCCGGACATTATCTTCATGTTGCTGATCTTTTTTATGGTGGTAACGGTATTGCGTGAAGTGGAACTGCAGGTTCGTGTTGACTTCACTCGTGCCGAAAACATCGAAAAAATCGAACAGAAACGTCTTGTCAGTTATATCTATATCGGTCCCGAAATAATGGGTGGTGGCCAATACGGCGATACTCGTGTTCAGATCGATGACGCACTTGTCGACGATATATATGCGATCCGCCGATTGATGTATGATAAACTGATGGAAGAACCCCGGTTGATTGTATCTTTACGGGTCGACCAACAATCTGAAATGGGCATCGTCAGTGATGTTAAACAGGAACTCAGAGAAGCCGGTACACTGCGCATCAACTACTCGACGCTTCGTGAAGATGGTGCTGTTCCCATGTAGTCTCCGACAGTTTATTTTATCGTTTCCTGATTTGATCAAGCTTATAAACTACACGCAATCAGGAAAAATAAACAGATGAAATGGTCATGACAGACCAGCCGTTTTGACACACAAAAGCATGATTATTTTCGACATGGACATTACATCTGTCCTTAGAAATAAAGGAATAAACAGATGAAACATGTGAAAATGTAAGCAGGCAATCCGGAAATGATCCGGGTTGTCTGTTTTAGTGTCAGGCTCATTCTCGTCCACCCATTTTTGGATTTGGTTAAACTTGTATTGTGTTCACATCCAATTCTACTATGTCCCCATCCTATTCTTCTACACAAGATTCCACTTCCTCAGGTTCCTTATCTTCCGGTGCTTCATCATCCGGACCCAGACCGGTATCTGATATCGGACGGGACGGATTGCTTCGGAGAATTTCCAACTATTCAACCTTCCGGTCTGACAAAGTAATCCATGGCATAGGTGATGACGCTGCTGTATTGCAGAAGGACGTATCTACCTACTTGCTACTTACCGGTGAAACTTTTATCGAAGGAGTGGAATTCGATCTCTCATTCATGCCGTTTCATCAAGTTGGTGCCAAGGCGGTCTCATCCGCTGTAAGTGATATATACGCCATGAACGGTACACCGGTTTCCGTTCTGGTAAATCTCGCTGTACCAAATCGTATAACCGTTGATATGATTGAAGAACTGTACAAAGGAATCGGTATGGCATGCAACGATTACGAATGTCAGCTTGCAGGTGGAGACCTGACCGGTTCTCACAACGCGTTGGTGTTGTCGGTCACCGTTAGCGGCGAAGTCGGAAAAGATCAAATTGTTTATAATTCCGGTGCCGAAGTAGATGAAGCAGTTTGTGTTACCGGTGATTTGGGAAGTGCACTTGCAGGATTGAAAGTGTTGATGCGTGAAAAACGCCATTGGCAGGAGTCGGAAGATCCCGTAATGCAACCTGATCTTACCGCTTGGGATTATATCGTGAAAAGACAATTGGTTCCTGTTGCCCGGAAAGATATCACATCCCTTTTTATAGAACACACGGTCAATCCTTCTTCCATGATTGACATTAGCCAGGGGCTTCTGCCTGATCTGCAACGTCTGCTGAACAGTTCCGACAAAGGCGCCTATATCTATCAATCGGCGCTGCCTATTGATCTGCAAACTCGGAATGCCGCCAACGAAATGGAAGAGGATGTCGATAAATATGCACTGTTCGGCGGGGAAGATTTCGAGTTGCTATTTACTTTAAGTGAAGAAGATGTCGAAAACCTCGCTGCAAAATGCCGGGATTTTACGGTTATCGGTAAAATAACTGGGAAAACAGGAGTGGTGGAGATGCAACTGGCCGAAGGGGATGTCGTGGAGTTTGACAAGTAACGGGTACCGTGACAGTGCTTTGGAAATGGTATCTGCAGTTTACGGAACATCGACTCCGACGAAATACAAACCCCGATCCCATATAAATTGCGTATCTTTTAATGGTCAGACGATCAGACGATCAGACGATCAGACGATCAGACGATCAGACGATCATACGAGATCCTTAATTCATGTCGTTTAAATCATTATCTGCTATATAGCACAACATAGTTCCGTTTCATAGTATGGCGAGGACTAATTCAATGGTACATTACCCCTTTACGCTGCAATGTCTGAAAAGAAAAAAGATTCAACAGAAAAATATGATCCGAAAAAAAGCAATAACAACGACAAAAAAATAAGTCCGCGTTTCCCGATCTGGATCTATCTTATACTTTTTCTGATTCTGCTTGCCATACCCTATATGTCGATTTTCCCCGACAGTACTCAATCCATCACATACAGTACCTTCCTGGATCATGTTCGAAAGGGTTATGTGGAAAAGGTGATCATCATTGACGGGAAAACAATAGAAGGGTATTATCACCTTGATGCGGTTGCTGAAGGCCATGTTACGTATGATATTCAGTCAGGATCTTCATGGTTTCAATCCGATGACGAAGAAAAGCGGTCCTCTTTTCCTTTTAAGTTGACCATGATCGAGGGGGACGACATCCGTCCGATACTCGATGAACATGGTGTAGCATATGACGCAAGTATCAGTGAAAACTGGTTCAGCAATGTCTTTATCTGGATCATTCCACTTTTACTGATCATAGCGTTCTGGGTATTTATTTTTCGGAGAATGAACCCCGGATCACAATTGATGAATATCGGAAAAAACAAAGCTTCTCTGTATGACCGCCAGAGTGAAGACAAAATTACATTCCGGGATGTGGCCGGACTTGAGGAGGCCAAGGAAGAGGTTGAGGAGATTGTCGCTTTTCTGAAAAATCCACAAAAATTTACAAGACTTGGGGGCAGCATCCCTAAAGGTGTGCTGCTGGTTGGTCCGCCGGGTACCGGAAAAACCATGCTCGGAAAGGCTACAGCCGGTGAAGCCGATGTGCCATTCTTCAGCCTCACAGGCTCGGATTTTGTCGAAATGTTCGTCGGAGTTGGCGCGTCACGGGTTCGTGATTTGTTCAAACAGGCCAAGGAAAAAGCACCTTGTATAATTTTTATAGATGAGATTGATGCGATCGGTCGAAGCCGCGGTAAAAACCAGATGACAGGATCTAATGATGAGCGCGAAAATACTCTGAACCAGCTGCTTTCCGAAATGGATGGATTCAAAACAGACAAGGGAGTGATCATTATGGCTGCCACCAATCGTCCCGATGTGCTCGATTCGGCACTATTGCGGCCTGGCCGTTTCGACCGGCAGATTCTCATAGACAAACCGGATCTGAAAGGCCGCGTGGAAGTGCTGGAGGTGCATACGAAAAAACTGACGGTATCCGACAATGTGGATCTCAGGCTGCTGGCTTCTCAAACACCAGGTTTTGCCGGGGCAGAGCTGGCCAATATGTGCAATGAAGCGGCACTGCTTGCTTCCCGTCGTAACAAGGAATCAGTCGAAATGATCGATTTTCAGGATGCCATTGAACGTGTAGTAGCTGGGCTTGAAAAGAAGAATAAAATCATCAGTCCCCATGAGCGGGAGATTATCGCCTATCACGAGGCGGGCCATGCCATTGTCGGTTGGTTTCTCGAGCATACTGATCCGGTGTTGAAAGTGAGCATTGTGCCACGCGGATTTGCTGCTCTCGGTTACACACTGCAGACACCGCTTGAAGATCGCTTCCTGATGACTACCGAGGAGTTGGATGACAAAATCTGTGCCCTTCTTGGAGGGCGGGTTTCTGAAGAACTGA
>SLOU01000155.1 GCA_007132385.1 Balneolaceae bacterium | reverse complement strand
GTTTTGCGATGGCTTTGAGTGTCGGGCTGGAAAAGGCAGGGTACGACGCAGATACGATTGAAACGGACGCAGTCCTGAATCTCGAGCAAGTTGAGGGAGGCTGGGAAATTACCAGGATCGCCCTGAATCTGAAAGCCAGTGTTCCGGATATTTCCGAAGATGAGTTTGATGAAATCGCCCAGGGTTCGAAAGAAGGCTGCCCGGTTTCAAAAGTACTCAACTGTGAGATTACCCTGGATTATACTCTGAACTGACCGGGTTTTAAAATTTGGGTCTGTACCCGTCAATGCGCCGGTGCCTGCTAAAATCAGATCACCTGACTTGTTTTTTTCTGCGTCGAACCAGGAAATACCCGCCGGCACCGGCGCTGATAATCAGCAGCAGCCCCGCAACCGGCCATAGCCACAGCGGGAGCCGGGGATCTATAATCAACCGGTCCCCCGCAGAACTGTAAGCAGCCGGCAGAACGGGAATACCGTCCTCACCCTCCGTAAAGCCTGAGGCATATTCCACAAGTGTTTGCCAAATCTTGAGTTGCTGTCCGTTTCGGTAGACGACTGCATCATCCAGGTCGATTGGATTTCCGTCTTCATCCTTGAATTCAACCATCAAATCAGGCAAAATTTCACCCACCAGCGGTAAAAAACTGGCGATGTAATAGTCGGTGGCTACGTGCAGCAGTTCCTGTGAATCCCGGCTGATCGGCCGCCAATCGCCATCATTATCGCTATGCTGAATACCGGAACCGGTATATAAATCGGCGCTGTGAACCGCCCGGCGTGTCGGTACCGGAGTTCCATCAAACGGGATCGTTAACAGAATAATCCGGTCGGGGTCGTACTTCATCCTTGTTCCGGAAAATTGCAGAAAATAAGTATTACCGCGGAATTTGGAAAGCAGGAGGGAGATTTCCATGGCCCGCCGGACTTCATCTTCGGTCAGGTAAAACGATACCACCGGAAATCCCGGGTTATCGTCATCTCCGGACCCGAGCCCGCTTGACATCACCATATCATAGAAGGTGATTTCTCCTTCAGACCAATCCATCGTACCCGGCTCCACAGGGCTGCGAATCGCTCCGTTTGCCTGCACGGCTATATCAACCCGTTTTCCGGTGACATCGGACGTTACCATTCGCATGGCATCGGTGATGTAATTACCCAGATTTGTCTCCTGCAACGGCGGCCTGGCTTGAAGTGAAAAACCAGCCCGGGCGATGGTTTGTCGGATATCCGTTACCAGTCCGTCGGTTAAACTGTTTACGCTTTCATTTAAGGTAGTCTCATAAAATTCCACCACTTCATGGATATCCGGGTCTGGCTCGATCGAATGGTCTACCGGGATCAAAAAGGGTTTCCCGTTGCCCGATACTCCGTTCAACACATCAACCCTGCGGTCTTCGGGATTCCAGCTCAGCTCCAGCCTTCCGAGGTACTCCAGGTACTGGCCGGCCTGGACGATCACCGTTTTGCCGACCTGTATCGGTTCATAGAGTGTTGTGTGCGAGTGTCCGCCGACAATAACATCGATATCGGGTACTTTTTCAGCCAGCAGGCTGTCTTCGTACACACCAGAATGATTGACTGAAATAATGAGATCGACATCCTCATCCTTCAGTTTTTGGGTCTTCTCAGCGGCCGCCTCAAACGGGTTTCTGAATTCCACTTCCCCCGGGAAAGCGGTCTTGTCTTCGGCATCCACCCCTATCAACCCGAATATACCCACCTTCAAGCCGTTTTCGAGTTCGCGAACTACACTTCGCTGAATACCTCTATCTGAAAGCGGGTGATCTTCCGGGGGATAAATGTTGGTTCCCAGGATCGCCGTACCGTTTGCGTTACCCGCACCCGGATACCCGGCCAGTTGCAGATAATCGTTCAGATGATCCGGCCCGTAATCGAATTCATGATTTCCAATGACCACCGCATCGTAGTTCAGCAGTTGCATCAGGCTCACTTCCGGGGTAAGGCCGGACAGCGAGAGCCAGGCAAAGGCAGATCCGCCGATAAAGTCGCCTCCAGAAAAGAGCATTACCGGCTCCCCCGAGGCAGATTTCTCTTCACGGATTTGGCTGATCAGTCCGCCTAATCTTGCAAAACCGCCGACAGCCGGGTTTTCCCTGTCCGGATGATCGTCGGCAACAGGGTGGGGCAGAAGGTGAGAGTGCTCATCGTTGGTATGCAGGATGGTCAGGCGGAGATTCTCGGGATTATCCTGCGACCACAACCCATCGGGTGTGAAGAACAGCAATAAGACAGCCAGGTATGAAACCGGGAACGAATATTTCATGAGACGATCTCTTGAACAGGCTGCTTTTTCTTCCCGTTTTTCCGGATCTCCTTGATACGTTCGAGAACCGGAGGGTGTGAATAATTCAAAAATACGTAAAAAGGATGAGGACGCAGGTTTGAGAGGTTGTCTTTGGAGAGTTTCTTTAGTACGCTGACCATAGCCTCCGGATCTTCGATCGTGCGGGCAGCAAATTCATCGGCTTCAAATTCATATTTCCGGGAGAGCATCTGCATCCCGATCGACAGGATCATCTCCACCGGTGCGTAGAGTAGGCCGAAAAAAACCAGTCCGGCATAGACGCTCATCTGTTCCATATAAAAGGCTTCGAAAAGGCCTGAAACCTGAAGAAAAATCGAGAGCAGGGCAAACATGATTCCGGTATGGAGTATACTGACAGTCATGTTTTTGGGAATATGTTTCTTTTTGTAGTGGCCGATTTCATGGGCGAGGACGGCGACCAGTTCATCGTTCGAGTGGCGCTCGATTAGTGTATCAAACAAAGCGATCCGTTTGTTTTTCCCGAACCCGGTAAAAAAAGCATTTGATTTTGTCGACCGCTTGGATCCGTCCATCACATAGACACCCTGCAATGGGAAACGGACATGCGCTGCATACTCCCGGATTTTTTGACGAAGATCTCCGTCTTCAAGTGGCTCAAACTTGTTAAAAAGAGGCATAATCCAGGTTGGGGCAATAAACTGGATAATCAGTGTAAAAACCGTAACTGCCAGCCAGGCCCAAACCCAGGCCCAGGGGCCGCCGTATTCGAAAAAAGCGATGATGCCGGCCAGGAGAGGGGCTCCCAGTACGATAGCGATGCCGAGGCTTTTTAAGCGGTCGACAATAAAGGTTTTGGGTGTTGTCTTGTTGAAGCCGAACTCCTCTTCTATGACAAATGTTGAATAGACAGAGAAGGGGAGGGAGATTACCATCTTGAAAAAAATCAGGGCTCCGATGTAAAACAGCCCGGTACCGATAGTCCCGTAGCCGAGACCCTGAACGACCTGGTCGAGCCAGTTAAAACCGCCGGCAAACCAGAATATGAGTAGTACAGCCAGGTCAAACGTACCGGTAATTATACCGAAACGGGTGTTTATTTTGGTGTACTCCTGCGACTTCTTATAGGTCTGCTCGTCGATGGCATCCTCAAACTCTTCCGGGAGCGTGCGGCCGAGTGATTTCAGGTTCAGCCTGTCTGCCACAAGGTTCAATACATAATCCAGCAGCAACGTAAATAAGATAATTAATGCAAAAATGTTCATGAATAAGGATCAATGAATGATATCTTCCGGAATAAAGTTACGAATTTCTCATATGGAATAAAGGGAATCAGTGATTCTGTTAATTCTGAACAGAATACAAGATATTCAAACTTCGACCCTTTATGGCGATTTTAATTCAACTCACACATATTATGGCTGATCCATCAAAACTGAAATACCGAATTGATCCGGATGAACCGTTCAGCGGTCCCCACCAAACCGGACACGTTGCGACATCAGGGGCAGAACTCCCGGAAGCAGGCGCAGCAATGATCCTGGTTCACGGCCGTGGAGCATCGGCTGAGAGCATTCTGACTCTGGCCGATGACTTTGACGAACCGGACATCCACTACGCTGCTCCCCAGGCCAGTCAGTTTACCTGGTACCCCTATTCATTTCTGGAACCGACCGATAGAAACCAGCCGGGCCTCAATTCCGGTCTTCAGGTGATTTATGATCTGATGACTGCCATCGAAAAAGCAGGCATCCCGAAAGAAAAAATCATTCTGGCTGGGTTCTCACAAGGTGCCTGCCTGGCCTCGGAGTTTGCCGCACGGCACCCGGCAAGATATGGGGGGGTGGTTGCGCTGAGCGGTGGACTTATCGGCGATTCGATTTCCCCAGAGAGTTATACCGGAGACCTTGAAGAAACCCCGGTGTTTCTGGGTTGCAGCGATTCGGATCCGCATATTCCTGTCGAACGTGTCCATCAAACAGAGGAGGTTTTTAACAGTCTGAATGGGAATGTGACAAAAAAAATATATCCTGGAATGCCGCATACCGTGATACGGGATGAGATTGAACACGTAAAAAAAACAATTATTAATGCTGTGCGATCATGAGAAACGTTTGCTAACTTCAGCATTTTCTTATTTTACCCGGCAAAAAAATTGAAAGGATTTGATAACGGGTTCTGATATTTTGATTAACCTGATTTAAATAGGTCATTATGGACATTGTTTGGGTTGGAGCAGCCTTTGTATTAGGAATGTTGGTAAGCAGGCTACACATTCCACCACTTGTTGGATATTTACTTGCCGGTTTGGGTTTAGCTACCTATGGTTACGAAGCAGGAGAGATGCTTGAAGAAATCGCTCACCTTGGGGTTATTTTTCTCTTGTTTACCGTCGGACTTCATATTCGAATAAAGAATATTATTCGAACCGAGGTTTTTGGAGTCGGACTCATTCACCTGGCAATAACTTCTGCGATATTTGTACCCATTTCCCTTTATTTCGGGTATGATTTACAGGCAGCAATCATCATAAGTATTACCCTTGGTTTTTCCAGTACGGTATTGGCAGCCAAAAACTTGGAGATGCGAAACGAAATGGGTGCTTATTATGGTCGGGTGGCCATCGGGATACTCATTATTCAGGACCTGGTTGCGATTGCAATTATAGCTTATACCGGCGGGGGTGTCCCGTCGATTTGGTCTGTTTTTCTTTTTGGTCTTCCTGTGGTTCGTCCCATGCTTTCAGCTCTGTTAAAACTGATATCCAAAGATGAATTAATCATGCTTATGGCTCTGGTTTTGGCCATAGGAGGGGCGACTCTCTTTGAATGGTTCAATCTAAGCGGTGAATTGGGAGCTCTGGTCTTTGGAATGCTGCTGGCTACAGACGAACGGGGTGAACGCCTGGGTGAAAAATTGTGGGGAATTAAAGAAGCATTCCTGGTTGGCTTTTTTCTGGAAATCGGTTTGATCGGTTTTCCTACGGTACAGGATGTGCAGTTTATACTCACTCTACTTCTTTTATTACCTTTTAAATCCATCTTGTTTTATGGACTCTTCATGATATTTAAGCTCAAAGCCCGAACAGGATATTTGGCCACGGTATCTTTGACCGCTTATAGTGAATTCACGTTGATTGCAGGAACAGTAGCCGCAGCAAATGGCTTTATTCCAGATGAAGCTATTGTAACCTTGGGTCTTTTGACCGCAATTTCGTTTGTCTTAAATGCACCACTTGCCATCCGTGAAGATGATGTTTGGAAGAAGATGGAAACTTTTCTTAATCGTTTTGAAAGGGATATTAAGCATCCGGAGAAACAGCCGATTTCGATTGGATCATCGGAATACCTGATTATTGGCATGGGAACGGCGGGACGTGCTGCATATGATAAATTAAAAGAGAATGGGAAAATTGTGCTGGGTATGGATATCGATCCGGACCGTATTGAAAGTAATCTTGCCGACGGCCGGCGAGTTGTATATGGTGATATTCAGGATAAAGAACTTTGGGATAATATTGAACTAAATAAAATAAAGTCAATTATCATTGCAATGGGAAACCGGGATGTTAAACTTAATGCAACACAAGCGGTACGGGCTACAGGTTACAGTCGCCCTCTTTATGTCATTACCATGCGGCAAAATGAAAATGAAATTCTTCAGAAAGCTGGGGCAAACCCGGTTACAATTCCTATTCGCCATGCGGGTGAACGTATGGCAGAATTAAGTATGGAATCCGATACGGATGATGGTACGGGTACGTACGAATTAAAAGTTGAAAAGCCAGTTTAGT
>SLOU01000116.1 GCA_007132385.1 Balneolaceae bacterium | reverse complement strand
ATATACTCTGGTTCGTAGAAAGTCATCTGGCATATTATCCTCGCGGACATGAGGTATGCCGGTCCATAGCACGCATTTTGCATGCTTTGGATATCGACTTCGCAATTTTGGGGAATGAGGAAAAAAGTGCAGGAGAATGTGGTTTACTCTCATGGGAGCCGGGGCTTTTTGAAACACTCGTTGAATCCAATCTGAAAATATTAAAAAAGTACCCATTCAATAGTATTGTCACATCCGATCCCCACGCATTGGATGCTTTCAATTATCGCTACAGGCTCTATGGATTTGATAAAAAGGTAAGGCATCTGACCACACTTCTTGCAGGTCATATGGATGATTTAAAACCAATACTGACGAAGAAACTCAAATACAAGGTAACCTATCACGATTCGTGTTGTTTGGGCAGGCATAATGGTGTATACGAAGAGCCCCGGGCACTGCTTGAAGCAATTCCCGGAGTCCAATTAACAGAGATGGAGCATAATCGTGAAAACACCATATGCTGTGGCGGTGGGGGAGGTGGGATGTGGCTTGATACCTGGTACAAAGAAAAGGGATTAGAGCGCCTGTCGGACCGTCGTATAGAGGAAGCCATTAAAACCGGCGCCGATATTCTGGCTGTTGCGTGCCCGTATGAAATATCCCGGTTTGAAGATGCCCTTAAAGTCGCCGGGTATGATGATAAGATGGCAGTTAAAGAAATAGTTGAATTATTGGACGAATCAACTGGAAATTAAGCCATGAAAAAACAAAATCGGCAAATCCGTATCGGATATTACATTTGTCATTGCGGGCATAATATTGCAGGTGTAATAGATGTCAAGTCGGTAGCAGAACACATAAAAGCACTCCCCGGTGTTGTTGTTTCCCGGGACTACAAATACATGTGCTCCGACCCCGGTCAGGAATTAATACAGGAGGATATTAAAGAACATAATCTGAACAGAATTGTGGTTGCTGCTTGTTCTCCACTTCTCCATGAACCTACGTTTCGACAGGCAACGGAAAAGGGTGGATTGAATCCTTATTTTTTCCACATGGTCAATATCAGGGAGAATGTTTCATGGGTTCACGATAACAAGGAAGAGGCCACACAAAAAGCAGTCGATCTGTCACGCGCTGCCATTCAGCGTGTAGCGTTTCACAAACCTCTGGAAAAACGCCGTGTTCCCATCAATCCGGATGTTCTTATTGTCGGCGGCGGAATCGCCGGTATTCACGCAGCATTGACGCTCGCCAATACAGGAAAGAAAGTCTATCTTGTCGAACGGGAACCGACCATCGGTGGACATATGGCGCAATTCGACAAGACATTCCCCACACTAGATTGTGCTGCGTGTATCCTTACACCAAAAATGTCGAATATAAAAAACCATCCGAATATAACATTGTGGACTTACTCGGAGGTAATAGAATTCAGCGGATTCGTCGGATCATTCAAGGCAAAAATAAAACGGAAGCCCCGTTACGTTATTGAAGACCTCTGCGTCGGATGTCTCGATTGTATTGACGCATGTATTTATAAAGAGGGGAAGTTTACCGATGAGTTTAATGCAGGGTTGAGCAAGAGAAAGCCTGTGTACATTCCGTTCCCACAGGCAATTCCGCAGCTTGTCGTATTCGACCCTGAAACATGTTTGGAATTGAAGCGCGGCAAATGCAAGAAAACCTGTATGGAAGTATGCGACCGCGATGCCATCGACTTTGAACAAAAAGAGATTATTGAAGAAATTGATGTAGGAGCCGCCATAATAGCAACCGGATTTCAGACATTCGATGCGAAACGTGTTCCATATTACGGTTATGGTAAGTACGACAACGTATACACATCTCTCGAAGTTGAGCGCCTTGTCAATGCATCCGGTCCTACCGGAGGAGAGATCATTTTGCAAAACGGAAAACATCCAAAAGCGGTTGCTATTATTCATTGTGTAGGTTCCAGGGATAAAAATACCAATGAGTGGTGTTCGCGTGTCTGTTGTATGTATTCAATCAAACTGGCTCATCTTATTAAAGAACATACAGATGCAGAAATATATAACTTTTACATTGATATACGAACACCCGGCAAGAAATACGAAGAGTTTTACAACAGCGTCGCTTCGGAAGGTATAAAATTTATTCGTGGCAAGGTTGCCGATATATATCCCGATTCAACGGAAAACGGTGATGGAGGCGGAGACGGGGAAGGTAAAGAAGATGGGTTCGGTGACAGGAACGGGATCGGTGACGGACGGCTTATCGTGAAAGCCGAAGATACCCTGATAAATCGCATGCTCCATCTGCCGGTTGATATGGTTGTATTGTCCGTCGGACTCGAGCCGCGCAGTGACGCACAGGAATTACGGCGGATGTTTAACATTTCCTGCTCAAGTGAGGGATTTTATCTCGAACGGCACCCCAAGCTCGCACCGGTAGATACCGCTCTCGATGGTATTTTCATAGCCGGTGCCTGTCAGGGGCCGAAAGATATCCCCGATTCGGTGGCGCAGGCCGGTGCGGCAGCGGCACAGGCACTGACTCTTATAGACACGGGATACATTGAAATGGAGCCGAATACCGCTTCCATTATCGAGGAGGAATGTTCAGGATGTAAATCATGCATTCCGCTCTGTCCCTACACCGCCATCACGTATGTTTCGGAAAAGAAAAAGGCTGAAATTAATGAAGCTTTGTGTAAAGGATGCGGAACCTGTGTTGCTGCCTGTCCCTCCGGCTCGATCATGCAGAATCTGTTCGATGACAATGAAATATTTAGTGAAATAGATGGATTGTTAACACGGGTGCAATAATCATGTCAGACGAATGTACATTATATATAGAGCATTGTTCCCAATCCGGAAAAATCGTCGATTATATTGCAGATACGCAACTAAAAAGGTAAACTATTACTGACCACTAAAATGGATTAACCATGTGAAAATGACAAATGGTAAAAACATACTGATTTACGGATACGGCAACCCGGGACGGCAGGATGACGGATTGGGACCGGCCCTGGTTGAAACCCTCGGTAAATGGTTAACAAAAAAGCAGGTGGAACATGTCACTTTGGACAGTAACTACCAACTGCAGGTCGAAGATGTCACCGTTATACATGATAAAGATCTGGTGATATTTGTCGATGCCAGTATGAAGGAAAATATCCGCGATGTCAAAATGGAACCATTAGAAGCCGATCCACATTCAACGTTTACTATGCATGCCATCTCACCGGAATATATTCTTGCTCTTTGCCGCAAAATCTACGGGCAGCATCCTCCGTCATACCTGCTCCATATCAGAGGCTATGAGTGGGAAATTAACCGGGAGATCTCCAAGCCGGCACGGCATAATATGGAAAAAGCCGGTGAAACACTCAGGGAGATCATTCACAACCCTGATGTTCTCGACCATGACAATCCCCGTACTGCTTCTTCGGAAGTATCCGGAACATAAAGCAATTCCGGTAACTGCTTATAGCAGTATCCGGAACATCAGAGCCAATACCTGGAGGAAGAAATATGAATCTGTCAACCCGTTATCTGGGACTTAATTTGCAAAATCCACTTGTAGTTAGTGCGTCTCCTCTTACAAACAAGATCGAAAATATTCGTATCTGCGAGGAGCAAGGTGTCGGAGCCGTTGTTCTGCGTTCCTTATTTGAAGAACAGATCAATGATGAAATTGATGCCAAACTTGACCAGGAAGATATGTATTTCTGGTATCCGGAGGCGGCTGACCACATAAAAAATATTTCAAAAGAACAGGTTACCCAGCCCTACCTGAAATTGATTGAAAAAGCAAAAAGAGAAGTCAGCATACCTATAATCGCCAGTGTAAACTGTTTCAGTGCAGGAGACTGGGTGGTATTTGCAAAAAATATCGAAAGTGCCGGTGCCGACGCGCTGGAGTTGAATGTTTCCACCCACCTTCCCTACGATGAGAAGATGGAGGAGCACCATCTTGAAGATACCATAGCTGCCATCGTTGCGAATATAAAATCTCAAGTAAACATTCCGGTTGTTGTCAAGCTCCACCCCTATTTTTCCAATATTATAGCCACGGCCAAACAACTTGAGCGATCCGGTGCCAACGGACTGGTTCTATTCAATCGTTTTTACCGTCCAGATATTGATATTGAACGCCTTGAAGTCATCTCAGACAATTATCTGAGCACAACCAAAGAGATGACCCATTCACTCCGCTGGATTGGTGTGCTGTCCCGGCATGTATCCTGTGATCTTGCGGCATCTACCGGGATTCACGGGTATGAAGAAGTCGTAAAACAATTGTTAGCCGGTGCAACCGTCACCCAGATCTGTTCGGTTTTGTATATAAAGGGTTTGAAACACATATCCACGATACTCAACGACCTGGAAACGTGGATGAAGACCAAGGAGTTCACCACAATTGACGATTTCAAAGGGTTGATCACGGACAACAGACTCAATTCTGCCAATTTCGAGCAGATTCAGTTCATTGAAAAAAATGTACGAGCTCTTTAAAACATTTTAAACACTATTTTTTTCCAGACCCGCTTGTTTCCCATGGGTGATCCCCATACCCTGTCACAGTTGATTTCACAACGGGACTGTGTCATTCTGTATGGATTTGTGGTATACAGAACAGAATGGAGCCGAAGTAATATACAGAATGAATCAGGGATTATTGACTCATGCCTTGAGTTATTTTCCGTAAGAATTACGGTTTTACATTGTTCATTTGAGATTGCAGCCATTCATACCACCCCCGCATTCCATCATCTGTCGTAGCCGATACCTCATAAAATTGTAAACGGGGATTAATACGCAGGGCAAATTGCTTCGTCTTCTCTACATCGAACTGCACATAAGGCAACAGATCCGTTTTATTAATTATGCAGATATCCGCTTTTTGAAAGATGGTGGGATACTTGACAGGTTTATCGTCCCCTTCCGTTACGCTGATCATTACCACACGCTGCGCCTCCCCCAGATCAAACAAAGCCGGACAAACCAGGTTTCCAACGTTTTCGATCAGCAGCATGGAAGCCGGTGCCAATTCCAGTTTTTTCATCGCACGATTGATCATGCCGGCATCCAGATGACAACCGCTCCCCGTATTGATCTGAACAACCGGTACACCGGTGGCATCAATGCGTTCGGCATCATTCATAGTCTGCTGATCACCTTCAATAACAAAAAATTTGACCTTTTTTTTGAGGGCTTCGATGGTCTTTTCAAGCAACGTGGTCTTACCGGCACCAGGAGAACTGATAAAATTCAGCGCAACCACATTCATGGCTTCAAAAAACCCACGATTGCGTTCTGCCAGTAGATTGTTGTGTGCCAAAATATCCTGTTCAAGCTGAATTTCCCGGCTTTTTCCATGATCATGGACATGGTGATGACTGAGGCCAGTGGGATGATCATGACTATGTCCGTGGCCGTGATCGTGGCTGTGTCCGTGGCCGTGATCATGAATAGCAAGTTCTTCCGGCTCTCCCGGGCGGCGGATGACTACCCCACCATTTGAATCGCTGCATCCACATGTTCCACACATAATAGTACCTATTTTAAAAGCGTTCGAATGATTGTGTCCATACAAAAGTGAAACACCAGCCCGGTATGTGACCGGAATTACTTTTCGACAATACTTTTCGACTTTTTCCTTTACTCCTTACTCCTTGACTTACTCCTTCTCCTTTTTCTCCTTGACTGGTGCCATAAGGGAATTTAATAAAATTACCGTAAATACTCAATTACCGGGAATTATCAGACACCGAAATGGTGGTTATTGTCCATCTGTAACGGTCCGACTTTAACCTCTGCTATTGAATATTCATGGTTTTTACTCTCATCTCTTGACCCTGTAAAATAGTAATATCAGGAGATCCACATAACGGGCATATTTCATACAAATCTTTTAACTCGAACTCCTTGCTGCATTGATTGCATTTGGCTCTGCCACAGATTTCCATAATATTAACCTCTGCAGACTCAAGAATGGAATCTTTAACAGCTATTTGCAGGGCAAAATCAAGTGCTTCCACAACAACACCAGACAAGCTACCGATTTCAATATCAATACTATTTACTTTTTTTGCTTTGGCCTTTACCGCCTCTCGGGTGGCTATATCTATGATATTGATAGCAATGGACATTTCATGCATACAGAAATCTAATATAAATTCAGCTT
>SLOU01000054.1 GCA_007132385.1 Balneolaceae bacterium | reverse complement strand
CTCAATCCGGTTTCAAAGCTGATTGCCGAAAGTACGCTCTCACTCGAAAAACATCTGCCGAAACCGTCAAATAAAATGACAACCGAAGACCTGAAAACGATGGCGGAAGTCGGGGAAAAATCGGGATCCATTCATGTTGATGAACGCGAGATTATTGAGAATGTGATTGAATTTGGGCATACGACGGTTCGCGAGATCATGATATCCAGAGTTAACATCGTTGCGGTATCTGTCGATCAGTCGCTGCATGAGGTGATCGAAACTATTCGTGAAAAAGGACTTTCGCGGATGCCGCTATATGAAAACGATCTTGACAACATATTGGGAGTTATCTATGCCAAAGATGTTTTGCCGTATATCAATTCCGACCTTGATCAAACCTCGATAAACTGGAAGAGTATAGCCCGGAAAGCACTTTTTATACCGGCTACCAAAAAGCTGGATGATCTTTTACGGGATTTCCAGCAGGAAAAAACCCATCTGGCGATTGTCGTGGATGAGTATGGCGGAACCGAAGGCCTGGTTACACTCGACGATATCCTTGAGGAAATCGTAGGTGATATCGGGGATGAATACGACGAGGAGGAGGAAAAACTTTATACCCAGTTCAAAAGCGGGGTTTATATTTTTGATGCCAAGATTGACCTGGACGATATGGAAGAGATCCTCGGACGGCAAATTACATCGAGTGATGACGATTTCGAAACCCTTGGAGGGCTGGTATATCATCTGACTGAGCGAATACCCAATGTTGGTGAAAGACTGATTTACAGGGATCTGGAACTGACGATTCATTCGGTAAAGAATAACCGTGTGAAGAAGCTGAGAGTTAAATTATTGCCGGTAAAAAAGAAAACCGAAGATACGCGTAAAGTCTGACCTCTGACGAAATCCGATATGAGTAGAAACCGGCAGATTCCGCTTTTACAAAAAAATGTAGACCTGCAGCCTTATAATACCCTGAAGGTGCCTGCCAAAGCCGATCAGATGGCTGTAATCAGGAAGAAATCTCATCTTGAATGGTTGTTTCACCAAAAATTCCTGGATAACGGCTACTGGATTTTGGGAGAAGGGAGTAATGTGCTGCTCCGGGGAAGGCTCAAACGGCTTGTTCTCAGGAATGAGATCGATTTTCTGGAAATTCTGGAAGATGGTAGCCAAAAGGTTCTGTTGAAAGCCGGCGGTGGAATGAATTGGCACCGGCTGGTGGAGGCGTGTGTAGCCCGTGGTTGGGGCGGAATTGAAAATCTGGCACTGATTCCGGGTACTGTGGGTGCAGGCCCGATTCAAAATATCGGTGCATATGGGGTGGAACTGGAAGAACGGTTCGTCAGCCTTGAAGCGTTTGACCTGCAAAACGGCAGATTCCTGGAGTTTGAAAAGCAGGCATGCAGATTCGGATATCGCGACAGTGTTTTTAAACGGGAATTCAAAGGGCGTTATTTTATTACCTCGGTAACTTTGCAGCTGAATAAGTCGCCCCATGAGATTCGAAGGAGCTATCGGTCGCTCGACGACAAACTCAAGAATGAGGGAATCGAAAAACCGGGAATCCGGGATATTTTTGATGCTGTTGTTTCCATTCGCACTGAGAAGCTTCCGGACCCGAAAGACCTGGGAAACGCGGGCAGTTTTTTCAAAAATCCGGTGGTAAATCGTGCGGCCGGCGATCGTCTACAAAAAGCCTGGCCGGAAATGCCGGTGTATCCGGCCGGTGATTCCCAGGTAAAAATTCCTGCCGGCTGGCTGATTGAGAAAACCGGATGGAAAGGTAAACGGGTAGGCAATACAGGCACGTACGACAACCAGGCGCTTGTGATTGTCAATCACGGAGGGGCAACCGGCGAGGAAATCTGGACCCTTGCCAGGTCAATACAGGCATCGGTGCATGAAAAATTTGGAATTGACCTGGTGCCTGAAGTAAATATTATCGAAGACAACGATAACCAATCAGTATCCCATTAGCCTATTGCGATCCGTTCGAACCAGTGCATATCATTTCAGACAGGCCTCACATTGTCCGTTGAGGTATCTTTATAGCCTGGAAGAAGACCGCAATCAGCCACGCCTTCCGTACAAGGCAGAAACCCGGTCGATGTTAAGGCGTGCCCTGAGCCTGCTGCTTCCCGACGGGAAAGAAGCGGCGGGGCACCGGGAAAATGCAATTAACCAAACACAACAATGGCTTGAACAGGATCGGGTAACGATCTACGGGGGCGTGGTTGCCTGGGAAGATTTCAGGGCACGGATACCGCTTATCGTCAAGAAGGGCAGCACGGTTACCCTCTATCAGATCCAGGGAAAAGTGTGGAAAAAACAGGAAACGGAATTGGGGGACGATTTTATCAGAAACCGGAAGCGGTGGTCTTATGCTCGTGAAGCCGCATATAAGGCCTGGATTTTCCGGAAGCAGTTTCCCGGGCTGGATCCTGATGTAAAAATCTGTTTCCCAAACTCACGCTTTCGGTCAACCATCCCGCAATTGTATGAAAAAGTTGCATTCGGGAAAGCCCGGAGGGAAGATGTGGAATCCCTGTTTGTATTTGTAGATGCGAGCCGGGCGGTGGAAAAAGTGCTTCAGGAGGTTCCGGACCATCTGTACCTGCATCCGTATATCCGCGGGCTGTCAATGGATGCACAGATCGGTCGCATATCACAATTAAAGGGCCGCCGGCCGGATGATATCCCGTTTATTATTACGGAAAGCTGCAAAAGCTGTTCGTTTCGCAAGAAGCTTCCGGGTTCATATGGAAAGGGTGGATGCTGGGAACATCACCTGGACGGGGACTACCGGGATCCATCCAGCCATGTTTACGATCTTATCGGCCAGGGTAACGACCGGGATTCAGAAAATGGCCGCTATTTGCAGGAACAGGTGCCGCTGCCGAATGAAGTGGACCGGTTTGAAAAGGTGTATGACGAAAAGCGCCCGATCATTTCGATCCGGGATCGAAGGATCCTGCAGTTGCTCGTTTCTCACGGGGAAAGAGTTCCGGTTGAATGGCTGAAAAAAGGACTGCGCAGCTGCCTGGAATCGATCCGCCGGCCGGTTCATTTTATCGATTTTGAAGCAGCAACGTGTGCCCTTCCGATGGATTTTGGAGACAGGCCGTATCAACCCGTACTGTTTCAGTTTTCGTGCCATACGATCCGCAAGGATGGCCGGATAGTTCACCACCACTGGCTGGACACAACGTTGAAAGGAGTCCATCAGAAGGAGTTTGTCAAAAAACTTTTATCTGTGCCGGATATCGATCAGGGTACCGTTTTTCAGTATTCGCCATTCGAAAAACAGTCACTGAACAGACTCTTCAGAACCTATCATGGACAGGAGTCGTACGATAAACAGGTAGCAGACGGCTTACAGAGGGTTTTAAACGGAAGCTCTGCTTTCGGCAGTGGCCGCTTTGTCGATATGAGCAGGCTGGTGCGTGATTTTTATTATAACAGCGCGATGAGGAACGGTCTGAGCCTGAAAGAGGTATTAAAGAGTACAATTTCTGTAAGCTCATTTTTAAAATCGGCTTACAACCGGCCGGAAAATCTTGCCGGAGAAACTGTCCGCCTGGTCAGGCCGGACGGGGCCGGGGAACACCCTGAAGATCCATATGCATCCATTCAGCAGGAGATGCGCCGGATCGATGACGGGTCGTCGGCCATGCACGCATGGCTTTATACGAAAACACCTTTCTGCGGGAAATCGGAGCGGGAATCGATTCAGCAGGTATTGAAAAAATACTGTTCCATGGACACGCTGGCAATGGTCATGATTTTCCGCCACTGGAAAAATCTTATCGACAATAAGGAACAAAATCGAGATATTACGGTGTGGAATAAGAAATGAGCGAGAATTGCAAAGGCATTGGTAAGAAGTTCGGGAATTGATTTTTATTAGGTTTGTGAAATGATAAGTCGTCTGTACTGACATTTTATTACGATAACCATTAACAGGTATTCAAGATGTATTTTCAAAATCGTCTCGCTTATTACATCATCCTTCCGGTATTCATTACCTTTCTGGTTGCCGGATGTTCGATTCAAAAAAATCCGGTAACCGGAACCACGAGAGCATTTGGTTATTCCTGGAACCAGGAGCTGCAGATCGGCCGTCAAGCTGATCCGGAAATTGTTAGCCAGTTCGGGTTATACGACGATGAGGAGATGGCGGATTACGTGACCGAGATAGGGGAAAGGATCCTTGCGGAAAGTCATATGCGCCGCCCCGATACAGATCGAATGTTCCGGGAGACAGAATTTACCTTCCGGATGCTCGACAGCCCCGTGATCAATGCATTTGCCCTGCCGGGCGGCTATATATATTTCACCCGTGGCATGATGGCACATCTGAGTAACGAAGCTCAATTCGCTGTGGTGATGGGACATGAAATCGGCCATGTGGCTGCGAGGCATGCTTCCCAGCGTGCGTTGCGGCAAACCCTCGGACAGGTAGTGGTCATCGGTGGTGCGGTTTTGGGCCAGGAGGTTTTGGGTCTGCCGGGAGAAACCCTGCTGAACCTAAGCAGTGCTGCTGCCCAGATGCTGTTTCTGAGTTACAGCCGGGATAATGAGCGGGAATCCGACAGGCTCGGTGTCGAGTATGCAGCCATGACCGGGTATGATGCGGCGGAGGGAGCTGCTCTTTTTACCAGTTTAAAACGCATTTCTGCAAGGCACGGCCAGGGCATACCGAACTTCGTTTCTACACACCCGGATCCGGGAGAAAGAGAACAGTATATACCCAGGCATGCAAGGGAATGGGCGGAGAGAGGCTATGAGCAGACGGAACGGAATGAAGACCGGTATATGCAGATTATCGACGGGATGACATTTGGTGAAAATCCGCGTCACGGTTTTGAAGAGGATGGAACGTTTTACCACCCGGACCTTGAATTCCGTTTTGACAAACCATCGGGCTGGCAGATCATCAATCAACCCTCCCAGGTAGTATTGCTGAGTCCGGAAGAAGATGCGGTTTCCATTTTCCGGATCGATTCCGAATCAGCTACGGCAAGGGAATCGGTGCGAAAACTGACAGCAGCCGAGAGTATTCAGCTTATTGAGGAAGGCCGGGAGATGAGCAGCGGGGAATGGGAAGCGTACATGGCGAAAGCCCACGCGCAACTCGAAGACGGCACGCCGCTTACACTGCATATCTATGCGGTTGAATATGACGGAAGAATTTATCAGTACCTGAGTTATACCATCCGCGACCGGTATGATCAGTATGAACCCGCTTTCCGGACGATTACCGGATCGTTTGATCAATTGACAGATCCTGCCATACTGGCTATCGAACCTGTGCGCCTGCGTACGTTCCGTGCGGAGAGAAGCGGGCAGTTTGAAACGTTTCTGCCCAATGAGCTGCCGATGGATATCGATCCGCTCGATGTTGCAATTATCAACCAGGTAGAACTGGACGATTCGATTGAGGAAGGCCGTTGGCTCAAAATTCCGGTTCAATAGGAGTTCAAATAATTTCTTAACTTCGCTTGCCAATTTGACCCTGAACTCAAGTCATAAGACAAGACTGAACTTATTATGATCGAACGATATTCCCGGCAGGAGATGACCGATATTTGGTCGGATCAAAATCAATTTCAATCCTGGCTCCAAGTGGAACTGGCGGCCTGCAAAGCGTGGAGCCGCCTAGGCAAAATCCCGAAAGAGGATGTTGACAGGCTGTACGAAAAGGCGGCATTTGATATCAATAGGATCCGTGAGATCGAAAAACAAACCCGCCACGACGTCGTGGCTTTCACGCGTTCGGTATCGGAATCGCTGGGCAGCGAAAAAAAGTGGGTGCATTACGGTCTTACATCAACCGATGTGGTGGATACCGCTCTCGGCCTCCGGTTAAAACAGGCGAACCAAATCCTGGAAAAGGGGATCAGCCGAATGATCGATGTGCTGGGTCGGAAGGCAAATGAACACCGGAATACGGTGATGATGGGCCGGACGCACGGGGTTCACGCCGAACCGACAACGTTCGGGCTTAAATGTGCTCTGTGGTATGCTGAAATGAAAAGAAACAGTCAGCGATTTAAGGATGCTGCCGGAGGAGTGGAGTTCGGAAAACTTTCCGGTGCCGTAGGCACGTTTGCAAACATACCGCCGGAAGTGGAAACATATACTTGCGAG
>SLOU01000156.1 GCA_007132385.1 Balneolaceae bacterium | reverse complement strand
TGTTCAATGTTTTCATTTATCACTTTCATTTTCCTTGCCCATTCAAGGATTCCTTCCCGATCCACAATGTCTCCACATCTGAGATCATCAGCTATTCAGGCAGATAATAAAACCCGATATATGCCAGCCGCCATTGGCCGTCAACCTTTTCCAGGATTTTGATCTCTTTTGACGTACCAAGATGTTCACCCGTTTCGGGATCGAGGCTGAGCTGATCGTAAGTAACCCAGGCTACTTCATCATAGATCTGGAATTTCAGATTCTCCCTGGTCTGTTCGGATCCGCTCCATTGCGTAGCTCCCTGCTCAAACTGAAGCTTCTTTTCGGTGCGGAGCGTATCGAAACCCTCATGATAGCTCACTTTATTTGGATAGCCTTCCCAATATCCGATTCTCATGAAGTAATCTTCGTCCACAAACTGGTTTTTCCAGAGTTCGTAATCTTCATTGAAATAGGCTTCGGTTTCGGTGGCAATGGTTTCCAGAATGGCGGTTTTTTTAGCCTCAATGCTGATCTCTTGTTGATTATCGCCTGCATTACACCCCTGAAGGGTGACCAGAAGCAGGGTCAGAATCAAGTAGCCCGGATTTAAAATGGATGAAGTTTTATTGAATAGACATGTCATAATTACCTCCGGCAGTTTGTTTTTTATTGATTTCCCACCACAAAGTAATCCGTATATACTTCGCCCAGGTACACGGAGACGAGTTCACTTAACTCAGCCCCGATTTCTGATAGCCCTTCCGTCTGGCGGTCCCACTCTTCGGTAGCCACATCCGGCTCCGGAAAGTAACGATTGCGCATCTCCACGCTGTCCATCTCATGAATGAGCATGTACCGGCCTTTCCTCTCTCCCCGATCTCCTTTTAAAAGAAAGGAGTTCCAGCCTTCAATCTCCCAATTTGGAAAAAATCTCTCATTAAAAAATCTCTCCAACTCTTCGCCTGTCACCCCATCCCTGAGCTCGATCTTGTGAAGTGAATACAACTTCACATCAGCATCCGGAGCTTTCTTGTAAAATTCAATCCACAGGTTTAATATGCCGGCAGACAAGTTCGATTCAATCAGCTCCTGATCACCTGAAATTATCGATCCGCTGCTTTCAGCCATGTAAAAAGAAGTCCCATAAGAGAGCAGAAAAATCAATACCGTTCCTGCAATGATTGATAGCAGCCCCGTGGTCATCTTCCCTTTACTTTTTCCTTTATAGTTTTTGAATAACATAGTATTTGACAGATTTTTTAGGTTTTAAAGTATAGTGTGGCGTTTATCATACCATGTAATATTCCCACGAAATCCTGTCCGGATCTTTGAACGCCACATATTTTTTGTTGAGTGTTTCATCGGTTTTAATCCCGGTGTTTTCGATGCCTGCACGGTCGAGTTCGGCCGCAACACGCTTCAGTTCTTCCGGGTCTTCGCAGGCCAGTGCAAGATGATCGAGGCCAACCCTGAACGGATTGAACGTGTCATTTTTTGGGGTCTCGTTTTCGGGACCGCGCACTGCAATGGCTGTGCTGCCGGCAAAAAAGATGAACAAATTGGGTTGCTCCAACGCAATGTCAAAACCAAGAACATCTGTATAAAAGTCTTTAGATCTCTGGTAGTCCGTCACCCGAAGAGTAACGTGATGCACACCAGGTGTTTTTATTTGTATCGACATAATTATCCCTTTTTCATGATTTTTGATTGTTTTTTCTTTTATTGTAGTAGCTGATGTTTCAGTTTTGGTTTTTTGGACTCACTCCGGTCAGCTTGCCGGAATTTGCATCCTTCTAAGTATTCATACACCAAAACAATATAAATTGCATCATTTCGTGAAATAGTGGTAAGGATGATGTCTTAATCGGGAGTACATTTCGGCCAACAAAAAAGGGTGCCATTATGGAGATGACTCGTCAACAAACCGTTACCCGGCTTCTTGAACACTGCAGGGATGGGAACAGAAAAGCTGTGAATGAGCTTTTTGAGATTCTTTATGAGGATCTGTACAAGGTTGCCCGTAGTCAGCGCCTCGGCTGGAAAGGAAACGAAACATTGAATACCACTGGCCTGATTCATGAAGCCTATCTGAAACTGGTTGATCAAACCGGTGCGGGTGGATGGAAATCAAAGGCCCATTTTCTTGCCACAGCATCCAGTGCTATGCGCCACATTTTGATTAATTATGCACGAGACAGTAACAGGCTGAAACGCGGTGGTAACCTGGAAAGGGTTTCTTTGCAGTTTATGGATTTTGACAGAGCCGGTAAATTTGCATCATCAGAACTGCAGATCGAAACACTTATAACCCTTGGAGATGCATTGCAGCAACTTGATGAAATGAATCCAAGACTCAGCCAAATTATAGAGTGCCGAATTTTTGGTGGAATGACCATTGAAGAGACGGCCGAGGCTCTTGAGATTTCCCCTATAACCGTAACAAGAGGCTGGGAAACGGCCCGGCTGTGGCTGAACCGGGAAATGCAGCGATAGCGGGTTGTTGTGAGATCGTCATGTAATTACTGAATTGAAGTTTTACAATCATTATAAATAAAAATGGTTTTCAGATGCGAAGGGATCACTGGGAAAAAATAGAATTACTGGTTGAACAGGCACTCGATATGCCTCCGGAAAAACGTGCGAAGTTTCTGAAAAAAAAGTGCGGAGCCGATGATAACCTGAGGGAAGAAATCGAATCACTGCTCAAATACAGCGAAACGGTAGATCCATTCATCAAGGATATAGAGGATAACGTAGTGTCTCCCTCGATAGCCGGGTTGATGGAGGAAAAATTCCGGCAGGCCCGTGATGACCTCCCGGGGATGGAAGGCAGAAAGATTGCCCACTACCAAATCATCGGGGAGCTTGGCCGAGGGGGAATGGGAGTTGTGTATAAAGCCCGAGACACTAAACTGGATCGTTTAGCCGCCCTGAAGTTTTTGTCAGCAAAAGCACTGCAACAGGTCAAACTGAAAAATAAACTAATCCGGGAGGCAAGAGCTGCTGCCGCACTCAATCACCCGAATACCGCTACGGTGTACGAGATTAACGAGAGTGACGGGCAGATTTTTATTGCCATGGAGTACATCGATGGTGTAACACTCCGAAAAATGATTGAAAACGCAGCCATTGGGATAAACCAAGTTCTTCAGTATTCGATCTCCATAGGAGATGCCTTGGCCGAGGCTCATGATAAAGGCGTTATTCACCTCGACATCAAGCCCGAGAACATCATGGTGGATGTGAAGGGCAGGATCAAGGTGATGGATTTTGGACTGGCACAATTCAGGGATAGCAGAATGCTTCAAACCGAAACAGGTGGAGCAGGAACACCCGAATATATGTCACCTGAACAGATTCGGGGAAACAATACAAGCCGGAAGAGTGATCTGTGGTCACTTGGAGTGGTGATGTATGAAATGCTGGCCGGTGTCCGGCCGTTTGAGGGCAAAAGTGAAACTTCACTGCTGCGATCCATCCTGGAAGACGATCCGCCGCCTGTTCAAAAACATCAAATGCAGATCCCAAACGAATTGAACAGTATTGTGGGGAAGCTGCTTCAAAAACAACCGGAGGATCGGTATGAAAATACGGATATTTTTTTGGATGATTGCCTCCACGTTCTGAAAAAGTTGCATGCGGAACAGGAAGAGTTGGCAAATACCTTACGGATCTTCCGGGTACCCAAGCCTCTCACCATTTTTGTTGGCAGAAAACGCGAGCTGCAGGCACTTGATCAGTTATTGAAAACCTCACGTCTTCTTACTCTTACCGGTGTGGCGGGGTCAGGAAAAACAAGGCTTGCCATTGAACTGGCCCATCAAACCCGGCAATGGCATGATGGAGCAATTTTTTTTATTGACCTGAGTGCCATCAGAGATCCGGAAATGGTGATTCCTTCCATTTCCCGCGCACTGGATTTGAAGGAAACAGCAAGTAAATCTGTGGCAGAAGTTTTGAAAGAACATCTGCATACTAAAAATTGGATTCTGATTCTGGATAATTTTGAACAGGTTTCGGAGGCTGCACCTGCCATTGCAGATATCCTTATAAATGCACCGGATTGCAAATTTGTGGTTACCAGCCGGCAGCCTCTCCATATTCAGGGAGAAAGTGAATTTGCTGTTCCCCCGCTCTCACTTCCAAAGGAATATGCAGGAGAAAATAAGATTTCACTTGATGATTATGAATCTACAACTTTATTCATTCAACGGGCAAAACAGGTGAATCCGGTTATCAACGTAACTCCTGAAATCAGATATCAAATAGCTGAAATTTGTATTTATCTGGACGGTTTGCCGCTCGCCATCGAACTGGCCGCAGTACATATAAAGACACTCTCTCCCGGCGAATTACTTCAGCGTCTGAATGACCGGTTTGAAATATTAACCGCCGGAACGGGTGATTTACCGGCCCGCCAGCGATCTCTGCGGACTGCCATTGAATGGAGTTACGATCTTCTTACCGGGCAGGAACAGATGCTGTTCAAAAGGCTGGCTGTATTTACCGGGGGGTTTACGATGCAGGCTGCCGGGGCCGTATGCAATCCCGGGCGTGAAAATCAGGCCGATATTGTGGATGGGATTTTCTCTCTTTTAAATAAAAATCTAATCTACAAATCATCTACATCCGATAACTCACACCGGTTTGGAATACTCGAATCCATAAAGGAGTTCGCTGCCGAATGTTTATCACAGAGCGGTGAATATGTGCCCATGAGAGATGCACACAGGCACTATTTTGTGGATTTTTGTGAACAGATATTGCCGCAATTTACCGGCCCTGACCAGTCAGAATTGATAAAAAAACTGGACAAAGATTATGAAAACCTGATTAAAGCACTGGAATGGAAATCGGATATCCAAATAGAGGTTCGCAACAATCTGATTATCTGCAATGTTCTTTGGCGTTATTGGCTCAGAAAGTGCATCTTTAGCGAGGGCAGAAAACGATTACATGAACATATCCGCAAAACCGATACAGAGCAACATAAAGAGCTCGCAGCCGAAGCTATGCTGGGCGCCGGAACACTGGCTCACAATAATGGAGATTATGAGGAAGCATTTCACTTTATTTCCCGGTGTCTTCAGTTGTACAGGAAGGCAGGAAAAAAACCGGGAATTGCAAAAGCATTAACCAACCTTGGATGGGTTGAATTTCGACGGAGTAATTACACGGATACCAGGGCACTTTCGGAGGAAGCCTTTGAGCTTCAGAAGCAGCTTGGCAATAAATCGGGTGTTGCTTTTGCTCTCAATAATCTGGGCTGGGTGGCACACCACCAGGGTGATTTTGTAAAGGCACAGCAATATCATGAAAAGTCTCTTATGCTGCGCAGGGAGGAAGAAGACATGCGTAATATTGCATTTTCACTTACCAACACTGCCTGGGCAATGCAAAAATTGGGAATCTATGAAAAAGCAGAGGCACATTTTGAGGAAGCCTTAAGCCTTTTTGAAAAAGTTGACGACCGCCAGCTTTATACATTTACAAGTTGTCTGAAGGCGGAACTACTGGCAGACCATGGCAGCCTTGAACCTGCAATTGCTTTGATTACGGATGAAGTGATTCCAACTTTCCGGAAAATTGAAGACACCTATGGTCTGGCATTAGCACTAAATTCTCTTGGAGTTATTCATTTTCGCAACCAACAATACGTGAAAGCCGCCGAACCATTTGCCGAAAGCATCAGATTGCGGAAAGAAATAGGCGATCGCTGGGGAACAGCTCAGGCATTGTGCAGTGCAGGGCGAGCTATGCTGCATGCAGAGAGAAAAGGCAGCATTTTGAACGATTTACTTGAAAGCTATTCCATTCGTCGTGAAATAGGTGATAAAAACGGATTGGCCGAGACAATTGAAGCGTTTTCTGAATATCTTTATTTACAAAAATCTCAGGTCGATGCCTGGAAACTGGTTGAGATCGCTGCGATGCTGCGTGAAATACTCCGTACTCCGCGCCCGTGGGAAAAGGCAACAATCTTCTGTGTAGCAGCAGAAAGTTTTGAAAAAGAAATCAGCAAACAATCTATAAAACAAACAAAATCTGTTTCAGACCTTCTTCAAATTACCGATGAAATTGTTTTTTCAATAAAAACAGATTGATCACTTTGGTCATTTTAAATTGCAATCTAATGGTAGTGTTCAATAAAGTGTGTCATAGATATTTTACTGAAGGGTAGTAGATCCA
>SLOU01000115.1 GCA_007132385.1 Balneolaceae bacterium | reverse complement strand
TGTTCCATTTATAATCGAACCCGAGGCCTCCAGTTTCAATTGGCCTGGAAACACCCTGCCAGGAAGTCGATTCTTCAGCCATAGTCAACGTGCCGGGAAAATATTCATGAACCACTGCGTTAAACTTGCGTAAAAAGTGAATGGCTTCCAGGTTTTCCCGGCCCCCGTATTGATTGGGAATCCATTCTCCTTCTTCCCGCGAATAGTCCAGGTAGAGCATGGATGCAACAGCATCCACCCGCAGCCCATCGATATGATATTCTTCCAACCAAAAAACCGCGTTGGAGATTAGAAAATTGATTACCTCAATTCGCCCGTAATTGAAAATGTTGGTTCCCCAATCGGTGTGTTCTCCCTGCCGCGGGTCTGAATGCTCGTACAAGGCAGTTCCATCGAACATCCGCAATCCATGTTCATCCTTTGTAAAATGAGCCGGTACCCAATCTACAAAGACACCAATTCCCGCTTTATGACACTGGTTTACCAGGTATTTGAAATCATCCGGAGTCCCGTAACGACTGGTAACCGCAAAATAACCAGTAATCTGGTACCCCCAGGAGGGATCGTAGGGATGTTCGGCAACTGGCATCATTTCTACATGCGTATATCCCATTTCCGTCAGGTAGGGAATGAGCTGGTCAGCCAGCTCCCTGTAGTTTAAAAAAGTATGGCCGTCATCTTTTTTCCTCCAGGAACCGGGATGAATTTCATAAACCGCCATCGGTTTGTCGAGCGATTGTACCGAGCCCCTTTCATTCATCCAGTTTTTGTCACTCCATTTGAAATTACTTTCCCACACTTTGGAAGCTGTACTGGGCCGGAGTTCAGATGCAAATGCGTATGGATCCGATTTGAGAAGTATTTCATCCCGGAATTTCGGTTTGATTTCAAACTTGTAGAGATCTCCCGGACCCACATGTGGAATAAATATCTCCCAGATTCCCTGGGCGCCATGCAATCTCATCGGGTGCATCCGGCCGTCCCAATTGTTGAATGATCCCACAACACTCACCCTGCCGGCTTCCGGGGCTGCTACGACAAACAGGGTCCCTTTCACACCGGCTATCTCCCTGACATGCGCACCCATCCAGTTATAGGTGTGATGATGATTGCCTTCACCCCACAACTGCAGATCAAAATCACTTAATTGTGATAAAAACTGATACGGATCGGTAATCCTGTACGTTTTCCCTTCATATGGTTCGATTTCAAAATCGTAGAAAAACCGGTTTTTTCTTCTCGGGAATTGATATTCAAAGAGGCCCTCATCCGAAATTTTGTGCAATTCGGCCGACTTTCCGGAATCCGGTAATACAGTGATTTTTTTTGCATTGGGCTGAAATGTGCGTACAACCAGTTTCTTTTTCCCGGATAATTCAGTTTCGTGCAACCCCAAAACAGCAAACGGATCCCCGTGAACACCATTGGAAATGGCTGTTATTTCCTCGATTTTAAGTGTGGGTGAGTGAGCCAATAGTTTGTTTTTTTTGTTAATATGTCTATTTAAAGATAAAAATTTTATTCAGAATGTAACGATTCCTTTCACCTGCTTGTGAATTTTTAGAGAAAGAATGAATCCCATCCAACTTATATCAAGACGTTACTTGTTCTCCGGCAAGGATATATCGCTAATCTCCGTGCTGACCTTCGTCAGTATCACCGGAGTTACAATCGGCACAGCTCTTTTGATAATCGTACTTTCTGTCTTCAATGGATTTTACGATGTCATCCGGGGCATACTGCTGGCCCAGGATCCTGACATCCGGATCGAACACGCTACCGAACGGTACTTCAGCCACGATTCCAATTTCGAAAACAGGATAAAAGATGTCGGTGAAGTTGTGGACTTAAGCCCGTTCTTAGCGGGTAAAAGCATGCTTGCATTTCAGGACGATCGTAATGAAGTGGTGTCGGTTCGCGGTATCCAGGTTGAATCTTTCCTCAGGATTAACGATCTGGAATCGCATATCCGCAGTGGAAGATTCGATTTTTCCGTCCAAAACCAGAGGCCGGGAGTCGTCATGAGCGAACGGCTTAAAAACCGGCACAGAATTGATCTTGACGATGAAGTGGCTCTGCTCAGCGCTTCGGGAATGAGGCGAGCCCTGACACAGTTCAGTGCCCCCAGGGTAAATCTTTTCAGGCTCAGGGGAGCTTATTCCATGCAACAGATCACCGACGCAGACCAGGTTTACATCGATTTAACTGCAGCACAAAGGCTTTTTAACGCCCGGGACCAAATTTCGGGATACGACGTCAGACTGACCGACACAGATATCGCCCACCGGGTCAAAAGGGATCTTGAAGAAGCCCTCGGACCTGATTTCAGGGTTTCCACCTGGTACGATTTGCAGAAGCCTCTCTACGATGTCATGTACCTTGAAAAATGGGGGTCCTATTTCGTATTGATGATTATTGTATTAGTAGCCGTTCTGAATATCGTCGGCTCACTTACCATGATTGTGATACAGAAACAGCGCGACATCGGCATCCTGGTCTCCATGGGTATGTCAAAAGCCGATATTAAAAAAATCTTTCGCAGCCAGGGTCTTTATATCGGCCTGATAGGGTGTGGACTCGGTGGATTTTTAGGCTTACTGCTTACATGGCTGCAGCATGAATATGGGCTTCTGAGGCTCTCTACTGCATTCATCATCGATGCCTACCCGGTCTCCATAAGTGCTTTTGATGTTGGTATCGTACTCACCGGAAGCCTGATTCTATGCATTGCCGCAAGCTGGTATCCTTCTTTGCGTGCATCCAAAGTTCAGCCTGCAGATGCTGTTCGATACGAATAGAATGGTAAAATTATATGCCATTCGATATTTCAATGAAGTTAAATCATTCACTGTAGGTATCGGGAAGGTCGTTTTCGTACAGAACCACATCACCGTCACGGCTGAATTCCCTGACAATCTGGTTGGCATCAAACAGTGAATGGACAATCCTGACATTATCTGCTTGCGGATTGACTTCCTGAATTCCATTTAAAATCGGAGCTGTTTGTTCTTTACCTACAAGAATAATCAAATCCAGGCCGGCATTGGCAATATGCCGGCCAAATTTTTGGTTTTCCTCTTCCTGAAGTTCTCCCAATTCGATCATTCCCGGAGTGATGATAATTCGGCGCCCGCTCGTAAACGAGCATAATATTTCCAGCGCATTTTTGGCACCTACCGGATTTGAATTGAACGCATCGTCGATCACAATCAACCCGTTATGCTTTTTTAACTCGAGCCTGTGTTCAACCGGTTCGATCCGGGTTGCCGCGTGGGCGATGGTTGCCGGTCTGAGGCCCAGCTTTATGGCCAGTGCAGCAGCCAGCAAAAAATTGAGCACATTGTGTGCCCCCAAAAGTTTCATTTTGATCTGTAATGTCCTGGTTTCTCCATCCTCCTCAACCCAATGCATATCAAAGGCCGTTCCTTGTTCATTGTAGGTGACCCCGGACGCACGGATGTCACCCCGGTCCAGGCCCGCAGTGATAACTTCCGCATCAGGCCGAAGGCCGGCCATGGAGCGAACATTTTCATCGTCGGCATTCAGCACCAATATTCCCGGTTGCTTTACTTCTTTAACCAGAGACGATTTTTCACGAACAATCGCTTCCGGTGAGCCGAATGTCTCCAGGTGGGCTTTGCCTGTATTGGTAATCACGGCAATGTCCGGGCGTGCGATCTTACATAATTCGCGGATATTACCTTCATAGCGAGCACCCATTTCAAGAACCAGTACCTGGTGGTGCCCTTCCAGATCGTTATTAATCACTTTACAGATTCCCATCGGGGTGTTATAACTCCCCGGGGTTACGCATACCTGGAATCTCTCCCTGAGCAGTGAGCTGATCATAAATTTCGTGCTCGTTTTTCCATAACTGCCGGTAATGCCGATGATCGTCAGATTACTCATCCCTTCCAGTTTTTTACGCGCTTTTTTCTTGAATCCGCGATGAATATTCCATTCCACCGGCATAGTCAAAAGCGAGGAGAGGATCAAAAAGAAAGGAATCGAGAGATCGACCAGTATCAACCCGAAAACAAGAAAATAAGGATCGGCAATAAGCAGTGAACTGACCGTACCGGTAAGTGTAATTGGAGTATTCATCAGCCTGCCTGTAAACGACAGGTCGGCTATGATATATATAAAACAAATGATGATAAGTCCCTGGATAAATGCCAGCCTTTGCATTCTGGGTGTATATATCAGTGGTTTTTTATCCTTCTCCGGTCTAAAGCGGCCGCTGGAATGAAACCAAAAAAGCACAAAAAGGCCCAAGATTATCGCAGAAGCTGTAATGGTCAATTGTTCGGAAAGAAAAAACAGCAGCGAAAATATGATCAACATCATCAAAAAGTGTTCCGGCAAGACCACCTTTGAATAAAAGTTTTGCAACATCCATCGAAAATACTCCCTGATTTTATAACCGTTTTGCTGGATCATCTGCAGGAAATACTGGTATCTGTGCCAACTGTGTTTTACCAGCACAAATCCGGCAATAAGTAACAGAGAATTAAGGATTGAAAAATATATAGTCAAAGGAACTCAGGTTTAATATAGAGGTAACAGCGTTGATATCTATTCCATTCGATAATAAACAATCGAACGGTTATATTGGATTCCGGTGATTTCAAATCAAAAGAACTATAAAAATAAAGCGGAAAATATATGAAATTAATTATCCCGATGGCAGGCAGAGGGACAAGAGTCAGGCCTCACTCCCATACAACCCCAAAACCGCTTCTTCCGGTTGCCGGAACCATGATTGTTGAACGTATTGTTGAGACCTTTGCCAGAACTCTCGATCGAACGATTAATGAAATTGTCTATATCCTGGGCCCGGATTTCGGAAAAGAAATACGTGATACATTGTCGGACATGAGTAACAGACACGATGCCAAAGCGACATTTCGCGTGCAGGAAGTGGCCCTGGGTACTGCTCATGCTGTTTACAGTGCATCCAGAGACCTGGAAGGTGAAGTGATTATCGTTTTTGCGGATACACTCTTTGATTCTTACGACAAAGTCTCGGTTGAAGGAGCCGACAGTGTGATCTGGCTTAAAGAGGTTGACGATCCCTCGCGGTTCGGGGTGGCTGTTCACGAAGGAGATACCATTACCGATTTTGTTGAAAAACCGAAGGAGCCTATTTCCAACCTTGCCATCATTGGTGTCTATTACTTCAGTGAAGGCAAGGCACTAAAAAAAGCGATCGAATACCTGCTTGATAATGACATCAAAGGTCATGGAGGTGAATTTCAGCTAACAGATGCTCTCGACCGGTTGCTAAAAGGAGGCAAAACCTTTAGAAAAGCGACCGTGGACGAATGGCTGGACTGCGGTACGCTTCCTGCCTGGCTTGATACTTCCGGGGTGATATTGGAAAAAGAGAATCATGCTTATGATGAAAGTGCATACCCGGATACCAACATTCACCCTCCGGTTTTCATAGGTAAAGATGTAAAAATCAGATCCAGCGAAATTGGCCCGAATGTCAGCATTGAAGCCGGCTCCGTCATTGAAGACAGTGTCCTTTCCGAATCGATCATACGGAGCCATACGGTGATCAGGAACAGTGAATTAACTAACAGTACAGTGGGCAGTCATGTTGAAATTAACGACCAGAAAGGAACAGTGCACCTGGGCGATCATTCCGTCATCGAAAAATAAGCTAAAGTTATTCATGATTCGCAGGACATTTGTTTTTATTTTTTCTGCTCATGAATACAGTAAACAAAATATTGAATAAACTCCCCCGGCACCACGAGAAAATCTTTCGCCTGATCGGTGAAACCGCTGCCGAAATTGGTCAGCAGGTATATGTTGTCGGAGGATATGTACGGGATTTTTACCTCGGGCGGCTCAATCCCGGGATAGAACCTGATATCGATTTTGTAACAGTCGGATCTGGCGTCAAACTGGCACGCCGCGTTGCCGAGGAGCTTGAAACCCAAAATCTTTCGATCTTCAAACGATTCGGCACGGCTCAAATCAAATATGAAGGATTGGAACTGGAATTTGTTGGTGCACGAAAAGAAAGTTACAACCGCTCATCCCGCAAACCGGTTGTAGAAAACGGTTCTCTTGAGGATGATCAATTAAGGCGCGACCTGACGATCAATGCCCTTTCATGGTCGTTGAACCCGGATTCTTTCGGGCTTCTGATCGACCCTTTCGGAGGAATTCAGGATCTGCACAACAAAATCATCCGAAC